>JAHZKP010000026.1 GCA_022600345.1 Alphaproteobacteria bacterium | reverse complement strand
TCTAGCAGGCTGTTGAAAAACTCATGTGGCTCGCGACACCTGTCACTTTTTCGCATTCGGCCAGAAGCGGCGCGCAGCGCGATGTGGGTCCATCGGGCCAGTGCCGCGACGCCGCCGAGGCGAAAAAGTGCGGTGTCCCAGAGGGATGCGGCGAAATTGACTGCCGGACTGCGTTGCGCCGGTTTGCCGTGGGATCCACCACACCTGCACCGGACGCGTCTTGCCGGCAGCCAATTTCGTCTCGCATCGCGACCTCACTGAGTTCTTCAACAGCCTGCTAGGTCGCGTTGCGGTTGAGCGCGAGTATGATGCTGATCGATGCCCTCTGAGACATACTGGAAGTCGAGGCATCATGCTGGCTTGTATCGGTACCCTTGGGGCTTGTCTGGGCCCCGGCCTTCGCCGGGTGACGGACGGTGGGCGCCGTGGTGTTCACGGTGCCGCTGAGCTTGGAAAGGCGCAATGCATTGCGCCCTACAGCCTGGCGATTTTTTCGTAGGGCGCAATGTATTGCGCCTGCCCCACATCGCCTTACCCGCCGAGCATTCTGATAACTACGGCACCAGCCATTCCGTAATTCTGAGTGCCAAATCTTCTGAAAGGATGGCGAGGTCGTTTTCGATTTATTGTTTGGCAAATCGCTCGCGCCCAGCGGCTCCGCCCACTTGAGGGGAGCGGACGGAATGTCATCACTTGGGGCAGGTTGTTGTTGGGGCGTCAGTGGCAGTCGTTGGAGTCCAAAATATTGTGGGCTCGGTCGATCTGGTTCTGCGTGACCACAAGATTCTGTTTTGCAGATCGCAGTAGGTGTTGTTCGTGGCGCCGGGTTTGCAGCAAGCTCTCCAGCCGCTCATTGTATGCGGCAAGTTGATTGCTCAGTTGTACGGCGAGGACGGTAGCGTCTTTTGCTGCTCCACGAGCGTCCCTTGCCGCAATGCTTACAGAAAGCCCGACAACAGTACCGCCTACGTTTTCGATAGTTGCCAGTGTTCGAGATAATCGATTTTTTGCAGTCCTAACCTCTCCATCTCGATAGCGAAGCCGATCTTCCAATCGACCGATATGATCCATTTGCAGGTTTCTTCTATCGTTCAGCTTTTTCAAATTTTCCTGGGCTCGCGCACATAAGGCGAAACTGTTGGTTCGTGTCATTTCATTTCCTCGACAGCCAGTACGACTGCTAGGATGTTCTGTGTCGTGACAGAGGGGATAAGTTGATGCCGGGGTTTGGTTGGAAAGTGATGGTGTCGGCCGGGATCTTTGCAGGCCATTTACTTGGCGTGTGCACGCCGACATATGCGGAGGGCGTGTTGAAGGACCCGGAACGGTTGATCTACGACAAAGACGGCAACCCGGATTGGTTTGAAAGCAAACCGGCTGAAGGGCTGATGTCACCGAAGGAGTATCGCAGTTATCGCGAAGCGCTGGATGCGCTGAATTGCGACAAGGCCGGAAGGATCTTGAGTCTAGCTTTCGTCCAAAACTATCCGCAGTTTCAAAGGGCCCGAATAACCCCCAATTGTGAGTACGAGATTGATTGTATTAATTGGGAAAATTATGCTCACGTTGTTTTCGATGAGCTGGGCTATTGCGTTGCTTTGAAAGACTTTGAGCAACGACAGCTAAAGCTCTTGAAGAGCACATCGCGGCCTCCAAAGTTTGCTCGCCCTTATGGAATGGTTGACCCGGATCCATTTTATGAGGACCGGAGGGTTTTAAGTCGGGATTTGGCACTTGATATCGTTGTCGGGAAAGCATGGGGAGGCTTTGGGCCTGCCTTATTGAAATTGGCAGAACTTGTAGAAAAAGGCGGCATCTTCAATGCAGGCGAGGAAGTTGAATATTATCTGAGGCTGCGCGCCTGCTTTCTCAAAGACAAGTGTTCAAATCGGCCGGCGCGGATCGGCGTGCTTAAACAGAAGTTAGATCGGGAGCGGGTGGCGATGATTGAGGCATTCGCCCGGGACAGGCCGGAAGCGCAGCCGAGATTGGACAAGCTTATGCTCGATGGAAAGACGTGGGAGCGCTACCGGGGCGTCTTGGGAGGGAAGGCAAGCAAGCGGGAGTAAGGCAAGGTCAGCGGAGTATGAAGGCGGGCCAAACCCGTCATTCTCACCGGGGACGGGCTAAAGCATCAACCACTCGGTACATCGCAACGCCCAATCTTCCGACAGGATGGCAAGGTCGTTTTCGGTGTAGGCTTTGCCCATTTGGGCGAGCATTTCGCGATCTTCGGCAAGGCGCTCGACGACGCACCAGCGGTTCCACTCTAACGTCAGGCTCCAGGTTGCTTCGCGGATCCGGGCATCGGGCAGGCGGTAGTGGAATGTCGGGCGGGATTTCACCAACTTGTCGGGAATCCGCTGCCGGACGCGGTCTTCATCCAACCACATGAATAGCGGCAGCATGTCCAATTCGCGGTTTCGCGTCGGGTTATGGGTCAGGTAATCGTCGATCAGCTTATCGGTATCGGGCCAGTAATCTTGCGCCAAGACCATGTGGCGATAGGCTTGCGGGAAGGGGTCGGCGAAGGCCAGGATCTGGCGGGCGAGATCGATGGAGATAACCGACCGCAACCAATCGGAGAGTAGGATTTCCGCCTTCAGGACGGCCAGAATCCACTGCGGGTCGCGGGTTGCGATGTCGGGATTCAACTGACAACCGAAGGCATGCAGCAGGTTGTCGTTGGTGCCGGTCGCGCCCTCTTCGCGCAAAGCGACGATCAGGCCTTCCAGATCATCCAGTTGCTCGACGGAAATGGGCGGGCAGACCACCTCATATGGAATGATCAAGGAGCCCAGGTCGCCATAGATTTCGCGCATCGCTTCTGAAAAGCTTTCCACGAAGCCTTGGAAACCAGCCGCACTGGTGGCCTGCGGGCCGCCGGTTCGGTGTGCATACTGGGTGTCGAGTTCGACCAGGAAATCTCCCAACCGCGTACTCTTGATGTGGTAACGGTGGGGGTCTTCGCGTTCTGCGTTCCCGCCATAAAGTGTGGCGACACGCTCGGCGGCGCGCGCGGCACTGACGGCTGCGAATTCTATCTCGACGCCGACTCGCCGTAGATTGCCTTCGAAGTTTTCGCGGCGCGGCGGCAATCTCAATCTTGAACGTGTCGGCATGCAATCGCGCCCTTTTTCAATCCTGTCGGAGACTGGCCGTCATTTGGCCTGCAATGATAGTCTGCATATGGGCGTTTACCAATGGTTAACCAAATCATGGGGTAGCTTGAAGCTGGCATAGCGCAATGTGAGGGAGGTGGCTATTGAGCGACGACCGGAACCTTGAGACCCTGATTGCGGGATGGCTCGACCATCTGGCGCATGAGCGGGGTTCGTCGGCTCACACACTTAGCGCATACCAGCGTGACCTGATGCAATTCGCGGGCTTCCTTGCAGGGCGGCTGGGCAGGCCGGCCATGCTCAGCGATCTTGGCGATGTGGATACGCGAACGTTTCGCTCCTTCATGGCATCGCGTCGGCAGGCGGGCGTGCAATCGCGATCGTTATCGCGAACGCTTTCGGCAATCAGGTCGTTTTTCAATTGGCTGGAGCGCCGGGAAATCGCCAAAAACCGATCAGCACAGCAAGTGCAGCGCCCGAAGGTGCCGCACGGTGTACCCAAGCCACTGACCATCGAGAACGCGCAGGCGACCGTTGCCAAGACAATGGACCAGGAGGTCGATTGGGTTGCAGCCCGCGATGCCGCCGTCTTGTTGCTGCTTTATGGATGCGGGTTGCGGATTTCAGAAGCGCTTGGAATTACGCGGCGGGATGCGCCGCTTGCAGGCCGCGACAGCCTGATTATCAAGGGCAAGGGCGGGCGTGAGCGGTTGGTTCCGGTGTTGCCAATCGTGCAAGAGGCGACCGGCAATTATCTGGAGCTTTGCCCTTATTCCATCGATGCTGACGACGTCTTATTTCTGGGCGCCAAGGGTGGGCCGCTTTCGCCGCGCATAATTCAGCTTCGCATGAAACGGATGCGCGAAGACTTAGGATTGCCTGATACCGCGACGCCGCACGCGCTGCGCCATTCGTTTGCGACGCACTTGTTGAGCGCGGGCGCTGATTTGCGGCAGATCCAGGAGTTACTGGGGCATGCCTCGCTGTCGACGACGCAGCTTTATACCGAGGTGGACCGCGACCGGCTGATCGCTGTTTACGATGCGGCGCACCCCCGGGCTTGAGAGTCATTGTTTGGCGCTTCAGCTTGCCCACCAGCAACCGCGTTGGTGGCGCTTCAGCTTGCCCACCGCGATCTTGTGGTGGTCCACAGTTCCTAAAGTCCTGTGGAACTGGCGGCATCCGCGCCGGACGGTCCTCCGCGGAGGTATGGTTGGTGCCGACTAAATGCAGCTACACCCACCTATCCGCGCCAGGATAATTTAGACCCCCAGCTTCAAGTTGACCTGCCGAATGCCGCGATTCCCCCATCCCCCCTCACCTAGCGCTGCCACGATGACTTGCAAACGCCAAGACGCTGCCGTTGACATTCGCATGGTCGGTATCGGTCGCCAGGTCGCTTGCAAGTCATGGCAGCCCGTCCTCTCCCTCCAGGGGAGAGGAGCCGACGGCGTCCTCCCCTTGTGAGATCAGGGGCTGCGAGGTGGTACAAACCAAGGGTACAAACCGGGGACGAATAGACCGGGCGTATTGCTGACAGTTCAAACCTTGGCCCACCACACCGAACGTCTTGCGGCTCCTCCCCCTTTGACGGGGGAGGACGGAATGTCATCTCTTGGGCCCGGTTTGCAATCGACAGCAGCGCCGCCCCCGCAACACCAGGGACCAAGTGATCGTGACATTCCCAGGTGGGGGTGAGTTCTTTTCTTGCGCCTTCAGATGCCCACACTGCGGCTTCGCCTTGAGCATCCGGCGCCGAACGATCCTCCGCGGAGGTTCGATTAGTAACGACTTGACGCAAACACCCCCACCTATCCGCGCCACAATCGCTAAGCCCCTCAAGCCCGCTGGGTTTCGATTCTGTCCAGCGGAATGCTGATGCGGCGGATGACACCCTCAGGCGGGAAGTCGAATTCGACCGTACTACCTGGAATTTCATACGGAATAAGGTCGCCGATCACGCTTGAGCCGTAGCCCTTGCGGCTGGGCGGCACCACCTTTGGGCCCCCGGTCTCGCGCCATTCGAAATTGAGTGTGGCTTCGGGCGTTCCGGCATTCCGGCGCTGCCAGGAAACTGAAACCTTTCCACCAGGGGCCAGCAGCGCGCCGTATTTGGCCGCATTCGTCGTCAACTCGTGGATGGCCAATGCGAGAACCTGCGTCGCACTCGCGTTTAAGACGACTCCATCACCCTCGACATGAGTGTTTGTTGGGCTTGCATAGGGGGCAAGTTCGTCGGCTAATACCTCCTTGAGGCGGACGCCGCTCCAATCTCCACGGCTGAGATGCGAATGAATCCGCGCCATCGATTCGATGCGCCCGGTGAAGGTCTCCAGGAATGCATCCAAGGTGCCGGCGTCCGCGGCGGTTCTGTGCGCAATGGTTGAAGCCAGGGCCAGCATATTCTTCACGCGATGGTCGAGTTCTTGCACCAATCCCCTGTTGGTTTCATCGGCGCGCTTGAGCTTGGTAATGTCGAGAAACACAGCCATCAGGCGGTGTGGCTTGTCCCCGCCATCCTTCAGAACACGCCCCCTTCCCAGCAGCCACCGGATGTCCTCACCGCCAACGATCCGGAATTCCATTTCAAAATCGGCAGAGCCTTTTTCAACGGCGTCGAAGGCCTCAAGGATGGAGGAGACGTCGTCTGGATGGGCGTGGGCGCGAAACCAGTCTCGATTGATCGGTCCGTGAGACGGGTCATACCCAATCATTCCGGCCGCCTGCTCGGAAAGCTTCATCTCCCTCGTTGTCAGGTCCCAGTGCCAGCCGCCGATGCTTGCCGCCCCTTGCACCAGCTCAAACGAAAGCTCGGCTTCATTGCGTGCCAGTTCGGCAGATTTGACTTCGCTGATGTCGACAAAGGTGACAACGACGCCATCGATGCGGTCGTCAACGGTGCGGTAGGGCCGCATGCGCATCAGGAAGGTCGTGCCGCTGCCAGCTTTCGTGCGAACCTCCCGCTCAACGACAGCAAGCGTGCGAAGAATGTCTCTGACATCATCGACCAGTTCAGCGTAATCAAGCCGGCTGGTGATGTCGTCAAAGGGGCGGCCCTCATCGGATTTGCGAACGTGGAATATATCGGCCAGCGCCGGTGTGAAGCTACGAATGCACAGGTTCTTGTCGAGGAACAAGGTCGCAATCTGCGTACTGTTCAGAAGGTTGGCAAGATCGTCGTTGAGGCGCTCCAGCGTCGTGTTCTTGGACTGCAGCTCATTGTTGACGGTTTGCAGCTCTTCGTTGACGGACTGCATTTCCTCCTTGGCCGTCTCAAGCTCCTCGTTGGACGATTGCAGTTCCTCGTTGACCGATTGCAGCTCTTCGGTTGAGGACTTCTGCTCTTCGGCATGCGTCTCCAATTCGCTGATCGCCGCCTTGAGTTGACGCCGTGTGGATTTCAGTTCGCGGCCAAGATCGGTGTCCCAATCTTCCTTTGCATCTTCTATAAGGTTTTTGTCTTCGGAAGGGTGAGTGCTGTTGTCTCGGATGGCCACGACAAACAGGCCATCTTCGATCGGTTCGACGATTATCGAAACATCTTCGCCCTCAGTGGCACCTGAATTGAGCGCCGGATCGGGTTGGATGACCTCGCGGTGTTCGCTCATTGCGGTGTGTAGCGCCAGACGTGTCGCTGATCGCAGAGCCCGGCGCAGCATCGAGAACAGGCCAAGGCTGGAGGTCCCTGTCGAGGGCTCAAGGTAGCGCCCGGCTTCAGGCCCTGAGAAGCGGACAATATTGAATTGACGGTCGACGACGAAATGCACCGGGGAGTGCCGCTCCATCACATCGCGCACGCTGCGTTCGATGCGATCGCTGTTCGCGTGGATTCGTCTCGGTTCCAGAGACTCCATCGCCGCTTTTGTCGGCGAGCTGACCCGCACCGGCACACCTGCTGCGCCCGACTGGCGTTCCAGCAGCCGGTGAGAGCGGTCAATAAACTTGAACATGTTTGGTTCCTGCCGGGCGCTTTCCGAAGGGCCAAGGAACAAGATGCCGTGCGGTTTCAGGGCGTAGTGGAACGTCTGCATCACCTGATTTTGCAGATCCTTATTCATATAGATCAGCACATTCCGGCACGAGATGAGATCGAGCTTCGAGAACGGCGGGTCCTTGGACAGGCTGTGAACGGAAAAGACGCAGGTGTCGCGGATCGACTTGATCGGCTTGAAGACGTCACCTTCTCCGGTGAACCAGCGCGACAGCCGCTTTTCAGAAAGTCCGGCGATGGGCTGGCGGTAACGCCCCATGCGCGCGACCGAGATGGCGGCTGCGTCGATGTCGGTTCCAAAGACAATGGTTTCAGTATCGCAATTGGCTTTCTGTTTGGCTTCCTGCAGCAAAATGGCAAGCGAATAGACTTCTTCGCCCGTGGCGCAGCCAGGAACCCAGATCCGGATCGGGTCGTCAGCCCCGCGATTGGCCAACAGCTTTATAACAATGACCTCTTGCAGCGCCTCGAAGGCTGCAGGATCTCGAAAGAACTGCGTCACGCCGATAAGCAGATCCCGAAACAACAGGTCGGCCTCATGCGCATCGGCCTCAAGGGCTGCGATGTAGGAGTTCACGTCTTCGATCCGAAGCGCAAGCATCCGCCGCTGGACCCTGCGGATCAGCGTGTTCTGCTTGTAGTCGGAGAACTCGTGACCGATCGCAGCCCGCAACAAGGCCGTGATCTTGGCCAGGTGTTTGGGCCAATCCAATGCGCTTGCTTGGCCGTTTTCCCAATTCTGGTCGCTGACAAGCTTGGCTAATCTTCCAATCAGGATGGCAGGCATGTCTTCGACGGCAACCAGATGGTCAACCTTTCCGGTCGCCAACGCGCTTGATGGCATTCCGGTCAGCGCGGACTTATCAGCCCCGGCCTGGGTGAGTGTCAGACCGTCGCTGTCCTTGACTGCAGTCAACCCCTTGGCGCCATCGCTTCCCACCCCGGAAAGAATGATCGCCGCCGCGCGCTTGCCCTGGTCCTTGGCAAGCGAGAACAGGAATGTGTCAATCGGTCTCCGGTTTTCGCGCGGCGTGGCGGGTGAAGCCAGTTTCAGGAAGCCATCTTCAATCGTCAAGGTTGTGTTCGGCGGGATGACGTAAATGCAATCTGATTGCACCAGTGTGCCGTCTGAGGCTTGAAAAATCGGCATCGGGCTATGCGGGGTGAGCAATTCCACCAGCAGGCTGGGATGATCGGGGTCCAGGTGCTGAACCAGAACCACCGCCATCCCCGATAGGTCGGGCAAATGATCAAGGAAAGTCTCGAATGCAGCCAGTCCGCCCGCCGACGCACCGATCCCGACGATCATTGTCGGCGAGGTTCCAAGTTCAGCCATGGTCGAAGGTTCCAATTTCTGCGGCGGGTCGTCGAATTCGGCCAACCGCTCTGAGCGGCTGTTCCCGTATACTGGATCAGACATATGCTCCAGTGCCAAGTGGAGCAAATTCTGCGAATCCAGAATACCGGCTCAATAACTTGATCCAATGCTGCGTTGGCCGGGTGGCTCGTATCCAACGTCGGCTGCCGTACCGTCTAACTCGGTGATCTGCGCTGGCCAGTAGGGCGTTACCCAGTCACCTTCCAATTGAACATCGTGAGCCCTCCCATGGCCTACCTGATAGCCTACCTGACCATTCTGCTGGTGTTTGGAGTTATTGATGCAATCTGGCTGTCGCAAATGGCAACCCGGCTCTATAAGCCGATCCTGGGCGATATGCTGGTGGACAATATCCGCATCATGCCCGCCGTGATCTTCTACCTCGCCTATCCAGCGGGTATTGTTCATTTTGCCGTCATGCCGGCTTTGCGCGATGGGACCGCGCTCACCGCCTTCACTTCGGCCGCGCTACTGGGTGCCTTGTGTTATGCAACCTACGACCTGACCAACTACGCAACGTTAAAAAATTGGACATGGCAGGTGACCGTGATCGACATCGCCTACGGTGCTCTGACAGCCGGGGTCTGCGCCGCATTGGCGTTTGTCGCAGTACAAACCAGTCTCGGCCGGTAACCGACACGCGACAGTGCGCGCGGTGCTGCCGGCCAAATCAGTTCTATAAAAACCTGCTGGTCGTTCCCCGCCTGCTATTTCAATCGCATCCGATAGTGGCTGATACCCCATTCGCGTCCGCCCTCATGGCCGAACAGCCCCATGGTCGCCAGATAGAACCATCGCCAGCGCCGCTGCCAGATCGGGCCCTCATCGCCGTAGACACCTCGTAGGATATCGGCGATCTCACCACGATTACGGTCGAAGTTCTCAAGCCAGTGCTGCGCCGTCCTGGCGTAGTGCTCACCGCTCCATTGCCATTCCTCCTCGACCTCGATCAGGTCCGAGAATTGATGAATGAGGTTGTGGCTGGGCATAATCCCGCCGGTAAAGAAGTGCTGCGCAATCCAGTCGGTCTTGTCGCGATGATCGAACCGGTAGGGCTGCGAGTGATGACTGAAGACGTGCATGAAAAACCGGCCATCCGGTTTCAGCCCTTCAGCAACCCTGCCAATCAACTCACGCCAATTCGCAATGTGCTCAAACATTTCAACCGAGACGACCCGGTCATAACTTTGCCCAGCGACAAAGTTGTTCATGTCCGCGGTGATGACATCGACGTTCTGGAAGCCATGCCGGTCGAGTTGCGAAAGAATGTAGTCACGCTGCGACTTTGAATTCGATACGGCCGTAATTTGCGCGTCGGGATAGTGCTCGGCCATCCACAGCGTCAATGACCCCCAGCCGCATCCCAGTTCCAGAATGCGCTGTCCGTTCGCCAGGTCGGCGTGTTGGGCCGTGATCGCCAGAGCCGACTCTTCGGCTTCATCCAATGTCGCCGTGCTGGTCTCATAATATCCGCACGAGTATTTCCGCCGCCCCCCCAGCGTCAACTCGAAGAAGCGCGCCGGGATCTCGTAGTGCTGTTCATTGGCCGCATCCGTCGACAGCGCGATCGGAAACGAAGCCATGTCGCGCGCGAAGGTTTCGGTTGCATCGCCGGGTTGGCGGGCAAGTTGTCGTTTCGTCCTGTCGACCAGGAAATGGATTCCCGCCCGGGTCGCAAAATCCGGTAACGGCACGCGTTCTGATGCTGCGATGACATGCTCTACAAGTGACATTGGTGCCAGCTTCCTCTCGGGCAATGAATTCGGTTTCGTTGAGCTTTACGGTTGAGCGTTAGGATTGAGCTTTACGTTTGAGCCTTGTTTTTTGGCGGTAGCGGAAAGAATACGCTGGTGGTTGATTGATAGCGCTCAAACTCGTGCCCGTACTTCGCCAGCATGTGATCCTCCAGCGGCGGCACGCCTGAAACGTAGCGCAACAGCCAGAACATGCAGGCAGGCCCGATCAGGGCCAGATAGCCCCAAAGCCAGTCGCCCGACAGATCGATCGCAAACAAGGCAATTCCCACCCATATCATCCATTCGAAAAAGTAATTGGGGTGGCGCGACCAGGCCCACAAACCGCTATCGCAAACCCGGCCCGAGGCATCGCTGTTTCGCTTGAAGGCCGCAAGTTGCACGTCGGCAATCGCCGAACCCGCCAAACCGGCCAGAAAGATGAAAAGCGCCAGCCAGTCCATTCCTGTAAACAGGGGCGCGGGCTGTCTGGCCGCCAGCGCAATTGCCACAACCATCGGAAGGCTGAGTGCGGCTTGGATCTGGGCCAGCCAGAAAAACTTGCGCGGCGCCTCCGGTCCCCATTGCTGTCGGAGCTTCGCATAGCGCGGATCATCTCCGACACGCCGGGTCCGTTGCACAATGTAGGAAGCCAATCGCATCGCCCACACGCCAACGAGGACAGCAATGAGCATCTGGCGATTGCTGACGGCCTCTCCCGTCCCTGGCCCGAAAAACGTCGCGGCCAACCCCGTCACCCCCATGCTGGCTGTCCAGATGACATCCACCCAGCCTGAATTTCCTGTACGCTGCTCGACCCACCATGCCACCGCCATTCCGCAAGCGAGCAGCAGCCACGCACCAAGCAGGGCGGTTAGGATTATCAGAGCCTCCATCCCCCGTGCCGGCCTAAAACCGCACCAGCGGCTGGATCAGACGCCCCAGCCAGCCGGTCATTTCAACGTGGCCGTTCATAGCGACGAGGCAAATACATTCTTCACCTTTTTCCACGAACGGGTTGTGATCGACACTTGCATCCGCCTCATCGAAATCGCCAGCACCAAACCTGCCATGGTCATGGACGAATGCGCCTTTGAGGACGCACGTCCATTCGGTCCCCACATGCCGATGATCAGGCAGCCGGGTTCCAGGCGCAGCCTTTAAAACGAAAACGCGTGTCCCGGTATCACTAGGCACATCGACGACCATCTGCTGCACGCCAACTCCGACCCAATGCCATTTCCCGCTGTCGTACAACGAGAGCGGCGCCATGGCGCGATCGGCAGCCGGGATCCTCAAGGGCTGGGTGCCTGCATTGACGTCTTCGACAGGCAGATCGTCGAGCTTGGATAGGCAGGCGGTCCGAGCCTCTTTCCCGATCGGTGCCGGTTCTGCCTGCTCCAAGAGACCGCCGGCGATCATGCCCAGATCTCTGATCGCCTGCTGGCACTTGCCGCAATGCGCGATGTGCGTTGCCACAACCAGACTGTTGCCCTCGCACAAGCTGCCGTTGACAAAAGCTATCAGCGTTTCTTCCGATGGGTGATGCACGATCGTCATGCAAGATCCTCAAGAGTTTTCTTCATTTTGCGCATTGCCAGCCTGAGACGCGACTTGACGGTGCCAAGCGGTATTCCCAGCCGCTCGGCAATTTCACTATGAGCCGCCCCCTCCATGAAAGAGCACTTAACCACTTCAAGCTGTTCAGCAGGTAACTCACCCATCGCCGCTCGGACCAACCGGGCATGCTCATAACCGCTGACGAGTTCGTCGGGGCGGTCGGGGTCAACATCGTCGAATTCGGCCACCATTGCGTAGAGTTGAGCTCGCTTGTCGCGGCGAGCCTGGTCGATGCGTAGATTCCTGGCGATTGTAAAGATCCAGGACGAGGCCGTGCCCCGGTCGGCGGAAAACGATTTGGCCTTGCGCCAGACTTTCAACAACGCTTCCTGCGCCAGTTCTTCGGCCGCTTCCGATGTCGAGCCATTCCGGATGAGGAAGTATTTGAGCCGCGGTGCGAAAAGATCGAACAATTCGGCAAAAGCGCTCTTGTCTTGCGAAAGCGCTATCCGCGCAATTAACTCCTCCGGCGCCTGGTCGGCTGGCGCGTCCCCTGATGGTCCGTGCATAAAGGCTCCACGACGGTGTTGTTGCGCCGGCCCCGGACACCGGCCACGCATTTGCACCGGCCGGGGAAACGGCAACACTTCTTCGATCATGGCGATATTAGATAGCATACCACCCCTACGGCGAGTCCAATTCAACAGATCACCGGATCATCGGCCGCAAACCCGCGATTTTTCACCCCGCATCACCATGTGTGGGTTGCAGTGCGGGTGATCCACTTGGCTTAACCGTCCGTAAACGATTGCAATGGTCTCCGAAATGAGGGCTACATAATTGGATCCGACCTTCTTTCTGAGTGTGTCGGCGAACGGGTTTCGGGTGGGGAAGGAGTACCGGGGGAATGGCATCAAAGAGCCGTCGTGATCAACGCATTGCCATCGTCGGTACGGGGATATCGGGGTTGTCGGCAGCCTGGTTGCTGAACCAGTCGACGAGCATTACCGTTTTCGAGCAGCGCCCGCGCATCGGCGGGCATTCCCATACCGTCAACGTCGCATCAGGTTCAGGCTCAACGGCCGTTGATATGGGGTTCATCGTCTATAATGAGCCAACCTACCCCAACCTGACAGCGCTGTTCCAACACCTGGACGTGGAAACCCAGACAACCGACATGTCGTTGGCCGTTTCGCTAGGCGACGGCCGGCTGGAATATGGCGGTGGCTATCTGGGACAACTCTTCGCCCAGCGGCGTAATTTGTTTCGGCCGCGGTTTTATTCAATGCTTCGCGACCTCGTCCGGTTTTATCGCTCCGCCCCGCGCGACCTGCCCGAGCTGGAACACAGCGCCATGGCGCTCGGCGCCTACCTGAAGAAGAACCGCTATGGCGAGGCCTTCATTGACGATCACCTTTTGCCGATGGCCGCTGCAATTTGGTCCGTGCCAACGTCCAGCGTCCTCGAATACCCCGCCCACGCCTTCATTCGCTTTCACGAAAACCACGGACTGTTGAAGCTGACGAACAGACCGCTGTGGCGCACGGTTACCGGTGGCAGCCGATGCTACGTCGAGAAAATCTCGTCAAGCTTTGCCCATTCGATCAGGAAGGCTGAAGGCGTCGTCTCGATAGAGCGCCTATCCGATGGCGTTGCCTTGCATACAGATGCCGGCGGCCGCGAGCGCTACGATGAGGTCGTGATCGCCTCCCACGCTGATTCCGCGCTTGCCATGCTGCAACAGCCGACACCTGAAGAACGCAGCCTCCTGGGCGCTTTCCGCTATCAGCCCAACACCGCCATCCTCCATAGCGATACCACCTTGATGCCCAAGCGCCGCCGGGCCTGGGCAAGCTGGAATTATATCGCTGGCAAGCGACACGAAACATCGGCCGATCTAACCGTGACCTACTGGATGAACAGCCTGCAGAACCTGTCCCATGAATTGCCGCTGTTCGTGACACTCAATCCCAACCGTGAAATCGCCGCTGCCAAGATCCACCAGGTGCAGAAATTCGACCATCCAATTATCGACCACGCCGCAATGAATGCCCAACGCAAGCTATGGTCGCTGCAAGGCCGCGATCGTATTTGGTATTGCGGAAGCTATTTCGGCGCCGGCTTTCATGAAGACGGTTTGCAGGCCGGTTTGGCCGTCGCCGAAGCCATTGCAGGAACAAGGCGCCCATGGCAGGTGGCTGATGAATCGGGCCGGATTTTCGTTACGCCCCGGCACCCCGAAAGAGTTCTGGCAGGAGCAGTCGTTTGAGCCAGCGATCCGCACTCTACGTCGGGCACGTGACCCACCACCGGCTGACCCCCAAACGCCATTCCTTGCGCAACCGCGTATATTGGCTGCTACTGGACCTGACCGAGCTGGAGGCGCTCAATTCAAGGCTGCGCTGGTTCTCTTATAACCAGACGAATCTCGCGAGCTTCTTCAACCGCGACCACGGTGACGGCAGCGACGTGCCATTGCATGAGCAGGTTCGTGGCCAACTAACAACCGCCGGCCTTGAGGCCCGCAGTCTGACGATCCAGCTTTTATGCATGCCACGCGTTGTCGGATATGACTTCAATCCGCTGAGCGTCTATTTCTGCAGCACTCAGCAAGGCGACATGGTTGCCGTCATCTATCAGGTTACAAGCACATTCGGCGGTCGCCACAGTTACGTCATTCCCATTCCGCTCCCGGCTCTGTCAGGCAAGCCGCCCACCATCCAGCAGCCTCAAGGTTCAGCATCCCAAATCGTGCATCAAGAGTGCGCCAAGGAATTCTACGTCTCTCCCTTCATGGACCTTGACATGAGCTACCGGTTCCGCACGGCGGCGCCATCGGACACGGTTTCGGTTTCGGTACAGGCGCGAAAAAGCGATGCAGCCGTTATCAATACCGCCCTGCACGGTAAAAGGCAGGACCTCAGCGACAGAAATCTGCTTCGGCTGGCAGCTACCCACCCTGTACTGCCCATGAAGGTTATGGCCGCAATACACTGGAACGCTCTCAAGCTTTGGTGGCGTGGCTTCGAAATCAATCCCAGCAAACCCAGCACGGCGACCACGGTCACGATCGTCGGGCAACCCCAGTTGACGCACTCGTCCCCAGCCCGCTCTCAGCCCCTGTCCGCCATCGGTTCCCAATCAATCTTTCGTTCAACGAATGAGGCCTCCCGTAATGCAAATTGAATCGGTTGACCGCACTGCGCAATTGCCGTGGTCGCCTGAAAGCCTCTTTCGCCGTTACTTGCAAAAGCGGCTCGGCCTGTTTGATGTTGGCAGCCTTCATCTCGAACTGCCCAACAATAAGGTGATTTTCCACCGTGGATCGGTCGCCGGGCCTGACGCTGTTCTCAATGTGAAGCGTTGGCGGCTGTTGCAAAAGCTCGTCGCAGAAGGCGAGGTCGGGCTGGCGCGCGGCTACGTTGAGGGCGACTGGTCGACGCCGGATCTGCGGGCGGTGCTCGAATTCGGCTTGTGCAATGAAGAAGCGATTTCATCGGCAACGGGCGGACTGGGGCTCGCGCACCTGTTCAACCGGCTTGCCCACAGACGCAACGCCAATACCCGTCGCGGCAGCGCTCGCAATATCGCCGCCCACTACGATCTGGGGAACGAATTCTATGCGAAGTGGCTTGATGCCGAATTGAGCTACTCATCTGCGATCTACGCTGATGCAGCCGAGACGCTTGAAGTTGCTCAAGCCAGAAAGCTCAATCGAATTCTCCAGCTCATGGACATGAACGGCGGCGAAGAGATCTTGGAGATCGGTTGCGGTTGGGGCAGCCTTGCCCGCCGTATAGCCGCAGCCGGCGCGTCGAAAGTTACCGGCATCTCTCTTTCCCGTGAACAGATCGATTACGCTCGCGCCAATGCGGCGGGTACACAGTATGCTGACAAAATTCACTACCAACTGCGCGACTACCGCAGCATTTCGAAACGCTACGATCGCATCGTTTCAATCGAAATGTTTGAGGCCGTCGGCGAGCGCTTTTGGCCGGTCTACTTTGAACGCTTGAGAGGCGCGCTTAAAGATGATGGCACAGCCACGCTTCAGGTCATCACCATCGACGACAGAATTTTTGAAAGCTACCGCCAGAGGCCTGATTTCATCCAGCAGTACATTTTCCCAGGAGGCATGCTCCCGACCACGGAAATCATCAAGGCGCAGGCACGTCGCGCGGGCCTTCGATGCGATCATCACGAGCCGTTTGGTACAAGCTACGCCTTAACGCTGGAAGCCTGGCAAAAGCGCTTCAACGCCGCTTGGCCGGATATAGAGAAGCTTGGTTTTGATGAGCGGTTCCGGCGCATGTGGAACTACTACCTGACCTATTGCGCTGTAGGTTTCCGGCACGGTTCGATCGATGTCGGACTGTTCAAGTTTTCAGTCGATTGAGCCACTGCGCACGGGATTAACCGGTCGCCGATGCGGTCTCAAAGGCCTCGGTCGCCTCCAGCCAGTTTTCTTCCGCAAGCGCCAGGGCCTTTGCGCATTGTCCGCGCTCCATTGACAGCTTTTGCGCCGTTTCGGGGTCGCTGACATACAATTGCGGGTCTGCCAACTTCGCATCCAGCTCTGCGATCTGCCCCGTGATGCGGTTGACTTCCTTTTCCGCTGTCGTCATGGCCTTACGCAACGGCGCAATCCGGGCCCGGTGGGCAGCAGCTAGGCGCCGTTGCTCGGCCCGGTCGTCAGTCTTCTGGGCAGGCCCCTTGCCCTCACGCGGCCCCCCGGTTGATCGCGCCTCTAGAAGTTGCCGCCGGTAATCGTCCATGTCGCCATCGAACGGCGTAACCCGGCCAGAATGAACCAGCCATAACCGGTCGGCACAGGCTTCCACCAGATGGCGGTCGTGACTGATCAGGATCACAGCGCCTTCGAACTCATTCAGCGCCTGGATCAAGGTTTCGCGGCTGTCCACGTCAAGGTGGTTGGTCGGCTCATCCAGAATGAGGATGTGCGGGGCATGGAATGTCGCCAGCATCAAAAGCAACCGGGCTTTCTCGCCTCCTGATAGCGTCCTGCAACGATTGTCCGCGCGATCGAAGCCAAATCCTGCAGCCCCCAGCCTGGAGCGGCGCTCAGCCTCGCTGGCCTCCGGCATCAGGTCGCTCATGTAGTCGTAAGGCGTGCGCTCGGGATTGAGTTCGTCGAGTTGATGTTGGGCGAAATAACCGAACGCCAACTGATTATGGCTCCATGAGTTTCCACGTTGTGGAGCGAGCCTGCCCGATATCGCCTTGGCAAATGTCGACTTGCCATTTCCGTTTTGACCCAACAGGGCGATCCTGTCATCGTTGTCGATCCTCAAGTCGAGGTTCGAAAGAACGGGCTTTCCTGGTTCATAGCCCGCATCCACACCCTCCAGCCGGATCAACGGACTGGCCAGCGATTTGGCAGGCTTGGGGAACCTGATCGGCACGACCTGGTCGTCGACCTGGGCGGCAATCGGCTTCATGCGAGCCAATGCCTTGATGCGGCTTTGCGCCTGCGCTGCCTTGGTGTCCTTGGCGCGAAACCGGTCGATGAATGCGGTAATGCGCTTGCGTTCCTCGTCCTGTTTCTTTTTGAGCTTGCCTTCGAGGCGCTGCTTTTCTGCCCGCGCCTCCTCAAAATCATCGTAGCCGCCCGAATAAAGCGTCAGCCGGCCGCGGTCGAGATGCAGGATGGACGTCACGGCCCGGTTCAACAGGTTGCGGTCGTGGCTGACCATAAGAATGGTGTGGGGGTAGGCCCGCAGATAGTTCTCCAGCCACATCGTCCCTTCAAGGTCGAGGTAGTTTGTCGGCTCGTCCAGCAGCAAGAGTTCCGGTTCCAGAAACAGCACCGCCGCTAGCGCCACCCGCATTCGCCAACCGCCCGAATATTCGCCGCACGGCCGATTTTGCGCCGCTTCATCAAATCCCAGGCCGGCTAGAATCTGGGCCGCCCGCGCGGGAGCGGAGTGCGCGTTGATATCGCTGAGGCGAATGTGAATATCGCTGATCCGCTGGGGGTCGCTCGCAGTCTCGGCCTCTGCAAGCAAGCTTGCGCGTTCCTTGTCGGCTTCCAGAACCCACTCGATAAGCGTTGCTTCACCGCCCGGTGCTTCCTGCGCGACGTAACCGATGTTGGAAGACTTCGGCACGCCGATTGCCCCGTCCTCGGCCGATAATTCGCCGGTTATCAGCCGCAGAAGCGTGGTCTTGCCGGCCCCGTTGCGCCCAATCAGGCCAACCTTGTGGCCGGCCGGAATTCCAACGCTCGCGCGCTCAAGCAGCGCCCGCCCCTCAATGCGGTATGTCAGGTCATTGATATGCAGCATGGCTGCTGGGATAGCGCCCGGCAGGCGGGATGTCATCACCTCACGCCGCCAACCAGGGCGATTTTTTGCTTGTCGTCGCCTCAGGGCGCCCCCGACCCAGGTGTCAGGGACGTTTTGCAGATTGTCTGTTAAGTTGCCGACCGTCCGCCAGCCCCAAGAGCCACAAACGCAACCCATCCTGAGATCGAAGAATGCCCCTCCCCCGCAAACAAGCCCAAGCCTCAGCCGAATTGTTGAGCGCTGAAAACCTCCGGCGGATGCATCAGGCGCACCCTGCGATCGAGGAAGCATTGCAATTGCCCTCCCAGAGCAAGTCCCAGTTCGACAGCCTGCGCGCTCTGGCAACTCACCTCAAGCAGGCGTTTGCCGCCCGCCTGTCATTTGTCTCCCGCCGCCGCGCCGGAGCCGATGAAGTCGCAACCTTTCCTTACGACACCGCGCAATCGGCATTTTCCGCGCAGCGCACGCTTTGGTATGCAGCCCCTATTCCCCTGGACGTTGCCGTTGTACGAAGCTGCTGCGCGCTACTGTGCCGCCCTGAACAAATGGTGGCTTCTGCCCAGCCAGATGTCCGGCAACAATCTGCCCGATCTGGCGACAGCGGGACGGTCCCGATTGTTTTCGTTCCCTACCGGACCGCGGACTTTATTGCCATTTGCGCGGTTCATGTTGACGAGTCGGCCGCTGAAAATGGTGATTACATCGAGCGACTGAGCGGCCATTGCATTCAATACCTGGGTGAGCATTTCAGGCATTATCCACAAATTGACAAAGCGCGCCTCAATGTTCTTTCACCCCAGGAAGAACGTGTTGTCCTGGCCTGCGCTGAAGGCCTGACAGATAAACAGATTGGCCGTGATATGGACATCAGCCCACATACGGTGCGCGCTCATTTGAATAATGCGAAAAGCAAGCTTGGGGCTCGAAACAAGACACATGCGGCGATTATTTATACAGCATTATTGCGGCAGCGCTGACAGCCATTGTTCACAAATGCCACCCGTCAAATTCGTATCGATGCGGGAAATTGCAGCATGCCAATTATTCATTTGTAAATGACTCGATATCCCGCCTCATGATTTGGGCAAGTTCGTCGAACTCCTCATGGTCATCGGATAGCTCACGCAACTGCCCCAACATAAAATCAACCTTAAGTAGAAAATCCTCGCGGTTCGTCGCTCGATATTCAAGGCAATTGTTTTCGGCTTGTTCGATATCCTGCAATGTGACAGCCGTTTCAAACGCGGCTGGCGGTTCTGAAAAGCCGACGTTGCCCCCTTCGGCATCAGCGGTGCTTGTGCCCTGACTTTCGGCGGTTGAACGCTCGACCAGCATTTGGAAACTGCGCGACAAGGTTTTGAAATCAGACATTGGCCCAGCTTTGCATGATCGGTCCCTCGAAGGGTGTCGAAGCAATCGGTACTAAACGCCGTTGGGACTGTAAAGCTCTGAAAAGCAGTTGGAATTTCAAAACCCTTATAGGTTGAATCGAAATGCGTCGTGCGTCTGACTTTTCGAGCCATCTGCCCCGCAGGCGGCGACGTTTTGTTGAATGGTTTGGCTCGCCGGTGGTCGACCGTAAATGCGTTCAAGGACCTCAGGGCGAAACGATTTGGAGTCATTTCATTAATTCAGGTGAATAAAAAAACAGCCTGATTAATTCGACGTTGGCCGTTATTTCAATACGGTACAAATCCTTTATTCATCAGTTTTCTCCACTTTCAATGCAGTCTGGGAAAGAAATGCTGAGCGCGCACCAGCGCACTCTGGAGAACACAATGCAGTTTCGCCGCTTATCTGGCCGGAAGTCTCGTGTCGCGTCGTTTCTATATCGAGTTGTTGGCCATGTGCTTGCGCTCGTCATGGCCATGGCAGCTCCCGTTGCCCATGCCGCAGACGCAGTAGGGGCCAATCGGATAGTCATTGATGGCCGCACCCAGACGCAGATGACGGTCAATGGCCGGCGCACAGATATTAGAACCCGCACAATCAGCGGCGGAAACGCATTCAACTCTTTTTCGCATTTCCAGACGGGTCAGGGAACCACCGTCAATCTTCACTTGCCAGGCCAGGCCAAGAACCTGATCAACGTCGTTCGCGATAGTCCGACGGTCATCAATGGCACACTGAATGGATACCAAAACGGAAAAATCGGCGGCAACATCTACTTCGCAACGCCAAATGGATTCGTTGTTGGCAAATCTGGGGTCGTAAATGTCGGGGCCCTGACTGTTACGACGCCCAGCCGGGCATTCACCGAAAGCCTGATCGGCCCTGGCGGCCAGATCAACGATGCCAACATGGCCCGCCTCATGAGCGGGTCCTTTCCCGTTTCGCCTGACGGTAACATCTCCATTATGGGGCGCATCAATGCCTTGAGCGGAGTGAAGCTCGTTGGCCAGTCGATCCACATCCATGGCCCCTCGCGAAAATCGGCGACGGTGCGCCAAACGCAGACCTTTGCTGCAACCGTCAATAGCAGCGGCCTGGAAATGGGCGGTGCAATTGAGGTTACCGATGGCGGCATTGAAATCGTTGCCGCCGGCAAGGCGCGGATCGGTGGCCGCTTGAAGGCAAGCCGCAAGACGGCAGCCAAGGCCCCCCGCATCGAGGTCCGCGCTCGCGACGACATCCTGATTGAAGGCACAGCCGGGATCGTGGTGGAAAGCCAGGCTCTCAACTACGACGGCGGCGACATTATCGTATTCTCCGACAACAATCTTGTGGTGGAAGACGGCGCGCATTTCTCGGCCGCAGCAGGAGCAACTGGCGATGGCGGCTTCATCGAATTAAGCGGTCTCAAGACGGTCAGCATCGGCAGTGCGGAAGTTCTACTCAACGCACCTGGTGGGGAAGCCGGTACACTTCTGATCGACCCTG
Source organism: Alphaproteobacteria bacterium (assembly GCA_022600345.1). GTDB lineage: Bacteria > Pseudomonadota > Alphaproteobacteria > Rhizobiales > Hyphomicrobiaceae > Filomicrobium. The sequence continues at coordinate 71,509 of JAHZKP010000026.1, read as the reverse complement.
AAGAGATCGAGATCGTCAACACGGTGAACCTTTCGCCGGGGTCTCACGTCACGTTGCAGGCGACCAGGTCGATTACCGTAACCTCGACTGGAGCCATCGATACGCGTGTCAGGACCCTTGGCGTAACGAGCGGCAACTCCGGCAACATCAAGCTTGAAGCCCCCTCGATTCTTATTGAGCAAGGCGGCAGGCTCCTCGCTCATGTCGACAATGCCGCCTACACCGCCGGTGATATTTCCCTCATTGCTTCCCAAAGCGACACACAGGTGACGGGCAAAGCGACAGCCGATGCCAGCATCATCGTTGATGGCACGCTGCGTGGAGCAAACATCGAGATCAAGACTCTCGCCAAAGCGGAATCTTCCTACAACAATTCGGCTGCAGGTATCGCCCTGCTTGGCGCCACTGCCGTCGCAAGCGGTGTCCTGGGTCTCAACGGCGGCTACAACGCGGCTGATGCGAATTCGGTAATCCGCCTGACCGGCAACGCCGACATTGCGGCAACCGGCGATGTCACCATCAATGCGCGCGGCCAGCAGGAAGCAACCGCCCCCGTAATCGCCATCAACGGCCTGACGCCGATCGAAGCTTCCGTTATGTACGGCGACGTCGATGGAACCACGACCGCAACGATAGAAAATGGTGCCACGATTTCGGTTGGCGGCGACCTCTCGGTCATCGCGACCAACGACGCTGAACTAAGCGCCAAGGCCCTCACCATTGCCATCGACGATACCAAGGCGGACGGCGCGGCAGCCTACGGTGAAGCCGATATCTCGACCTCTGCCTCGATCCAATCGGGCGCCGACATCACCATGACCAATGAAGGCAACGTCGTTGTCTTTGCGCGCAACGAAAACGATTTCAAAGTCTCAGCAACCGTCCAGGCATTGGGCAGCGCCAAGGCAGGCCTGGCCATCGCCATCAGCGAAACCAATACGTCCGCGACCGCCCACCTGGGGGCTGACCTGGGTACGGCTGCCAACAAGGCCGGCACCGTTATTGTCGAAGCCGATTCAGAAACCGAACGAAACGTCACTTCGGCCAACACGACTGTCGGCGATAGCCTGCTCGTGACGGGTGTCCGCAAGGTCGCGGCCGCTGCTTCTGAGAAGATGAGCAAGCTGTCGGGCGACCAGACTTCCTCCTCAGGTGCCGACGACAACGATCCAGCCGGCTCAAGCACCAATAAGCTTGGTGCAGCCGTTGCCATCGCCAATTCCACGACCGGAGCGCATGCCAATATCGCGGCCGATGCCGGGCACGCCGCCCCCACAATCGTTGCTGCCGGCGATGTCGCTGTTTATACCGGCGTGCGTCACAAGGGCGTGCGCAACAACGCGTCCAGTTCGATCAACTCCGAAGCCGCCACCCCGACGCCCGATAAGCCTGCTGCAACGAACTCCATTTCATCTGCAGTGGCCGTCGGCAACTTCACCAACAACGCGACGTCCTATGTTGGCGAAGGCGTCACGATCACCGGCCGCAATATCGGTGTGGGGGCAGACACCCGGCTTCCCATCACTGTCTACGATTTCAAATGGAACAACACCGCAGAAGGCATCGGCAACATTACGTCCGTGCTGAACGCCAACGGTGGCATCGTCAACAACCTGCTGACCAGCTATGCGAACGCGACGACCAAAAGCACCCAGGTCGGCCTTGCAGGAGCGATCAACCACCTCAACGTCACCCACAACACAACCGCCTGGGTGGCGCGCAACGCAACACTGATCCAGAGCCGTGCCGATTCTGTCGCAACCCCGGCCTGGGTGCTTCCAGGGTCCGCGTTCACCGGCTTGGAATCAAAGCTTGCCGGTGTCACCTGGAACGCGCCCGTTGCCGTCACAGCCGATAGCCGCATCGAATCTATCAATATCGGCGGCAACTATTCCTGGTTGACCTTGTTTGGCGTCGGCGGCCAGTCGAACGACGCCAAGGCCGTTGGCGGCGCCGTCAATATCAATAACTACCAAGCCAACACCATCGCCGGTATCGGTGACGGCGTCAGTGTCACATCCAACGGCGACGTTGCCGTCAGGGCCACGTCTGATGACCGCATCATCGCCATCGCGCCCACCAGTGGGGAAGGCGACGGCATCGGCGGCAACGGCGTGCTCTCGATCGCCAGCACCGACAACACGACACGCGCGTCGGTTAGCAATGAGGCGTCCGTTAACGCAGCCCGCCTTGCCATCAAGGCCGGCGAGGCCCTGGCCGTCATCAACATCGCAGGCGCAGTCACCGCCCAAGGCGACGGCGCCGTCGGCATCGGCGTCGCGGTCAGTTCGCTTGAAACCGATACAGCCGCTTATATCGGCGACAACTCGGCAGACATCGCAGTCGCAATCGACCCCAATGCCGGTCTGGCCGTGGCCGGTACGCAAAAGGTCACCACCGATGAGATCGCCATCCAGGCAGCCACCGCCGCCGACGTTGATACCATTGCGGTGGCCGGCAGCCACGCCTCCGACAAGCCGGGCGCGAACCCAGGCAGCAAGGTCGGCAAGGTCAAGGCCGCGATCCTGTCATCAAAGAGCCAGAACCAGGGCACACCCGCCAACTACTCCCTATCGGCGTCGGGCAGTTCGGCGGCAAACGACACCAGTTTCACCACCCATGCGTTTATCGATGGCGCTACCATCGAAAGTAAGACGGCAGCAAGCTCAACGCGGGTTTCAGTTCGCGCTGTATCAAAGGCCGAACTTGTCGCCGGTTCGGGCGCGGCCGCGATCGATAATGCCGCCCCTGGCAAAAGCTGGACGGTGGCCATCGCCGGCGCCATCGCCGTCGGCATCAGCGAAAACGAAACAACAGCCCGGATCTCTAACTCGTCGCTGACCCGCGCAGGCCCGGTCGATGTGCAAGCACTGGCTGGCGGCGAGCAGACGATTGTCGGACTAGGGCTGGCGGTCAACTTGTCGGCTGACCTGCTCAAGTCGCGCGCTGCCGCAGGCTCCGTCTCGATTTCCGAATTTACCGACCGCGTCGATGCCCGCATCGAAAATTCGACCCTCGATGCCGCCAATCCTTCAACCGACGATATCGACATTGCAGCCTACCAGACAAGCGACATCGGGGTTGGCGCAGGGTCCCTCTACTTTGCGGGCAAATCCGGATTCGGCCTCGCCATCACCTACGCCATGATCGGCAATCCCGATGGACACGCGGCAGCCTACGCCGGCGTCATCGATTCGGCGATTGACGGCTTTTCCGATTTAAACGTCGCAGCCTCTGAGAGCGGCCAGATCGGCGCAGGCGGAGCGACCGGCGGCTACAGTGCAAACGGCTATGCCGGCGCTATCGTTGTTGCCGACATTTCAAGTGACACCAAGGCCGAAATCCTCGGCACGGCAGCAACGCCAAAAATCATCGATGTTGCCGGCATATTGGTCAGCGCCAACGGCGAACGGCTGCAAGCCAACGACGCCATCATCGATACCGCCAGAAGCCTAGCCGGGTCCGCCGATGTCTTCGCCTCCGCAGCGACGGGCTATAATTACTCAGGCGCGGGTATAGATTTCGGCAGCAGCGAAACCGCTGCATCGATTACCGCCGTTGGCGGCCTGGTACAGGCCGGCAAGAGCAACATCGGCGCATCCATCGTCGTCACCGACATCAGCCGCAGCCATGACGCAACAATCAATGGAGTGGACATCCGCGCCGGGAGCGGTTCTGTCGATGTCGCCGCCACCGATGGTGCGCGCATCGCCAGTGTCGCAGTCGGCGTCGGACTGGCGGTCGGCACGTTCGCCGGCCAGGCCTCTGTCGTCACCAATCATATAGCCAACAGCACGACGGCTGTGATCGGCGCAGCGGCGTCAACACCCGCCACGACCCTTGTCGATGCCAGTCAAGTCAACGTTAGGGCCGCCAACACCGCTGCCATTCGCACAGCCGCCGGTTCACTCGCGGTCAATCTGAAATCGAGCGCGGTCGGCGTCTCCGCGGTCAATTCCAATATCGCCAACACCACCACCGCCAAAGTACGCGGGGCTAAAGTTTCCAGCAACTCCGATGTCGTGATCGATGCTGCCTCCTCAGCCCGCATCAACGCAACCGCCATCGGCGCGGCGGCATCGGCTGGCAGCGGCTTTGGGGCAGCCGGCTCGCTTTCGACCAACATCATGGGCAACGATGTGACGGCCCGCATCACAGGCGGGGCCGATGTCGACGCCGATAACAACGTCGCGGTAACCGCCGCCAATTCCGACCACATCAGCGTCATCGCAGGATCGCTCGCCGCATCGGCTGAGGCAGCCGGCGTTGGTGCCTCCGTGGTGGTCAGCAAGATCAACGGTGACACCGTCGCCGAAGTGAACGGCACCGGAACGACAGTAGACGCGCGCGGAGCCAACACGGCTTCGATGCTCAGCGTTGATAGCGGCACGCTGGCTTCACCGCTCGATCTTGGCAGCTATAACGCACCCACCGACCAGACGCCCGACCTGTCGGAATCCAAAAAGCAGTTGAATGGTCTTGCGGTCAAAGCCACCTCGGGCCAGGCGGTTGTTGCCAACGCTGTGACGGCTGCCTTCTCGCCAACCGTTGCCGTTGCGCTCACCTCGATCACCAACGACCTGGGCGGTGAGACGCGTGGGGCCATCGACGGTGTCGATATCAACCAGTCCCTGACGCTAGGCGACACCCCGGACGTATTCGTCGGCGCCAGCAGTCACTCGTATGCTGGAACGTTTGCCGTATCGGCAGGTACGCTTTCAACCAACATCGTCAAGCGCACCACCCTCGCCCGCGTGTCAGGTGCCAACGTCAAGGCTCCGGGACACATGGACGTTGACGCCAAGTCATCCGCCGGTGCCTCATCGATCGTCGCTTCCGTGGCGCTTGCCAACGGCGAAACGAGTGTCGGCCTTGCAGGTGCGGGCATCGTCAATGTCTTCAAGGGCACGACGCGCTCAGTCCTCAATTCCGGAATGACCGAGGCCGGCGACCTGTCGGTCACTGCCGACAACAAGAATGGCTTTGCATCCGCTGCAGGCACGCTGGCTGTTGCGGGCAAGGCGGCTATCGGCGGCGCAGTCGTCGTCGCCGTTAGCGAAAGCACGACCGAAGCGCTTGTGGGCGCAAGCGGTAATCGCACCCAGATCAACCTGACCGGCGGTCTGAACGTTGCAGCCAACTCCAGCGGTGAAGATAAAACGATTGCCGTCAGCGCCGTCGGCGGCGGCGGCGTTTCTGTTGCCGGCATGCTCAATGTCGCGGTCTACAACAACACGACGGCAGCAACCCTCCAGTCGGTTGACCTCAACCAGCCTTCCAGCGGTACAGGTGCACAAAGCGTCAACGTCACAGCCAACGAAACAATCGACATCGAAGCTTATGTCGGCGGCGCGGCCTTGGGCGCCAAGGGCGGCGTCGGTGCAGCAGCCAGCGCCATTCAGTTCAAGAGCAGCGTCAGCGCCGGCGCGATCGACAGTAACCTCAATGTCATCGGTGCAGTCGCCGTGAATGCGGCCAGCGACAAAGACGTCTACAACCTGACCTTTACCGGCGGCATCGGCGGTACGGTCGGCATCGGGGCGTCCGTCGGCGTCATCCTGATCGGCGATGAAGTCGCAAACACCGATGTTGCCGATCAACTCGACGCAGGTGGAAATGGCACCTTGTCGGCTGCCGACGAGATCACCAACACCGGCTCCGAACCGGTAAGTGTCAAGGCAGCGCTGGGCGGTGCAGCCGATGATGCGGTGACAGCCGAAATCACAGGCGGCAACGTCAAGGCGGACAGCATAACGGTCGACGCAGACTCAACAGTGAGCACCCAGAATATCGCTGCAGGCGTCGGTCTGGGCGGCAAGGCGGGCGTCGGGGCTGGTATCGGTGTCTCGACCGTCAAGAGCACGGTTGTGGCATCCGTCAGCCAGGGCACCGTCTCCGCGCGAACACTCGATGTCCGCGCCGGACTGAAAGACGGCAGCCACCGCGCAGCCGAAGTCCAGGGCATCGCCGGCGGCGGCGGCCTTTATTTCGGCCTGGGCGCAGCCGTCGCAATTGCCAAGACCGACAACTCGGTCACCGCCGTCCTCGGCGGCAATGTCACCGGTACGGGTGTGAGCAATGCCACCGTCAGCGCCAAGGATGAAAGCGGCGTCAAGGCTATGGGCGTTGGCGTCGCCGCCGGTGCCGTCGGTATCGGTGCATCCTATGTGCGCGCCACAAAATCCAGCACGGTCGCAGCTCGCATCGCAGCCAACACCAACATATCCGGCTACAATACCCTTGATATTTCCGCGCTGGGCAAAGGCAATCTGGATGGCGAAGCCTATGCCGGTGCAGCCGGCGTTGCAGCCGGAGCCGGTGCCGATGTCGAAGCCACCGACAACTCCAACATCTCCGCGATCGTCGCCGCCAACAGCAGCCTGACGACAGGAGCAGGCGGCCTCGAAATCACCGCCACCGGGACGCCCGATGTTTCAGCCGACGCCTTTGGTGTGGCGGTCGCAGCAGGTGGCGCGGTCGGCGTCAGCCTGGCCGATGCGACAGCCAACCAGGCCATTACAGCCGGTGTTGACGACAGCGTCGTGTTGATCGGCGGCCCGCTCGATGTAAAGGCTGAATTGAACCAGAACGGCGGCAACGAAAGCGCAAGCGCCAGCTCGGTTGCGGGCACAGGCGCACTCCTGCTGGGCATTTCCGCTGCCCTTTCGACGGCCCGGAGTTCCGGTACGGTCAAAGCCTACCTGGGTAACAACGTCCAGCTTCCCAACGGTGATGTTTCGATCACCACGCGGGCTGTCACGCATCAGGACGCAACATCAACTGGCGTCGGCGTTGGCGGTCTTGCATTCGGCGCAGCCGGGTCGACTTCAGAATCGAACGTGAACTCGCAAGTCGTTGTTGGAACCGATACCGTCAGCCTCCTGACCCGCACCGGCGATATCGACATTGCAGCCTTCGGTGAGGACACCAACACCGCCGACTCAACGGCAGGCGCAGGTGGCATTCTCGCTGGCGCGTCTTCCAGCTCATCGACCAAGGACACCTCCAAAGCCACCGTCGATATCGGCGCCAGGTCCCGGCTGATCGGCGACCGCGTCGCCATCAGCGCCCGCCACAACGACGTCTACAAGGGCGAGACGAATTCCATCAACGCCTCCGTTGCCGGAGCCAGCGGCGCGCACACAACCCATAACGCAACAATCGACACCACGGTCACCATCCGCGATCACGTCTACATCGACTCGATGGGTGGCGATAAGATGCAGATCACAGCCCGCTCCGACTTTACCCAGTCAGGCACAGCCGATAGCGCCAAGGGCGGCGCAGGCGGCATCTACTCAGGCAGTTCGGTTTCTTCCGTTGCCAACATCGTCGCCAACACCAAGGTGCTCACCGAAGATCACGTCGTCATGCAGTCCGGCTCGGATCCCGCTCGCAGCGCAGGCGGCATCGAGATGTCGGCGGCAACCTTCATCACCAACGACGATAACGTATCCCTGACGACAGGCGGTGCCATAACCAACGCCAGCGTCAAGTCGAACCTCATCGCCACCGTCAACAACACGGTCGACATCGGCACCGACAACCTGTGGTCCACGGCGGGTGTCGTCGACGTCAACACCTACACCATCGCCAACATCAACAACGATGCAGGCGTCAGCACTTACGGCCTGGCGGCAGTCGGCCGCGCGGACGCGCTATCCCAGGTGACAGCCAACCAGGTCGTCAACGTGGGTACACGCACCCTGTTGCGCGGCCTCGACGTCGTGAACCTGACACCGGGTAAATCCGGAGACGGCTCCAACACCTCGCTGTTGTCGACCAACGCGCGCGCCACCGGCTACGTTCGCGGCCTGATCGCCGTCCCCGATGCCACCGCCCAGTCGTACGCGTACAGCAACGCAACTGTCACGGTTGCACAGGGCGCCAGGATCGAGAGCGCACGCAACGTCGTCGTCGGCGGCTATACCGGAACCATCCTGACTGAATCATACGGCAAGGGAAAAGGCTACCAGCTCGGCTTCATCCCCACCTCGTCAACCGACTCGCGGCGCAATTCGTCCAGTAACGCAACGGTCAATATCAACGGCGACCTGACCGCTGGCCTCTATCACACCCTCGACCTGGAAATCGGCTGCGGCGCGGGCGTCACGTGTGGTGCGAATACAGCCCCCGTTGTGCGCCAGAATTCGGGCGCACCGGTCCTGTTCCAGATCGACCCCGCCTTCAATTCGCACGCCTATCTTGACGCAAACTTCGATCCCGATGTTGCAGCAGTCCTGAAGAACGGCTTTTCCGGGTCGAACGTAAATGCAGTCTACCTGAGCCAGTTGTTCGCAGCAGGCGGCACCGTGACAATCCACGCTGATGACATCAACGGTGCTGGTAACGTTGCGTCCTATGGCGGCCCCACCGTCACCTTGAACAACAACTCAGCCGCCTACCTGATCCTCGATGGCGGCGCCTATATCCCCGACACTCCTGGCGGCGAAGTGCTGTTCACCGGAGCAGCCGGCCGCGCCCAGAATGGCTCGCTTGACCTCACCGAGGAGAGTGGAAACGGCCCCAGCATCATCATCAACAACAATTACGCCGGCGCACCCGTTGGCAATGTCGATTTCGGCCCCGGCATGCTGCTGACAGGCGACATCACCAACATCGGTGGCGGTGTCGCGATCACCAACAAGACCGGCTCCATCGGTCAAACGCGCAACATCAATGCCCAACAGGTCAACGTCACCGCGCCCGAAGGTGTGTTCGGCGTCTCGGCGACCGATCCCGGCGGCCTATATCAGCCTGGAGCCAGCCCGTTTGCTGAATGGCGCAACGCGATGTACCTGCCCGGCCTCAACCCGGCCGATGGCGTTCCAGATGCGCTTGAAGGCGTGATTTATGCCATCAACAAGATGCACGGCGGTTCAAACCGCAACGCTCTGAACCAGAACGTCTATTCGAATTCCGCTTCGACCATCAACAGATCGTATGTTTACTTCGGTGCCTGCGGCGTACCCGACATGGGCAACTGCTCTACGGGCTTCGCATCAGCCCAGATACCAAACAGCTACTATGAGACCCCTCTCCAATATATCCCGATAACTGGCATCACGGTCGACTGGTGGAACCTTTCCAGCCAGAGCGATTATTCGCTCATCCCCTACCGCACCACCGCTAACCGTTCTCTGACTTACGCCTCAGCCGATACCTCCGGCAGCGCCAACAGCATCGGCATCTATGGTGCCGGCCAAGTCGCTATCAAAGCCAGCGTCATCAACATCAATGGCCGCATCGAAGCCGGTCGCAAGACGGATTGGTCCGTCGACCTTGGCGCCTCCGCACAGGCGCAGATCGACTATTGGAAAGGCGTCAAAGCCAGCCAACCCTGGCGCACGGGCACAGTCGACCTGACGGGCCACACCACAACGACTCGCTCAGGTGACGCCAAGATTTCGGCCCGTTACGACGTTGGCCGCGACGCCATCATTCTCGATGATGTCAACGCGTCGTCAGGCGGCGGCAATATCCTGCTCGATGGCCGCATCATCAACACCAGCAAGCTCTACGGCCATATCCACGTCAATGGCGGACTTGGCGATGTTGAGATCAACAACAACACAAGTGCGAAGGTCATCGTCGGCAAGATCAACACCGGCAGCCTCGATGAAGGCAGCGTCCCGGTTTCCAAAATCAAGATTGTCGACCGCCTGAAGTCGAACGCCAGCAACACGACGACGTTCCTCTACAATCCGGCCGGCGGTCTGAAAACCTACGTCACCGGCCACGGTGCCGATCCGGTCCTGAGCGGGCCGGGCGCGACCCCGACTGTCGGTCCGACGGGCGGCACGGCCACCAGCTACAACCCGGTGACCGGAACGCGCTTCGAGTGGACGCTGCGCGCCCAGCTTGAACGGCATATCCAGACCTACAGAAGCAATGGCAACATTCAGGACGTCAGCAATTGGGCCTGGTCGAGCGGCACGGCAACGAACCCTTGGGAGTATCGCGGTGCCAATTCCTCAGGCACGGGTTACTCCGGCCTCGTCCCCGATAGCTCACCACAAGGCATCCTCGTCAACCGGCCCGGCGGCGCCGACTTCGAACAAACCACGTCGGCTTCGCGCAGCAATACCTCGGTCGGCCTGTTCCGCTACCACGGTTGCGTGCTTGGCATCGCCTGCAACTACGGCTTCCGTCAGACCGGCGAGCACGATCCCTCTCCGCACCGCAACGACCCCTATGGCGAGTGGTTGTACTACATGCCCAAGCGGATCACGTTGGAGGTCAAGAACTCGGTCAAGGCCGACAACTCCTTCGGTATCGATTTCGACGGCAACGCCATCGGTTCGGTAAAGGTGAATTCTTCCAGCAACGTCACCTTCCGTGGGGATGTACGCAATTCATCTGGCGCCGCCAGCATCACTTCGACCGCCGGCAGTGTCGTGCAATGGAACGGCAGCACGCTGCTGACTAAGACCGCCGACATCAACGCCGCGCGCAACATCGGCACCAAGAGCAACGCGTTCCGTATGACGTTGACCAACAACGGCAACATCTCCGCCAGGGGCGGTAAGCAGGGCGTCCACCTCGACATTAACTCAGGAGCAAAAATCGGCACAGTCCGCGCCAAGACCGGCGGTACCTTCGGCGATGTCTCAATCAAGGCGGCAAACGACTTGAAGGTCGGCACCGGCACTGGCGGTGTCAACGTGATCGGCCGTGACGTAACCATCTCCAGCGCCGGCGGTGCTATCGGCCAGGGCGCAGGTAAACCGCTTGTCATCAGTGCCCACGGCGTCAGGCTTCCCGATGGGGCCGAAGACAAGGGTGTCGTCTCGCTTGAAGCGTTGCGCGATATTTCGGTTCGCGAAACCGGCAGCGGCGACATGCGGCTTGAAAGGGCTCACTCCCAGATCGGCGACGTGACGCTGCATGCTGTCAACGGCGGCATCATCGACGTCCGCGATCAGACTTCTTCGACCGGCATCACGGCAGCCCAGCTTGCCGAGGTTTCCCGCAGGCTTTCGCTGACGGCAGCAGACGGCGCTACCGCAAACGCCACCGCGACCTCCGTCACCTCATTCGAGAACGCTGTAAACTCCAGCTACGTGCGCTATTTCCGCTTCCTCGATGATGGCGCGGTTACCGGGGCGACCTATGTCCTAGATGCCGGCAAGCTCGACCTTTACCGCCCGATTGCAAAGCAGGCGCTTGGCCTTGCTGGCTCGCCAACAGACGCCCAGGTTCGCGACTTCGCCAACCAGCAGTATCAGGCGGTGACCGAAAACTTCGTCAATGCTTATGGATCGGGTTGGGCAACGCTGGCCCAGTTCCAGACGCAGGACACAGGCTTCAAGTTCACCGCCACCCAGGCCCAGGCCGATGCCCGCGTCAAGGATGCGGTGTGGTCGGAAGGCCAGCTTGCCAGTGCAATCGACGCATCCGCGTTGCAGCCATCTTCAGGCGCAGTGGGCAACGCCGACCCGCTGATCGTCGGCCGCGACGTAACACTGACAGCGCAAGGCAACATCGGATCTCTTGCCGATCCTGTCGCCATCGATATCGATGACCTTCAGGACGGCACATTGACAGACGCACAGCGTGCTGCCCTCGCGGTTGCCTCGGCTCCCGGTTCCGTTTTGGGTGTCGGCGATAATGGCGTCAAAGGCTACGAACTGTTGAACCTGCCAGCAGGCGTTTCGCTTGCAGGCATCGAAGTCTCCCAAACCGCCCCGACCTTTATCAACGCTACGGGAACGTTCCGCGCATCCGCAACTGGTGACGTATTCGTTCAGAGCACGCCTGGCCCGCAGACGGCTGGCGCCACCATCACCATCGGTCAGATCAACGCGGGCGGCGATGTCGGCCTGGCGGCTCCAGCCGCAATTCTGGGTGCCGTTGCTTCCGCCAGCACCGGCATTGAAGCCGTCCAGATTAACGCCGGCGGCGATCTTTCGCTGACAGCGGGTACGGGCAACCTGGGCACTTCCGCCGTTCCAATCACCTTCCGCATCGGCGGTCGTCTCATCTCAACGTCGGCTGGACAGGACGCCCACCTTCGCACCGATGACCGCGATATGATCGTCGGCCGCGTCTTCGCTCAATCGACCGTATCGTTGACAGCAGATGCCGGCAACATATCGAGCTACCTGGCAGGCGTCGCCATCGCCGGCCAGGATATCAGTCTGGTCGCTTCGGGTAATGCGGGTGTCAACGGCGCCGCCCTCGAACTCCAGCACGCTTCATCAGGCAGCCTCACCGGAACCATCGGCGGCGAAGCCAACATCTATAGCCCGACCCTCGCCGGGCAGGCCAACGTTACACTCAACGTCGTCAACTTCCAGGCTGCGACGGCGACGTTTACAGCCGACCGCAACGTTGCCCTCAGCCAGGTTTCGACGACCACCGGAGACCTCACCGCTGCAGCCGGCGCAGACCTTTCTATCGACAACGTCAATTCGGCAGCAGACGTTATTGCAACGGCTGTTAACAACATGGATGCCCAGGACGTCACATCCGTTGGAAAGGTCGATTTCAACGCCGGTGGAATCGTCGCAATCGCAGGCGCTTCGGCTTCGATCAACGCAGGCACGACGGCAAAGATCCGCGGCGGTTCACTTCAGATGGCCGACGGCTCGGGCCTTCTCGCGACCGGCCTGATCGACATTGAGACGACGGGTGTCGCGACCATCGGCGAACTCAGGACGACCCAGACTTCCGCAGCCCCGATTGCAGGCATCACCGTCACCGCTGACCGCATCGCCTCGAGCACCACCAGCCTTGCCAACCTGGACACCACCAGCGCCAACATCCAAGCGATCCTGAGGGCAGCGAACGGGATTGGTGCGCTGACCCGGCCAATCAGTGTCAAGGGCCCGACGATCACGGCCTCAACCACCAACGGTGGCATCTTCATCCAGGGCTTCGGCACCAGTCCGCTGTCGGCCACGTCTCTCAACGCGGGCGGAAATATCGTGGCGACAGCCCAAGGCGATGTCACCATCGGCTCTGCGACCTCGACGAGCGGATCGGTCAGCATGACGGCGCGCGACCGCTTGCAGGCCACCACGGTAACCGCAGGCACCACGATTGCAGCGACCTCGAACGCAGCCGACATCCTGATCGGCACGGCCACCAGCGGCGGTAACCAGACGCTTACCGCCCAGACCGGCATCGCCTTTAACGCGCTGACCAGCACCGGCGGTTCGATCACCGCGACAACCGCCTCCGGTAACATCCTCGGGCCGGACGTTTCGGCTGGAGCGAATGCAAACCTGACGGCAACGACGGGCGCGATCACAGTCGCCAACCTGACCACTGGCGGCGCTGCATCGGCTACGGCTCGGGGACAGATCGACCTGTCGACGGTCAACGCGGGCACGACGTTTGCTGCAACCTCGAACGCAGCCGACATCCTGATTGGCACGGCCACCAGCGGCGGTAACCAGACGCTCTCCGCCCGCAGCGGTATCGCATTCACCGCGCTGACCAGCACCGGCGGCAGCATCACCGCGACAACCGCCTCCGGTAACATCCTCGGGCCGGACGTTTCGGCTGGAGCGAATGCAAACCTGACGGCAACGACGGGCGCGATCACAGTCGCCAACCTGACCTCCGGCGGCGCTGCATCGGCTACGGCTCGGGGACAGATCGACCTGTCGACGGTCAACGCGGGCACGACGTTCGCTGCAACCTCAAACGCCGCGAACATCAAGATCGATACCGCGACCAGCGGTGGGAATCAGACGCTCTCCGCCCGCAGCGGCATCGCATTCACCGCGCTGACCAGCACCGGTGGTTCGATCACCGCGAAAACGGTCACCGGTAACATCCTCGGGCCGGACGTTTCGGCTGGAACAAACGCCAACCTGACGGCGACAACGGGCGCGATCACAGTCGCCAACCTGACCACCGGCGGCCCAGCATCGGCTACGGCTCAACGCCAGATCAGCCTGACAACCGTCAAATCGGGCGCGACCTTCACTGCCACATCCAAAATTGCGAGCATCAATATCGATACCGCAAACAGTCGCGGCAGCCAGAATCTGACCGCCCGCAGCGGTATCGCTTTCAATGCGCTGACCAGCCTCCGCGGCGGCATCACGGCAACGACGGCGATCGGCGGTATCAGCGGGCAAACGGCCAACGCCAGAACGCATGCCACGTTGACCGCGACCGGAAGTGCGATCACGATTGGCAACCTCAAGGTCCGCGCCGGTGGCAGCACGCTTGACGCCCGCAAGGACATCACCATTGACACCGGCCGGGTGGCAGACAACGCCAACCTGACTTCGAAAGCAGGCAACCTCCAACTGGGCCGCATCACGACGGGCAGGTCTCAGATTCTCACAGCAGCCCGGGCCCTCAACTTCGATGTCCTGAACGCCGGCGTCGATATCATCGGCACGACCGGTGGCGATATCGACGGCAATGAGTTGGTTGCCGGTCGCAACATCATACTCAACGGTCAATCGATCCGCGTCGATACGGCGAGCGCCGGAAACGACATGACCATCAACGCTCGCAAGGATATCGCGGCGGGATCGCTGAAAGCCGGAAACCGCCTGCTCATCTCGGCCCGGGGTGGAAACGTCAGCGCCGGCAGCCTTGATGCAGCTTCGATGTCGCTCGAAGCCGGCGGCCAGTTGGTGTTGGACCTTGTCAGCGTGGAGGACGCCTTGTCCCTCAAGGCCAACGAAGTCATCGCCAACATCCGCCAGAGCCGAAACGTCCCCGCCGGTCAGCCATTGCAACTGTCGATTATCGGTTCCAATGGGCTAACCGCGCAATCGGCTGAACTCGACATCGACGCGCCCAACGGTGTCATCCTGCCGATGTTCTACGTCGACGATTCCACCATCCATACAAACGCCGGCAACGTCGCTTTCGAAGACGCCATCATCCCCGGCACGATGTTCCTGGTAACCGCCGGGCAATCCATCTTCCTCGACAACCAGTCAGGTGCCCCCACCGCTCGCGCCAACGTGCAGTTGTTCGAGCCGGGACAGGCCTTCGCACTGGCGGTCGCCGGCAACCAGGTGCTGACCACGACATATGTCGTCGAGTACGGAACCGGGGCTGAGGTTATCTCAGATAGCTACAATTCCGCACATAACCCAGGGGCGCGATACATTGGCACCAGCATGGTTCGCGAGTTCGTTCGCCAGATGCGCAACGGCAATGCTATCGATGAAGAAGCCAGCAGAGGTCCGGGTGCTGCGACACAAGTCATTGATCCCAAAGGCAATCCCCCACCCGTTGATGACAGTGAGGGAGGCGGCATGGCTTTCGTCGGCAAGCAAGGCGCTGGTTCAGCGGTGAACACAGGATTCTAGTCAAATGAAATCCTGACGTTGCCCACAGATATCGCTAGTTTTTCAACTGGTGCAAAAAAGGCATAGGCAGTTGCCCACGCAGTACGAATAGTCTCGGCTCTGAACGGTTGTGAGAAGTCTGATTCGCCACCGTCACCAGAATGCGGGGACCATCCAGTGCAAAACGGTAGGAGCTGGCAAACAGCCGGGCCTTTACGGGCTGTGGCGTTGCTGTTGGGCCTGTGCCTGACAGACGCGAGCGCCCTTGCGCAGGCCCTGCCGCCCACCGCCGGCGCTGTGCTACCCAATTCTGAAAGCCTGCAACGCGAATCCGAACGGCAGTTCGAAAGGCTGCAACGCGGCCTCAATCAGATCCGTCCGACCATCGACGGACCGGTTGTCGAAGGTACTGAAGTCCCGGAAGGCGAGGGAGCGACCCCCGGCGGTCCAAAGTTCAAACTGCGCAGTGTTGTCTTCAGCCCGTCAACCTTCCTCAGCCGCGGCGAACTCGCTTCCATCTCAAGCGGGTACGTCGGCCGCGAAATTGATCTCGCCGCACTCTACGAGATCGTCGGCAAGATCAACGCGATATACGCCGAGCGCGGTCTGATAACCGCACTGGCAACGCTGCCGCCGCAAAAGATCAAGAACGGTCAGGTGCGCATCAAGCTGACCGAGGGCCGGCTGGGCAAAACCCATGTCGCCGGATCGCGAACGCTGGGCTCTGAATACATCGCCAACCGCGTCGATATCCCAGCCGGTGTGGTCATTGATCCTCACGACCTGAATAAGAAGATTGCCTACTTCAACCGCACCAACACCGCTCAGATCCGCGCGCTCCTGCAGCCCGGCTCAACGTTTGGCCTGACCGACATCCAGTACGCGGTGTTTGAACCTGCAACCAATACGCTCCAGGTTTATGCTGACAACGAGGGCGTGGCGTCGACCGGCCGTTACCAGTTTGGCGGCTTCTTCCGCCGCTACGGTCTGCTTGGCATGGACGACCGCCTGACGGTTTATGCCAGCAACGCCCGCAGAACGCTGAATGCGAACGTCGCTTACAACTTCCCCATCGATACGATCGGATCGCGTCTTGGCGTCAGCTATTCTCGCGGCTCCATGGCGATCGTCCAGGGCCCGTTCGTTGCCCTCGATGTTGCAGGCAAGTCGCAAAGCGGATCGCTGAACTACACCCGTCCGCTGCGGGTCACCAAGGACTGGCTGATCCAGGCCAGCATGGCTGCCACCATTGGGGAATCGCGAACCGACTATTCGGAAGTGACCGTCACCGATACCGACACAATCGAAGCCACTCCCGGCTTAAGCTTCCACTATTCGAATGAAAACTTCATCGCCCAGGTCTCCCCCGCCTTTTCGATCGTCCGATCACGCGCCAAGGTCCTGGATGAAGCTCGCAATTTCCCGTTGTTCAAGGGAACCGGCAGCCTGCTTCGCCGACTTCCCTGGAACCTCTCCCTGCAGTCCGATTTCAGTTGGCAGGTCACCGGTGCCAAACTGCTTCCAGGCGGTCAGCTCTTCCAGATCGGAGGACCGACAACAGTCCGCGGTTATCCCACCAATGCGGCTGCCGGCGACTCCGGCTACCTGGTCAATCTCGAACTGCACCGCAGCCTTTCGGATTGGCGCGAGGGCGTGAACCTATTCACCTTTGTAGACCACGGCGGCGTTTTCTCCACGTTCCCAAATTATCGGCCGGCCACCTCGCTTGGAGCCGGACTGGAATTCAAATTCAGCCCCGTGACGCAATTGGAAGTGAGCATCGCGCGCCCGATGAAGCAGCTCATCCCCGATCAGGATAAATTCCAGGCCTACGCCCGCTTCTCCATCACTCCGCAGTGGTAAGCCCCTCCAGGATTGATGCGTGAGAGTTGCAATCCCATATGAAGGCAGACAATTGCCACCGCCGTAAAACGGGCCAGACCGGCGAGACCAAAGCGTCAAATAGGCCAATTCTGTTCCAGCAAGCGGGATTTTTTCCCGGATACTGCCGGGCCCTGAACCCAAATTCACGAAAGCAACACTTCTGTGGGTAGAATGGCCACGCTGGTCGCTATAACCGGGGTTGATTCAAACCACTATGAGAACCGTGAATTGGATGTCCCTTAGATCGTCATTGATCACTTCAATCGTATTGGTGGTGCTGCTCACACTTGTCTTTGGTGCTGCACTCAGCTACTGGCACGCACTTTCCAAGGTCGGCGAGGAGATGCAGGCGGCCATCGGCGTCGGCGCGCGCATCGCGTCCAATGCAGTCGATGATGCTGAGGAATCCGCCGACCCTTCCCGGCGGCTGCATTTGTTGATCGCCGATTTCGACGGCGACCGGCACTTGCGCGCGACCTGGCAAGATTCAGGCGGGCGCACGATTGTATCGTCCTCTCCAGCCTTACCCAAGGCGCCGGCCCCTCGATGGTTCCGCAGCCTCATCCAGCAGTCCGAGCACAGCGTGAGGGTGAACCTGCCAGACGTGTTCAGCGGCCTCGGTCACTTCGTTCTGGAAACCGATTCCAACAACGAAATCGCGGAAGCCTGGCATGATATTTGGAACACGCTGATCATATTGGGCCTGTTTTGCGGTTTGGTTTTGGCCAGCGTCTACTGGATTGTGGGCCGGGCCCTGCGCCCACTTGACCGGCTGGCGGCATCGTTCAGTCAGATCTTCCAACAGTCCGGTGCCCCCCAAATTCCCGAGCAAGGACCAGCCGAACTCGTCAAGGTTTATCGCGGCTTCAATGCAATGGCCGCCAGACTGTCGGGTATGGAGGCCAAGAACCGCCGGCTGGCCGAGCAACTGGCGACCGTACAGGAAGAAGAGCGTGCCGACCTCGCCCGCGACCTTCACGATGAAATCGGTCCGTTCCTGTTTTCCGTCGATGTCGATGCCGCCTCCATCACCCGCTGCGTCGATGCCAACAAGCACGCCGAGATCCCCGCTCGCGTGGCAACGATCCGCGAATCGGTCGGCCATATGCAGCGCCACGTGAAGGAGCTTTTGGGCCGTCTGCGGACAGCCGCGCTTGTCGATGTCGGACTTGTTGACGCCATCGACAATCTGACGGTCTTTTGGCAAACCCGGTACCCGGACGTTGAATTCATTGTCGACGTGCCCGACCGGTCTTTTGGCAAGGCCATCGATCAGACGGCCTTTCGCATCGTCCAGGAAGCACTCAGCAACGCCATGCGCCATGGTCGCCCGGACCGCGTGGAAATCAAGATCAGTAGCGATCGGCGCGGTCTGAATATCTCGATCACCGACGACGGCGCCGGCCTCCCGCAGACCGACGATGGCGACGCAGAGTCGGGAACGTCGCCCCCATTGCCGTCTTCTCGTGGCTCCGGTTTCGGTATTGCAGGCATGCGCGAACGCGTCTCTGCCCTCGACGGCCGGTTTTCACTTCGCAATCGAGACCACGCCACGGGCGTCGAAGTATCGGCCTGGCTTCCTGCTCCAACGGCTTCCGATGACAGCAACGGACCCGATACGCAACCCGATCAAACCAAAAGGCAACTGATCCATGAACGCGCTTAAGATCCTCCTGGTTGACGACCATTCGGTTGTGCGCGCCGGCGTGCGTCGCCTGCTGGAGAGCTTCGATGGGTCTCAGATTTTCGAA
Source organism: Alphaproteobacteria bacterium (assembly GCA_022600345.1). Lineage (GTDB taxonomy): Bacteria > Pseudomonadota > Alphaproteobacteria > Rhizobiales > Hyphomicrobiaceae > Filomicrobium. The sequence continues at coordinate 52,605 of JAHZKP010000026.1, read as the reverse complement.
GCCGCCACAGGCCACGAGACATTGGCGTTGTTCCGCTCCAATCAACCCGATCTGGTCCTACTCGACTTGAACATGGAAGGCGTCGGCGGACTGGAATTGCTGCGCCGCCTGATCCTCGAAGACAAGAAGGCCCGCGTCATCGTTTTCACCATGCACTCCGAGCCGATCTATGCCGCCCGCGCATTGAAGCTAGGGGCCAAGGGGTACGTGACCAAAAGCGCCAGCGCCGATGAACTGATTGCCGCAGTAAAGAAAGTCGTCGAAGGCGGCCACTATATTGAGGCGGAGTTGGCTTCCAAACTCGCCATCGGCCAGTTCGATGGAGAAGACCCCCTTCACAAACTCTCGACGCGTGAAATTGAGATCCTTCGCCTCCTGGGCGATGGAAAAAGCCTCACCGACATCGCCGATACGCTGGGCGTTTCCTACAAGACGGTGGCCAACACCTGCAGCCTGATCAAGAACAAGCTCGGCCTCCAGCGCACAGCCGATCTCATCCGCATGTCACTGGAGCACCTGCACAGTTGAGTGCCGCCGCCATCTACGAAGTGCCGCGTAATCGCAGCCCCCGCAGCAACCTCAGCGGATCCATACCTCGACGCGGCGATTGAAATTGCGGTTTTCGGGCGTGTCGTTGCACACCACCGGAGCAAGCTCGCTGTACCCCTTTGTGACCGCACCCTCATAACCTGCAGCGCGCAGTTCCAGAGCCACCGCCCGGGCACGATTCTCCGAGAGTTGCCGATTGATGGCATAGCCCCCAATCGTATCGGCAAATCCGATAAGTAGAACTTCCCGCCCGGCATATTTCCGCCCCTTGAGGACCGAAGCCAGACGCCTGATATCATCCTTGGCTTTCGGGTCGAGCCGCGAACTGGAATTTTCAAAGTGCAGCGTTGTCGTGAAGCGCTCAGCTTGCGCCAGATCCGACATCAAGGCGCGCATGTCGACCATGTCGAAGTCATCGTCAGGCGCATTCAGAGCGTGCACGATGCGGGCGCGTTGCTCGTCGAATGATTGCGTTTCAGGTTCCTGATCGACGAAGTTGGAAGCCTTCAATGCGCTTTGGATCTTGGGTGACAGAGCATAAGTCAGAAGCTCTCGCGCCAACGGTGAGCTAGGCGTCCCGCGGGTATAAAAATAAAGCCGCCGCGAAAGCGGAAATTCCTCGGTCTTGGCGGAAAAATAACTGGGACGGCTGATAAGCCCGCATGGAGAGGAGATGTTGAGTGCCTTCGCATTCCGGATGTAGCCGATGAAGTTGAAACTGATCCCGTATCGGTCGGAAGCGACCTTGTCGGACCATTCGACGACGGTCCCCAGCCGCTTTGCGTCTTCTGTCAGCCTCAGGCCACTGGGCGCCAGAATGGTGTTCTTGAAGTGCATGAGCAGCCCCATGCCTTCTACCGGCGCATAAACATTGATTTTTCCGGCCGGAAGGCCCAACTGCGCCCAATCGGTAATCTGACCGGAATAGATCCCAGCCAGGTCTTCAAGCGATATCGAGGCAGCCGGATTGTCCTTGGCAACAAGAACAACCATCGCATCCAGCGCGAACACATGCTCGTTGCCCTGCACCCGCATCGGTCCGGCACCAGCCTGGCTAAACAACCTTTGTTGCGCGTCGCTCATCCGCGCACTGGTCCACACCAGATCGACATTGCCGGCAATGAGTTCGCGATATCCCAGGCTGACACCACGGCGCAAAACGTTGAACGTGCCAACGCTGTTGCCGTCATCGTCGTTCAGCGTGAAAATCAAATCTCGCGTATCCGTGCCAATCGCCTGCTTGACGCTGAGATCGTTTGCAGCGGCATAGGATTTGATCAGCTCCGGCATGAAGTTCGTGCCGATTCCGCTCCCGCCCATCCAACTGGTCTCGCCCAGGTTTCTGATCGTTTCGCCCTGACCCAGGTTGGCGCCCCGGCGCAGAGCGGCAACCGACGGACAGGCGGCACCCAGGCATTCAAATCGCTCACCATCGAGTCTCATTCGCCCAAACGCCTCAGACTCGATCACATACGTCTGACCGTCGAATTCCTGCAGTTCGCCAGTGATTTCGAAACCGCCGCCCTTGATCTGCAGGCGCACTTCGGCCGCCTGCGCGAGGCCCAGGCCCGCGATCATGCACAAAACCATGCACAGCGGGTCGAGCCATATTCGCCTCAAGTTATGTGGTCCACGGCGCATCGAATACTCCCTGCTGAACACCTCTGCATCCTGCCTCGTACTTGTGAACTGTGAATGATTTATAAAAATATCCAGCGCGCGGCGGGTCGGTGACACGCACAGAGCAGGCCTTCTGACAGGTATAGACGACAACTTTGTCGTCATCCTGCCCGCGGGCACGCATTTGAGCTAACGGGTCTCTTCGCCATCAGGTTGCTGCCTCAGAGCGCCAGAATGGGGCTGGGGCAGTTCTCGAAAGGGCGGCTTAACAGCCTGCTAGGCGCCTTCAACTGCCCACGCGCGCCAGCGCGGCATTCAATCCCGCGCACCCGCCCAACCGTTGGGCACGTTCATAGTTCTTCCGGGCAGTGGCAAGATCGACCGGCACGCCCAAACCGAATTCGTAGAGCCGTGCAACGAAGCACGCGGCAACCGGGTCGCCATTGGCAGCGGCCATTTCCCACAATACCCGAGCCGATTGATAGTCGGGCGCACCTTTGCTCGGTCCGGCATAAATCGAACCTAGCTGGGTCAACGCCCATGTCGTTCTGCGATTCGATAGCTCTTTCGAAATTGCCTTGCGCAGCCAGAAAGCGCTTTCTTCCTTATCGACCTTACCGTCGACGCCATTGAGGAACTTGTTTGCCAGCAGCAAGGCATCCTGGCCGCTCACGCCGTCCGCACTCAGTCCGCGAGGTGACGTATCCCCGGCTTCGAAAATTGAATAGATGTCGACTGTCGGTGCCTTTACGACACCCTTTTCGACTGTCGCAACCTCGCCTTCCCTGGCTTCTTTCAGCGCCGCCACGTCTTTGTTGAGCCCAGGTGCGAGAAACGCAACCAACCCCCCGGTCAACACCAGGCCAATCAGCATCGGTACCATTGGCGACATGGCCGACCCGGATCGCCTGACCGGTGTGGCTGCCACCGGAGCTTTCTTTTTCGGCATGCGAGCGGTATCCGCAGGCATCGGTTGGTCGTTGTTGGCGGCAGCCTGATGCGGAATCTGCAATTCCGACAACCCTTGCGGGTTCGCCCTCTGCCGCGCCCGGGGCTGCACGGCCGCAGCCCTGATCGGCGAAGCCCCGTTTGAATTCGCTACGGCCATCGGCCGACCCGCAGCCTCCATCGCCGTTGCCGTTGCCAACACCGACGACTTGGCGTGTTGCAACACAACCTTGCCGCGGCCCGTCGGGCGGCTCAATGGCAGGTCCGGCCACCGAACTTCAGCATGCACATCGGCTGCGGGAACCGAGATCGAGATTGGCGTACCCGGTACCAGGTCGGGTGCATCGACGATATCTGGTCCGATCAGCAACTCAATTCCCCGCGAAGTCGTGCGGATCAGCCGCGGCCTGCGCTCGCCATTGGGCCAGCCCTTGAGTTCGTCGGATGGAATCGTATCGTCAAGCGGTTCTATTCGGAATGTGGCCGGTTCAGGCAACAGCCATACGCCGTCCAGAAGAATGATCGCATGCCCGCCATCGGGAACGCCGGCGTCAGGTACTATTCGGATGTTTTTCGTTGTCACAGGTCAACCTCGAATGGGCTCGTGGTAAACACCGAAAGCTGTTTACCCAGTTCCCGGTCAACTTCCGACCGGGCGGCGACAGCTCCTGCTGCAGATATGTTTCGTTCGACAAGTGCACGAAATGCGCCCGGCCAATCTATAGCAGGACTGTGGGTCTGTGTGTCAGTGCCGTCCGTGAGCGACGGTAAATTTCGTGCTCCTGTCGGTCCTTCATCGCGGTCCCCCGCCCCCAGGCCGCCGGCTTCCTCGCCCTCATCCCCGTCATAAAATGCACCGCCCGATGCGGCACCATGCTCGCCGATGCCATTCCATATAAATGGAGCTGGTCTTTCCAGGTAGGCCCCGATAAACCGCTTCGCGACCGCCGCATAGCGAATAGGTACATCGGCTGCAGCCCGTTTCTCCATATCGATAGCTGACAATAACTGCGTAAGTTCGCTGGTAAGATTCAGCCTTATCGCCCCGAATGCCAGTTCGTCGACGACGTGCTGTAGGACCGGCTGTGCAATGCCCACCTTGCGGCACAATCGCCGCGAATCCGCCGCCCCGTACATCGATTTCAGCCAATGCTGAATGATCGCGCGGGCGCATTTTGCAGCCGATGGCAGGGCACCCGCGTCATCCCCCCTGCCACCGCGCTCTCCCATTGAGCGAGCTTGCCCACCTGATTGGCTTCCCGCGGTGCCGTGAGCCCGACTGCCGGCTGGCAGTGTGGCATCGCCGATCAGACTACTCACCAACAAGACGAGCTGTTCTTCGGTAGGAGACAGGCCATCCCATAACCGGCCGATGCGGCCTGCGGTCCGGCACGCTTCCAGGCGCGTCGCGGCGACATTGGCGACTTGCTGACGCCAGTCCATGAACCGCGCCGGATCATTGGATTGGTGGAACCTGATCAGCCGTGCACGAATGGACTTGCGGGTAGCCCGCAGGTGATGTCGGATCTGCCGGGCCTTTACCATTGGCGTGCAGGACGGCGCGATCTCTTTGAAAACCCTGTCGGCGACCGTTTCAAGCGCCGCAGAACCATTTGACGCCATGCGGTCGCTGACCGCGCTCAGATCGCCATCGCTGAAACGATTGCCGGTTAGTTGAAGAACTGCTGGCGTCCCGTTCTCGCCCGCCCCCGCCCCTTTGCTGCCAATCCAATGGGTACGCTCAAAGCCTCGCCCTGGTGTCCATTCCTTCAGCCACTTGCTGCCGCCACTGATACTGTCCAATTCGAAGGCCTGCAGGCTGCCGTCCTCCGTCGAACTGGCCATGGGGCTCTGGTCCAACGGCGTTGGCCGTACTGTGAGGCTTGCCGGGCTGGCAATGACAGACAGTCCGGCCTCCATGCGCTCGCGCGCGGTGGCATTCTCGCCCTGGGCAACATCAACCCAGTCGGCAATGGCTGCGGCATGGATATCGTCGTCATTGGATTTCGGGTCGACCCGCACAACCAGAGCTGTGATCTCGTGCCGCGAACAAGCCCGTTCAAACAGGTAGGTTGATTTGGTCCTGACGAACAAATCGACCGCGATATCGAGTGGCAGGCCGCCCTGGGGGCCCTCGCGGGCATGCAGCAGCAGGCGCGCAGTGGTATCGTTGAGACTTCCCACGCCAGGGAAGGCCGCAATTTCAGCGGGCGCCAGCCGGCTAAGCCGCGTTTCCTCGACCCCGATCAAGATTTCCGATGCAATCGCAGCAAGCGTCGAGCGCTGAATTTCCAGAACCGAGTTGCCACCCGCCGTTATGCGAAGAACGTTGGCCGGCGAGGTCTCGTGGGCCATCTCACGCAGTGTCGCCGCTGAAGCAATACTCGCTCGGTGCCGCGCCACCCAACCTGTCGTCGGGTCGCTCGAAATCACTGCCTCGTGCGGGCAAAACACCTGGTAGGAATTGCCAAGCGTGTTGAGGCCGTCGCTGAGCCGGTTGAATAGCTTTGTCAGTTGCGGTTCGTTTTGCCACAGCAACGACAGAAGCTGCCGCCGCGACGGCTCTGCGGCGTGCGAAACATGATCGCAAAGCCAATCCCAATAGCCCACCGCCTCCAGTTCCCTCAGTGCGGCAACGCCGGGCAGCCTGTTTTCAAGTTCCTGCCGTAATTCTTGGGTGTCGCGGGCGGAAAGTCCTGGAACTGCGTTGACCTTCAGGTTCAACTGCGCGGCATCGATCGCCTGGCGCACTTCATGGGCCTCGATGCCACGACGCAGCGATACGGGTAGATGCGTGAAGTAGAGACGGCAGAAGATGGCCGCAAGGTCCATCTGGCCGAGTAGCGACACAGCCACCGGATAAAATTCCGCAGCCCCCGAGTCGGGCTGGCTGGCAGCATCGCGAAAACGAACTGTTGCAGCCGCTCCGCCATCTTCTTCGCCAGGAAGAATCGACGAAATCGCTCCAAGCCCCGCCCGGCGCTGACCAAGGACGATACGTCCCGCCTGCCCACCCGGCCGCAGGAGCGCCGTCACGAATTCGGAAGTCTCCGTATCGCAGCCGCCGACAAGGCCAAGTGCCGGCGCACGCTCGGCGGCCTCCACCAGCGACTTCAAATCTATGGCACTTGTCATCACGGCTTGGCGGATGGCCGGATTTGCACAACCGGCCAGATCTTTGTGGCGCGCCAGCCATTCCGAAAGCTGCCCGACCTGCCCGGAAGTTTGAACACACGAGGCTTTCAGTGTCGGATCGGCAATCATGGGCGTTTCTCCGACGATTGCGTCGGTTTCAGAATATCGCCGAAGGCCGACTCCGTATTGCGCTCAACGTCAATGATGTTGGGCCCGTCGCCGTCATTATAATCGGGCAATGCGCGCGGCCCCGGCGGTGAACCATGGTCGGCCCGTGTCGAATCCGGCAACGGTCCGCCCTGGTAGGAAAAGTCCCCTGCGGCCGGCAATCGATGCTGATCGAATATGCCAAGGATACCCAGAAGCCGGGTGTGATCGCGTCCCTCCGACCGCTTTGCGGCCTCAACCTGTTCGCTGGGCATTGTCACCAGCCGGTGGGAACAAATCGGCAGGTGCGAGAAGACGACATCGCGAACATCCTGCAGGCCCGCATATTCTCCCGCCAGCACCACCAGATCGCAATTTTCCGGCCGCAGCTCCGCCAGAACATTTGCCAGCGAACTATCCAGTTCTCCGCGGACGATTTTGCGTATCGCCCTTTGATTGAGTGGAATTCGCACCGATGCAAGATCAAAGTCCTGCGCTCCGGCCCGCACGGCAGCAGCGTCGAAGTGTGCTGCCAATAGGTCGATCTCTCCACCTCCCAGTTCCACCAGTGTGGCAAAGCTCGCGTGCTCAATCCCGTGAGCCGGATCCGGCGGCAATTCGCTGTAAAGCTGTAACAAGGCTTCCGCGGCCGGCTGCAGGACCTTGTGTTCGAGCCGGGTCGAGAAGTCGCCATCGTCCATTTGCCAGACGACCGGCGCCCTTCCGGTGATCTCCCTCAGGAATGAAGCAGCCGACGGCAGTTGGCTCTTGTCCAGCTCGCGCTCGATAGCCGGCATGATGTGGCGCTCGAGGATCGCCCGCGTCATCGCCCGAATGCCAGGCGACGATCGCTCGGCGCGGCTGAGCGAGGGTGAAATCGTACCGTCGTTGTCGACATCGTATTCGGCAACGACCAGCGTTGATTGGAACTGCCCCAACTCGATCGAGGCGACCCGCAAGAAGGCGCCCATCCCCGCCGAACCCGACTGCATCCGTCCCGCGGCTGCCGCAAACGACTTGAAATCGCCGCCAAACCGCGTCTCGACTTCTTCCTCCAGATAGAGCAGTTGAACCGCCAGGTCGGCCCCAACAGACGCGTGCAGGCGCGGCTTTCGCGGCGCCATTCCGGTTTGATCGCGATCCCAGCCCTGCAGGCGCCAGACCAGATCGATGCCATCGCGTGCCCGCTCAAGGATCGCGCGTTGCTCATCCGCGGTGATAGCGACGGGAAGTGCGATCTTGACTGTTGAGATATCGGCGAGCTGCGCCCCATCGTCGTCAGCATCGTGGTGCTTTGGGGCGGACACCTGGGAGACGGCGTGCAGGATCAGCTCCGAGATGAATAGGCTGATGAGCGAGGACTTGGAAAATTTTGGTCGTACCGCGGGAAGTCCGCCATCCTCCGTGCCCAATAGCCGCCCGTCCTCGGAAAGGTGGTCGAGCGCGGCACTTGTCGCCATAGGACCAGCACGCTCGCCCGACGCGCTGTCCGTGCTCAGGCGCCAGACTTTCGCCGACAGGGTGGCATCGCAGGCATGACGCAGAAAGTCGCTCGCGCCTGTTACGCCGTCGGTCGCGTTGGCCCGCAAGCCCAGCCGTTTCGCTTCTTCGCCAATGCGCACAAGGCTCGGCCAACTGCAAGCATCCGAGCGGCCGGAAAGGCGTGAAAGCCGGGCATCGCCGAAGGCTGGTGCATCGAATTCGACATAGGCTGGAACGGCGTGATCATGGACCCGGTCAGGGCGCGATAGCTCCCGCACGCCCAGCGGCCGCGTGACCTTCCTCGTGCCACCATCCTTGGTGGCTTTCTGGCTGATGATAAACGAATTGATATCCGAGCCGCTGACATCGACGACGAAATCGACGCCCTCCGTGTTGGGAGAGGTTTCCCGGTTCGCCACATTGTAGAACCGCAATTGCGGAATGGGGCTCAGGTTTTTCAGAGCCGACAGCAAGGCCAGATAACGTGCGACATGCTCCAGTTGGCAGGTCGTTGCCCGTTCAGGTCCCTCAGTGCCAAGGTCGAGTTGGTCCTTGGCCCCCTCAAAGGCCTGCCGCAACCAGGCGTCGATCCAGTTTTCCGAAAGGAAATCTGACAATTCGTCGGCCTCGGCGGCCAGCGCGAATGTCGAGCCGAACGAGGCATCCTCGATTGTCGGTCCCAGATACCGCGGGCTCTCCAGCCGGCTGGTGTCGGTAAGTCTCGTATCGATCGCCAGAACGGCCTTGATCCGGCGCGCGTCCCGCAAGTCTCCTTCAGGCGGCACCAGGTAAAGCCGCACCCAGTTGGATGGACCGCTGTCCAGATAGGTGCTGCGGGTACGATCGGTGACAAGTCTCAGAAAGGGCAGCGGGATCCACGTGCCCAGAAACGGCTCGACGCCGTCGTAACCGCTCAACCAAAGCGTGTCCTGCGGCCCCAGCGGCATAAACGTAACGGGATGCCAGGCAACACCGTCCGAGATCGCCTCGCGTTCCAGTGGCAGCAACACCGGCCGCTGACCGTATTCGTCGTCGACGATTTCTTCGTGGAGCCAGGTCTGCGTCTTGCCCAGCAATTCTCCAGGCAGGTCGAATTCAACAAACACCACCCCGTGATTGGGGCGAACGCGGTACAACGAAGAGGCGGCGTTATTGAACGCCGCGTCAGATTTTACATCATCGGCTCCAGGTCCGCCGTCGCGAATTACGCCACCTGTACTCATACTACTCACGTACAAAAAAACTAAGCACTGGGCTCCTCATTGCGATCCACTTAGGATTGCATCGAAGAGCCTACATCAACCCAAAGTCGTTATCCAGAGACCCCCTCGAAGTCGGTCGTTGACAGTCCGCCAGTCAAATCGCCCGATAGATCTCCCCCTGACTTGACACTGTTTAAGCCATATTCGTCCTGACACGTCGGGGCAAACATTTTACGGTGTCAATTGGCAACTATGACCGCGGAAGATGCAATTCGGTCAGCATTTTAGGCAGATACGAGCAAAATCCGCATAAGTTTCTCTCTATCACAAATAAAATCGCTCAGTCGCGATGCTAAAAAAGTTGGTTAGCGCCGTTCACTCGATCAAATCGTGCAGGATGGATGGTCAGGGTGCCAAGGCTCCCTCACAGTCTCAAGAAACTCAAAATGAGCTTGGAACCGGCCATGAGCAAACTGTTTGAAGAACTCGATTACCAGCCCACTCCCATCGGCGCCGTCAGCCTGCGCCGCCGACGCGATCTTCCAACCAATGAAGATATCTACGAGATAAAGCTCGGCGACGAATTCCTGATGTCGAGCCAATTCACGGTGTCGGAAATCGAATTGGCGCGCACCGCCCTGGCCCACTGCGGCAAGGACAACTTGGATGTTCTCGTCGGCGGCCTGGGGCTTGGTTATACCGCACTGGAGGTTTTGCGCGATGCGCGCGTACGCTCACTGCATGTGGTCGACGCGTTGGCAGCCGTTATCGAGTGGCATGAAACGGGCCTCTTGCCGCTCGGGCCGAAGCTGACCTCGGACCCCCGCTGCGGTTTCGTCCATGGGGATTTTTTCGCGCTGGCCGCCTCGGCACAAGGGTTCGATCCAGACCTCCCCGGCCGGCGCTATGATGCGATTATCGTCGATATCGATCATTCACCAGACTTCCTGTTAACCCCCGACAATCAGGAATTCTATTCGCCAGCAGGCCTCAGGCAGTTGACCGCCCACCTGCACCCCGATGGAATATTCGCGTTATGGTCGAACGATCGGCCCGATGAGGATTTCACCGCCCGACTTGCGGCAGAATTCGAAAAAGCCTGGGCCCAGCCCGTTACCTTTCACAACCCCCTGCAGGATCGCCGCGAGACCCAAACCGTCTATCTTGCCCGATGAACCACACCGACCTTGCAATTTTCGCCACGCCTGACAGCCATTTGACTTCCGGCAAGGTAGCGCGCAGGTGAAGAGAATGGGTTAGAGTTCTTGGTAGCGAGCCGGGGGGATCAATTATTATGGATCGGGGGTGCAATTGAAACAGCTACACCGTGTATCGTGTCACACCAAATCAGCGGTTGCAAAAAGGCGCAACGCCGATAGTCCCAAAATAAAGATTTAAGGATGGGAAATACCGTGCATCCCTCACTTTGGCCAGCCGGGGTCGGCCAAGCCGGTGGGTTATCAAGACGACCTTATCCTCATGCGATCTGTCGATTGCAGCAGGTTACGACCGTTTGCACCCCGCAATAGGGCTTATTGTCGCCCAAGCTAGCGGCGGAGAAAATCGGTAGTCCTACCGGGTTTTCGCATTTGCGATAAAAAAATTGGCTAAAGTGTCGTGCACAAACGTTTCAGCATGCAACCCACACGCGCTCCCGGTGTTACTTTCCCTGCTGGCGTGAAAGATAGGTTTGATGGGTCATGTAGATGTCACGTGTCAGAATATTACCCATTTTCTTGCGCGCCATCAACAGGTGGTCATAGGCCGTCTTCTCGGTGATGCCGGTTCCTTCTGCGTACGCCTTTACCTTGATCCCCTCCGCAACGGCACGAACAACAGCCGACTGGCGCGGCGTCAGGTCAGGGCGCTCCCAGATCAATGTCATCTTCTCCGCTGCCGATTTCAAGCTCGCAACGGGGTCGACATGAATGAAGTACTTTCCCCGGCTTTTGCCGACAATGTCCGTCGCCTGGGCGACGACCGATAGCGAGATCGTGTGCCCGTCTATGCAACTGGGCAGGCTTGCTTGCTTGCCCTGGTTTGGTTGCTCCAGGCTTCGGATGTCACACAACGCCTGTCGCAGCGCCCCGTTATTGACCTCGATTGGCTTTCCGACCTGGATCTTCTTGCAGGTGTTGAAGTGGCGATGGATTTCCTCAAGACCGAGCGTGTTTGCCGACGTAACGATAAGATCCTCATCGAGGATCAAACACGGGACCAACCAGTTCTCCAGGTAGCCCTGGCTGGTCGCAAGCCCCTGGCGCAAGCCCATCACCTCTTCGCTCAGTTTCCAGCCGGTCCGCAAGGGAGGCAGCAGGTCCTGAACCTGCGCGATGATCTCCCCCTGGCGTCCCCAGCAACTCGAATCGAAATGCAGATTGAGCGCCACCCAATGCCGGTGCGAACTGGCAATCTCCGCCACCAGCGCGTCGACGATGCCCTGAGGCCGAAGCCAGTTCCAAAACTCCTTGCCCACCAGGGTGTTGAAATCGAGGTGGTAGCTCATAAAGTAGGGTTCGTAGGGATGATTGGCGCGCTCGATCTCCGTCCATGGGTCGAGGGCGGCATAATGGTCCAGATAACTCTCGACGAAATCCGGCTCGATACCATGAATGAGCGGTGCCTTCAGATTGCTCGTCAGCTCGTCAGGCAGCAGGAGTTTCGCCGATTGCCGGTCGCGCAGCGTCATGATGCCCTTGACCGCACCGGTGATCTCGATCAACGCGGCTAGAACATCGGCCCATTTTTCGTTGTCTTCTGTCGCCTGCAAAATCGCATGGGATAGCAGGGTCGCGCTTTTGTTGGTCACTTTCGGTTGGCCGCCTCGACACAATGCTTGCTCCGCCCCAGCTCAAACGCCCGGCAAAGGATGGCAGACTATATGGAGAATACCGCCATCCCGCTATGTTGTCACCGCCACACCAAATCAGTTTCTGATCACCATCGCACCGTAGTTAAGGCTGGCCTGATCCTCAAAGTACTGCTTCAGGGCCCACAGGAACCGGAATCCGTTCTTCTGATAAATTCGAAGCTCTGGGTCTCGTGACAGGCCTCCCGACTGCCGCGAAAGATATTCCTCCACATCCTGACCGTTTTCCAACGACCAGCGTGCAAACCCCGGCAACCGTGACCCAAGGCAGATGGCGCTGCATGGGCCATGTGTCACGAACTTGCGGTAACAGTGATCGATCAGCGCCTTGCTGACACCATGTTTGGCGCCTTCGGGCGTGACCGAAAGATTGACGCCATAGATCAACTGCCCGTCGGGCTGATGGGTGCGCGCCAGCAATCCATTGTCGGTTTGTTGGGACCATGATCCCGTTGAAACCTGACTGACCCGCTGCACGACGACGTAGCCCGCAATCACACCCATCGGCTTCTCAGCAATCAGGTTGCCATCCTTGAATGTAGCCGAGCGCGACCGAATTTGATCCGCATCAGCCGCACTCGCGCCCCAAACCTTTGCTTCCAATTCCGCTACCGCCGCGACGTCTGCCTCCTCGACTGGTCGAATGATCATTTCATCACCTTTTTTGAGTTTTTGGGTGATGAAGGTTTGCGCGTAGCGGGCGGGAGTGTCAGGGCCGTGCCATTGTAGCGGTCGTGTAGCGCTTCTGATAATGGACTGTTTTTATTTACTTTTTTGTTTCAAACGTCATGCTTAGGAATGGAATTGATTGATGGTCAAATCGCTAAGGAAGTCACCACCTGAAAATGTGGATTGCATGTCGGCAGGAGAAATCCTGAACCTCTTTCGCCGGTCCATTGGATTGAGCTTCGGTGATCTGGCACTTGAAGCCAGCCCCCCCGACCTCGTCGGCGGATATGACGAAAATACAGCCAAGGGATGGATTTACCGCGGCGCCATTCCCAAACAACGCGATGGAATAGAGCGTACGATCCGCCAGCACGCAGCCGACGAGCAGATCGCCCAGGCGTGGTGGTCGGCACTTGAGCGGGCCTGGGAGAAGCAAAAAATTGCAGGCAGCAACGAAAAAAAGAGCAGGCTGCAGCACCTCAATCTTATCAAGAAGCTTCAGTTGCGGGTCCTCAGCGACCGCCAGATCACGCGCCTGCCGGCCCTGTTTGAGACCGATCATTCGCTGCCGCTCGCGCATGCCTACGTTGACTTGCGAATTGCGCCCGCCGTGGCGACGACGCCTGCGCCGCGCATGATGGAGCAGCGTCCCACACTGGCCGAGAAGTTGCGCCGGCGGATCCGGCAGCGAAACGCAATTCGACGCTCGCCCCGAGAGGCACTCGATCAAGCGACAACAAGGTGCCGGCTTATTGTTGGGGCTCCGGGCACAGGCAAATCCAGCCTGTTGCGGCGTCTTGCGTTGGATATTGCCGCCGGTGAATGGGCAACGGCGAGCGTGCCATTCTTCGTTGAAGCGCGAGGCTATGTTCAGGCCCGTGCCCATACCCCCTCGTTATCGCTTGTCGACTATGCCAGCCAGAAACTCGCCGCACAGGACCTGGATGCCGCCCAGGTCCGCGCCTTGCTGACAGGCACCGCGGAATACCCCGATGGTCCGGGGATCTTATTGATCGACGGGCTCGATGAGATCGCCTCCGACAAGGACGCCGTCAATTCCATCTACAGCGAGCTTGCCAATCCCACGACAAGTTTTTCTTGGATCGCGACCACACGGCCGGCGGGCCTGATGCAGGGCCTCAACGAAGACCAGCGCTTCGAAATGGTCGAGCTGGATAGCGAAGCCGTCGCCGCATTGATCGAAAACTGGTGTGCGGCCAACGCCAATGCAGGGTTGAACGTGGACGCCACGGCGCTGGCCGCCGAGTTGGATCGGGTGCCGGGAATGCGTGAGATGTCGGCCAATCCGTTTCTGTTGACGGCGTTGTGTTTCCTAAAAAGCACCGCGCCAAATGAAAGCCTGCCCCTGTCACGAATTGAAGTCTATGAGACCTTGCTGCAGCGCGTTGCCCATCAAGCCCGCTGTCGTCATGGGGATCCTGAGATCCTGTCCACCGCTGCTCTGGATGACTTATCGAGGTTTGCTTGTTTTCTCTACGACAGCCCGCGCGGCGCAGTGCAGATTTTCGCCAAAGCCGATTGGACATTCTTCGCCGGCTTGAAGGATCGCGAGCTTGCAACCGATTTCGAGCGGCAAATCCTGCCATCCCGTTTGCTCACCGTCTGGCACGAGGCCGATCCGAAATTCCACTTCCTGCACCTGACGCTGCAAGAGCACCTGGTCGCCCAGGCCATGCTGGACTGGCCGGTTTCAAAAGCGCTTCAACGACGCTTCTCTCCGGCTTGGCGATCAGTCTTCCGATTCTATGGCGCCTTGCTATGGCAGCGTGGACGGCACGCGGAATTCGGCGAACTGACTGAGGCGCTGTACCGCGAACAAGACATTAATCGACTGAGCCTGATCACCCTGTCAGAAATTTTTGCGGATGCCGGCCTTAAGGACACTTCAAAATGGATCGGCGACGATCTCAGGCATGAATTGCTCCATGCAGCCTCCATGGGCGATGACGGCGGAGCCGAAGCCTTCCTCGACGCCCTCGCCGCCCTCGATCCAGACTGGTTGATCCTGAGGACGCTTGGCTCAATGGACGACACGCTCAGCCGGTTTGTTGAATTGGCGCGCGATGAGACCGCCGAGGAGGATTACCCCGGCCACAACTACGTTACATTCGGCCGTGGTTTGGATTCGCCCTATCTTCGCCTCGCCCGCGCGCGCTCCACCCGGCCCCATCCCAGGATTTCAGAAGCATTCTGGGGCGACGATCAACCCCGTGCCCTGATGGCCGCATACGCCTACGCCGAGACGGCAAAGCCGCACGATCGCGATCGGGTTGTCGCATTCGCATCCGCCCTGACAGAATTCGACGATGATGCAAAACGCGCATTTGCCTTCGCGCAAGCCAGTCGCAGTAAGGCATTCCTGCCGTTCCTGGACCGCATAACAAAAAGCCTGTCGATGACCGGTGAATCGCCCTATAGCGAGGCGGTTTTCCTGGTCGCCGACATCGGGGGCGCTCAAGCCGCAAAAATTCTCAGCGACCGGTTGGCTGATGAATTTGTGCGTTATCAAGAGCCCGACCAGAATATCGAGATGTGCGCGCGCGCCGTTGTTCGTCTTGGTGGCCAGCAGTCCCTCGATGTGCTGGCCAAGGCCCACGCCTCGGCACCCACCAGCGATTGGCGAGAATTCCTGCAATTGAAGCGCATCTCCGCCAGCCCCGACAACGATCAAGAAATTCTCAAGGCGTTGTCTGACCCCGATCTGATGGATGCGATGCTGGGTGCGCTGGGCGATGCAGCCAGTTTCGGAAGGCTTCCCAGTCCCGAGGTCGTTGCAGCCATTGGCAGTATCGCTGATCACCATTGCATGACACATGCAATCGATCTGGCGATGATTGAGGACAGCCGCCTTGAAGCGGGTCTTGAGCCGCAGCTTTGCGAACCCATCCTGGCCATCGCCACGGAAATGGCCGCAGTCCTCAAGGATGCCCCGGTTAACGAGACAACCCGCGGCAAGATCAGGTTTTTGCAGTACCTGTTTGAAGTGCTGGGAAAAGCCCGTTGGCAGCCTGCCCGCAAACTTGCCGATCAGATGCTTGAAGACGAAGCCACCCAGCCTGAACTCCTGTCGGCGGCCATCGACATGGTTGGAATGATACTCTTTGAAACCGGCGACGAAGCGACCCTCAAACAGCTCGAAGCGCTATTGTATGATGATGGCCAGCGCGCCGACATATACGATGTCTCGCTTGCCATCGGCCGCATCGACCTGGAACGCTTGTTTCGCCTTCAAGCGGCGCGCTCAGCCGCAAATTCGCTTGAAAGAATCTCAACCGAGACCGACCGATTGATTTTCGATTCCTTTTGGACCGATCGATCGGGAAAAATAACCAAATGGGTCGATCCTCCGCCCAAAGTACTCCACGCTGTCGATGAAAAGTACGCTGACACATCAGAACTCATAGCCCATGAGATGAGCCGGTGGGAGCTGAGCGTCACGCATGATGCCCCCGAAGAGTGCATCGCCGCTCTCGTGTTCGAACCTCTCGAAGGCCACCTGCGCCACGTCGCGCAAGAAGCTGAAACGCTTTTCCGGGATCGCGGCGGAGGCGGCCTTTATCGCATCCCGCCAGGCATATCGGATAACGAAGCAAAAACGCTTGCACGCACAATCGCCCAGGCCCTGGTCAATTAGACAAGAAAACGCCCTGAAAGGCCGCTGTCTCACCTGAAATCCACCCTCCATCCCGCATAAGTAACCTCCGCTACACGCCCGCTACACGCCCACAGTCCTGACGTTTCGACCAGTCGACTGCAGCCTGTCGTTCACCTGAAACACGAAAAATGGTGAACGAGATGACATCGACACTCGACGGCTACACCTACGACTTTCACACCGAGCCCCGATACTCCCCGATATCTGGAAAAGCCATGACCCAGTTGACCGTCGGTTTGCCCGGAGGCGGCTGCAAATACTGGATCAAGACGCGCGGGCGCGGCTGCCTGTTTTGCGGTTTTCCCGGCCTCACCAGACGGCTCAATCTTGGCGATGGCAAAGAGGATTTCTTCGGGGGCTGGCGCCTTCCAGCCGAACTTCTCGAACGCATGTATTTGAACGCCGTCGAGAGTAGTTCGGGCTACGACAAGCTGGCCATTTTCAACGGTGGCTCATTCTTCGTCGATAGCGAGCTGCCGCCCGAGTTCCGTAAAACGGTCCTGGAGGACGCGAGCAACCGCCCGCAAATCGAGCAGGTCATGGTGGAATCGCGTCCTGAATACCTGTCTGCCGAAGTGCTCGACGAGGCTGGGCCGGTCCTTCGCGCAGGCAAGGATTTCGTCATCGGCATCGGTGTTGAAAGCCTCAGCGAACACGTCCGCAACAAGCTGTTGGTGAAAGGCATGCGCCGCACGGAAATCGAAACTTCGTTCAAGCTGATGAAGGAGCGGGGCATCAAGATCTTTGCCTATGCCTTCGTCAAGGCTCCCGGCTTGAGCGAAAAGCAGGCCATCGAAGATGCCCTGACAACGCTGTCCTATCTGACCGACTTGGGGGCCGACGAAATCGCCCTGTCGTGCGCATTCGTTCCCCCCGACACGCCGCTGGAAGCGCGCTACCAGAACGGAGAGTTCCGCCCGCCCTGGTTATGGTCGGTTCTGCACATCCTGAAACAGGCGCAGGAGAACGGCTGGCCGGTGTCGGTTGGCGGCTTCGATGACAATCCCACGCCTGTCGCAATATCAAGCAATTGCGGTGACTGCGATGGCGAGATCATGAAGTCGATCGATGCGTTTCGCTCAGCAGGTTTGCCAACCAGCGACCTCAAGGCGACCTGCTCGTGTCATGACCAGTGGCAGGAACTTGTCGCTTAGCCGGAAAAGAGCTGCGGGCATCGCACGGAATTGGCGCAAGCTGCCGATGCCCGCTATTCAGACCGGTTCCTGTTTCCCCGCCCTCAGTGTCAAACCGATGGGCTGCCGGTGACTTCAAAGCGTTGCTTGATGCGGCGGAACAGATGATCGCGAATGGCGCGATAGGTGTGCAGGACCTGATCGTCATCGGCGTCTTCAGGAATGGCGCAGGCATCCATGGTCGGCCAATATTCCACACGTGCGGGCATGGTGCGGGTCAGCTCCAGCGCCTGATGGTGGGCTTCGGGCGACAAAGAAACGATCAAATCGAAGGTTTCCTCGTCGTCCAAATCAGCGATTTGGCGTGGCTTGTGCCTGGAAATATCGATGCCCAGTTCGTTCATCACGACTTCCCCGCACCGGTCCAATTCGCCAGCCCGAACCCCGGCCGAAGCGACCTCCAGCCGGCTGCCGGCCAGATGTCGCAACAGCCCTTCCGCCATCGGAGAGCGCAAGGCATTCAAACTGCACGCGAACAATACGCGCCGGATTGGAATGCTTTCGGCCTGGGCCAGCGGCACCGCGTCAGCCTTTCCAATGGAGTGCGCAAATCAGAGTAAACAGACGCCGAGCGGTGTCGAAGTCTACGTCAATCTTTCCCTTCAAGCGTTCATCCAACAGACGGCTTCCTTCATCGTGCAAGGCCCGCCGCCCAACATCGATTGCCTGGATTTTGGAGGGCGGCGACGAACGAATGGCCTCATAATAGCTGTCACAGACCATGAAGTAGTCCTTGATGATCTTCTTGAACGGCTGCATGGAAATCATGTGCCTTTCGAGTTCCTGCCCGCTTTCGTTGCCGACCGCAAAAATCAGGCGGTCTTCGGCAATCGACAGGGTGAGGATGTAGGGACCGGCGTCGTGGCCGACGAGCTTGAACTGGTTGGATTCAAGCAGGTCGTAGATCGCGACTTCGCGTTCGTGCTCGACGTTGACGTTCTTGCGCGCAATCGTGCCGCGGTCGAGCGTGATCTCATAGAGTCGCGAACGAGACGTCTTGGAGGGACCGAATTCCGACATCGCGCTTCCTTCACCCCGTCTTGTTAAGACGCAATTCCACCGAGCGGCGATGTCCCTCCAGCCCTTCGCAGCGCGCCAGCGTCATGGCGGCAGGGCCGACCTGGGACAGGGCCGCCGCATCGAGCTTCAGAAGCGACGTCCGCTTCATGAAGTCAAGAACGCCTAGTCCGGAAGAGAACCGTGACGAGCGCGCAGTCGGCAGGACGTGGTTGGTGCCGGCCACATAATCGCCGATGACCTCGGGCGTGTAGCACCCGATGAAGATTGCACCGGCATTGGAGATCTTGTCCACCATGCCTTCGGCATTGGCGGTTGCGATCTCAAGGTGTTCGGCCGCGATCCGGTCAGCGTAGGGCGGCGCATCATCGAGCGAGGAAAGTACGATAATCGTGCCGTAGTCACGCCAGCTCGGACCGGCGATCTTGGAGCGCGGCAACTGCGCCAGTTGACGATCAACGGCCTGTTCGACCCGGTCGGCAAACGCTGCATCATCGGTCATCAGGATCGACTGGGCAGCGGTGTCGTGTTCGGCCTGGGCTAACAGATCGGCGGCGATCCAGTCTGGATCATTGGCGCTGTCGGCAATCACCAGAACCTCGGAAGGACCGGCGATGGAATCGATCCCGACCGTCCCGTAGACTTGGCGCTTGGCCGCCGCCACGAACGCATTGCCCGGCCCGACAATGGTCGCGACCGGCGCAATTGATTTTGTGCCGTAGGCAAGAGCCGCAATGGCCTGCGCGCCGCCGACCCGGTAGGTTTCGTCAGCGACCATCGAGCCGGCAACAAGCACCAGTGGATTGACTTCGCCGCCCGGCGTCGGCACGACCATGACAATGCGATTGACGCCGGCGACCTTGGCGGGGATGCCGTTCATAAGGACGGAACTGGGATAGGAAGCGGTGCCGCCTGGAACGTAGAGACCAGCCGACTCGACTGGCGTCCAGCGCTCTCCCAACTCGACTCCCGCCGAATCCTTGTATCGGTTCGATTCCGGCTTTTGGCGCAAGTGATGGGCCATGATGCGGTCATGGGCAAACTTCAGCGCTTCAAGCGCCTCAGGGTTGTCCTTCTCAATACGCGTCTTTGCCTCCGCGATTTCGTCTGCCCCAATTGCAATCCCAGCAGACGCCAGATCGACGGAATCGAATTTCTTCGACAGGTCGATCAAGGCGGCATCGCCGCGCACGCGAACGTCCGCGATGATGCCTGCGACGATGCCGTCGACTTCCTCTGACACCTCGCGTTTCTCGGTCAGCAGGTTTTCGAAAGCGGCCTCAAATCCCGGCTCATTGCTGTTCAGTCGTTTTGCCATTTCGTTCCACATATCAATTGTCGGCGGGGATCGCCCGGCGGCCATTCCCGGCCACCATCAGCCTGAAGACGATTATGACTCGTCCTCGGCCGCGCCAGGGTGCTGCGGCAGGTTTCGGGTAGCCCAAACCGCACCAAGGTCTTTCAACTCGCATTCGATGTATTCGACATCCAAAGCGATCTGCGGTCCGTCGGCAAACAATAGCGAAATCGTGCCCGACGGCGCTTCGTTCTGCTCGAAGGAAATCGCCAGCAACGACAAGATGTCATTGGGCTTGCTGCGATCGATGCCCTTGGTGCGCACGCCCGTTACACCTTCGAACCGCAGGCCCGATTGCCGCCGTTCGAATTCGCCTGCCGACGCTTTTTCATTCCCCGCGGTGCGCCCTGAAGCCGCATTGGCCGCCGTCGACCAGTCGAAGCGGTTCATGACCATCGCCAGCCGCCGCCCCTTCCGGTCATAGGCGATGTCGCCGATGCGCCCGACCGCGTCCTGGAGTTGTGCCGAAATGACGTTTAAGTCCTCGGCGTCTAGCGCGATCAGCTTTAGATCCGACATGGCCCGGGTTTTGCCTCGATAGGAATTGGGTGATCCATGCTTGATACCGGGGGTCTGGCCCTAAGGCAACCGAACCTGTGTCGCGGCATCTTAGGCCACCGCATAGCCCGCCTCAGCGGCCTTTGCCGGTTATCTCCCGCATAAGTTCCGCACCGGTTGTGGGAATGCGCGCGCCCCCGCTCTTGGCCACCAGTTCGCCAAGGAGCTGATCGAGATCCCGGTCGCCTGAATTGATTGCCAGGCCTTCTGCCGGTTCGCCATTGCGACGTGGAGCCGCCCGGACGATCGGGCTGGGTGCGGCCCCCGAAGGCGACCTGCGGGTCGTCTCAAGCCCCTCGAAAGGTGAGGCTCCAGTCCACGCGGTCGCCAGCGATCCCCAGTCTATCGCTGCCTTGATCTTATTCCAGGTGCCACGGATTTTGAGCGGCAGCGAAAAATTCGAGGGCGGCGGTATCAGGTCCAGTCGCGACCGGTAGTCGATCGCAGAGGTTTGCAAATTCGCGCTACCGCTGGCCCGGATACGAATACCCGGCCCGTCAAGAGAAAGGCCCGGGCTTTGCGCGACGCCATCGGCAATTTTGAACCGGCCCTTTAACGTTTCGAAGGCGGTAACGTGGCGTGGATTATATTGGCGGCTTGCAAACGGGCGCACGATGCGGCGGATGTCATAACCGACAATTGCACCATCGCGAACCTCGCCCGAGACGTTGCCGTCTAGCGATGCAACCAGGTCGCTCTGCGTGGTTCCCTTCGCCTTCAGCTTGGCTTTTCCAGTCAGGGTGCCGCGCATGATATCACGCTGTCCTGCACCATGCTTGATGACCTTGTCGAGTGGCACACCCGCGGCCTCAAGATCCGCATCGATTGCCGGCTGCGAGGAGGAAGCATCAATTTTAACCGTGCCGCTGATGCGCCCATCAAGAGGCCTGACTTCGCGGATATCGAGAGCAAGAGTGCTGCTCTTCAGGTTAGCTTTCAGCGATGTCCTCCCAAGCGCGATGTCTCCGTGGCGCAGGTCGCCAACCGTAATGTCGACTTCGGCATCTGTGTCGGCGTCCTTTAGAGCCGCAAGCCCCAGGTTGGCCTGGCTCCAAACTGCTTCCAACATCGGACGCGTGGCTTTATCGATGGCAGCCTTGGCCCGGCGTGGACCATTGGCGCCCGCCCCCAGGTAGGCTTCAAGCGTCGGCTTGATGGGTTCAAGATCCAAATCATAAGGTGGGGAGGGCGCGGCTTCAGTTAGCGCGCTGGGCGCCCGGCGGTCTCCCTCAACACCGCGAGCCCCTTCGCCGCCATCGATCGCTAGATAGCCCGCCGTGTCGATAGCATCGATATCGAGCTTGGCCCGCACGGCCGCCTTCTTGCCAGACAAATCGACATTGAAATCGCCTGCCCCGTTGACCTCGTCGAGCTTGAACTTCGAGTTCGAGACATCGATCCGGTCTGTCGTGGCGGTCGCGTCGCCATCAAGCGCCAGCGTTCGGTAGCCGGTGGCATCGGGCAAAGGCACGCCGAGCCAGGTTGCCGTTTGACGTAAGTCAGGCGACGAGAACCGGAATTTGCCGACCACAGTTTCGCCACCGCCCAAAAGCGATCCGTCGAACTCAAGTTTGCCGCCGGGCACCGAAACAATCGCCTTGGCGACAGGCGTCTTCTCCCGGTCGGTCAGCATATCAAGATCGGCGATGCGCACAGAACCTGAAACCGGCTTGTCATTGTGAAAGAACGCGAAGTCTGCTTTCAGCGGCGAGCCCGGCTGCAGGCGATCGATCGTCATCCGGAATTGGTCGAGGTCGAGAAACGTCTTCGGGCCGCCGTTCAATCGGACAAAGTCACCAAATTCGATTGCGCTGACGGCAAGTGCATCCCGGCCCAACTCCAATCGGCCCCCGACATTGGCCTTGATCGCCGTCAGGTCGACTGACGTATTCTGGAAGATCACCGACCCGGGCAGATAAGCGACCTGTCCGTCGAGAGCCGCTGCCGTCTTGTCAAATTCGCCTCCGATATCAAAGCCAAGCCAGCGCGTCGACTGCCCCAGATCTGCGGTGTCCAGTTGCAGGCGGCCGTGAAACGACGGCTTGTCGCCCAGAGCAGCAACGCCGTCGATGTCCATGCTTCCAGGCGTGGCGGTGATTTTGGCGGTAAGCGGGATATTGTCGCCTTTTTTCAGCGAGCCAGGGTTTTTCAAAGTCAGCTCGGCATCGACTTTCTCACCGTTGAGAAACATCACGGCGGTAAGGTTGATGGGCCGGTCGAAGCGCAGTGAGTCGGTCTTCGCATCGACGTCCTTGATGCGCCAATTCTCGCCCAGTCCCCGAACCGTGCCGTCCAGGACGGTCACTTTGCCGATCGCCAATCCCGGGGCGGGATAAGAGCGCCGCCGCGCCTTTATTGGCGCTGGCGGGTTTTCCAACTCGACGATTTCGCCCTTCCCCGGCATCTCTAAAACCGGTTCGATGATGCGCAACTCGTCGATATTGACGGTCCAGGCGGTCAAAATAGACAGCCAGCCGACCTCCGCCTCCACCCGTTTGGCCTGTAGCGCCGGTTTTCGTGCCGTCCGCGGCCGAACCGTGACATCCTTCAACGTCATTGCAATGCTGGGAAACAGGGTGATCTGCGGCTTACCTGCCGACGTGATTAGCGTATCCGTCGCGCGCGAAGTTGCCGCCAGAATGTGCCGTTCCAGTGCCGTTGAGGGCACAAGGTAGACGAGGACGGCGACCGCCAGCGTTACGATCCCGATGACAACGAGGACGGCGCGCAATACCCAACGCATGTCTTCAACTCCTGCAATCGGTTCTGCATTACCCAGCGCATCCGCCTGAAACCCGAGGGTACTCTATATGAAGCCGATTGGCTTGCGCATCCTCAAGCTGAAACCCAAGAGCGTGGCGCGCGGGCACCATCCCAAATGGATTGAGCGTTGGAATCTCATTCCGGCCAGGGCAGGAAGTCTCACCAATGGCCCCTAAAAAAGAGCTCCCCGTCAGCCTTCCGAGATGCGGGAGATTTCCGCCCCGCAATTCGACAGCTTCTCTTCCAGACGCTCAAAGCCGCGATCCAGGTGGTAGACGCGGCTCACAAGGGTCTCGCCCTCCGCCATCAAAGCCGCAATCACCAGCGATACCGAAGCGCGAAGGTCGGTTGCCATGACCGGCGCACCAGCCAGCTTCTCGACGCCCGTGATGGTCGCCGTATCGCCGTGAAGCTGAATGTCAGCCCCCAGGCGCGCCAATTCCTGGACGTGCATGAAGCGGTTTTCGAAAATAGTTTCGCGGATCACGCTTGTACCGGCTGCCCGCGTTACAAGGCCCATCATCTGTGCCTGCAAATCGGTCGGGAATCCGGGATAGGGCTGGGTTTCTATCGTCACCGGCTGGATCTCGCCATCGCCGCGCACGACCCGAATGCCATTCGCCACGGTCTCAACCGTCGTTCCCGTTCGGCTCAGCGCGTCGAGTGCGGCCTGCAGGTGCACCGGATGAGCGCCTTCCAGCACCACGTCGCCACCTGTTGCCGCCACCGCGAAGGCAAACGTCCCCGTCTCGATGCGGTCGGGAACAACCGAGTGAATCGCACCATCCAGGCTCGCCCGGCCCTGAATCTTCAGCGTTGATGTCCCGATGCCCTCGATCTCAACGCCCATCTTGGTCAGGCATTCGGCAACGTCGGAGACTTCCGGTTCGCAGGCTGCGTTCTCGATCAACGTCTCGCCCTTGGCCAGAACGGCCGCCATCAACACGTTATGGGTCGCGCCGACAGAGACTTTCGGGAACGTGATGCGATTGCCGACCAGCCCGTTTGGTGCCTTCGCAATCACATAGCCAGCGTCGATATCGATTTCCGCCCCCAGCGCCTTCAGGCCATCAAGGTGCAGATCGACCGGACGCGTGCCGATGGCGCAGCCGCCGGGCAGCGAAACGCGCGCCGTGCGCATGCGCGCAATCAGCGGCCCCAGTACCCAGAAACTGGCGCGCATGCGGCTGACCAGATCATAAGGGGCGGTGGTGTCGACGATGTCCCGGGCGGTCAGGTGAAAGGTTTCGCCCAGATGCGAGGAGCCGCCCGCCCGCTTGCCGTCGACGGCCAGATCGACGCCATGGTTGCGAAGTATCCGCGCCAGCAGGTTGACATCGGCAAGGTTGGGGACGTTTTTCAGCGTCAGCCGCTCGCCCGTCAAAAGACTGGCGATCATCAGCGGCAGTGCGGCGTTCTTTGCCCCGGAAATCGGGATGGTTCCGTTGAGCTTGTTGCCGCCGACGATTCTGATGCGATCCATATCTTTTTTGCCCTGCTTTCGACCTGACCGACGGTTCGCGGAGAAGAAGCGTTTCAGCCCTTCGCCGCACCACCGCTTCGCCGGCAATGTATCCACAAAGCGAGAGACATAGTCGTGTTCGGGGCGATCGGGCAAGGGGCCGAATGGCAGCAGGCAGTATTTATCAGTGATCTGGGCTGGTCGTCCGGTGGACAGCAGCAGGCCCTTCGTCGTCCGAAGCCGCCTCGTCAGCCGGGGCTGAAGCCGCATTGGAGCGGGCCTTTGCAAGCGCCTTTCGCTTCTTCAGGTTATCGCGAAGCTGCTGTTCCAGTCTTTCCTGACGCTTCTGCTGGCGTTCAGATCTCTTTGCGGTTGTGTCGGACAATCGATCGAACTCCGGAATTGTCGCATGCGAGCAGTTTCAGCGGTGAGCCGGACGCGAATCGCCATTCAGGCAGGGACCGTTGCGTTTTGCCCCGCACCTGAAGCTACAGCCGTTTCGGCAACAAGAAACCAGGTTTCCTGCTCGCCTACGCCCTTGATATCGATGACACCGTGGCTTTCAAGCTGAAAAGCATCCTGTAAGTGGTCCCAGCAACCCGGACAAACCAGAATTCGCCCCGGCTGAGACTTGTTTTCCAGTCTGGCTGCCAGGTTCACGGTGTCCCCCCAGACATCATAGGTGAATTTCTGCGTGCCGATGACCCCTGCCATAACCGGGCCGGAAGCAAGCCCAACCCGCATGTTGATGTCGACCCCACTGTCCGCCCTTAGCTGTCCGATATATTTCTGCATATCGAGCGCCAGCCGCGCCAGCCGCGCCGCCGGATCAGGCACCGGATCGGGGATTCCTGCAGCCGCCATGTAGGCGTCCCCAATGGTCTTTATCTTTTCCACGCCATGCCTTTTGGCAAGCGTGTCGAATTCCGAGACGATTTCGTTGAGCAGGCCGACGGTCCGCTCCGGCCCCAATTCACGGGCCAGCGCCACAAACCCCTTGATGTCGGTAAATAGGATTGCCGCATTGTCGTGGCTATCGGCTATGGCGTCGCCAGGCGCCTCCTTCAGGCGTTCCACGACGCTATCGGGCAGGATGTTGCGCAACAGCGCGTCGGTTTCAGCCTTTGCCCGCTCGGCAAGCGAGAACGCGTAGTAGACCGTGGCAGCGATCAGCACCCCTGTCGTAATCGCTGCCTGGGTATAAAGATCGTTGATGATCCGCGGCTCAGCAGCGATAAGAGCTGACTCTGGCGGGAACAGAAACCAGGCCGCCAGATGCAGGACAATCGCCAGCACCACCATCGGCACGATCAGCTTCCAGCGTTCAACGCCGAACACAACGAATGTCGCCGCCGCGATAACGAAGTACTGCAGATGGATGCCCGACAGATTGCCCAGGTACATCGTGAAGAAAAACAACGCGATATATTCGGAGATGAGCATCACCAGGGCGCCGGTGACCTCCGAAAACCGGTGCCAGTAGGGGACTGAAAGCGCTATGAAGAACAGCGCCAGGTTGAGAAAAATGACCGGCGCATACTTATTGAAGTCCATGAATGTGTTCTGGACCGAGTAGCCAAGCGTCGTCAGCGCGATCAGATAGGCGATCAGGTTCATGACGACGAGGCGGCGGCGAACGTCTGGCGGATAGCCCTGCGTGCCTAACCGCGCCAACCGTCCCAGCCCGCGCCGGAACCAGAGCACTGTGTCTTGGTTGCCAAACCACGACAAGGCACGCCAAAGCCTGCCAGGTCTGGTACGCCCCTCATCTTTCAGCGGTTCAGCTCGCATGCTTGTTCCAAACGGACCGTAATTCGTACAAACCTGGGACCGTCTGTCCTACCCGGTAAGCCATTCAACATACAAGCAGTGTCGCGGCATTTTCGCGCCGGGAACCTATCACATTCCTATCACATTCCTATCAGCGCTCGATCCGCCTGCCTCTCTCACGCGGTCGTGGAGCGTCATGGCCGAAGGCGTGTTATCTCCCTCGAACCGGCCCGGCCTGCTCAGATGCCCGCGATGTCCTCAAGCTCCATGACGCTGCAAACGATCGTCTTGCCCGATCTCTTGATTGCGCCATTGCCTTCCAGCAGCGACAACGCCGTATTGACCTTTGGACGGCTGGCACCGATCAGCAGGGCCAATTCGCTTTGCGACATGGTGAACGGGATCTCGATCTGGTCGTCTTCTGGTTCATCTCCCGCACGCGCGCGAACCGCAGCCAGGAAAAACCGCGCCAGGCGAACTTCGATCGGGCACAGCGCAATTGCTTCAAGCTGCTGGTCGGCCTCCCGCAGTCGTCGGCACAAGAACCGCAACATCGATTCGGCAATCGAGGGATGGGTGGCCATCACCCGGTTGAAGGCGGCGCGCGAAAGATTGCACGCGGTGACCTTGGTGGCAGCCGTCGCGTCGGCTGTGCGCAGTCCGCCGTCGATCATGGCGATTTCGCCAAACAGGCTGCCCGGCTCGGCATGAGCAAAGGACAATTCGCGGCCCTCCGCTGTCAGAACCGACAGGCGCACGCGGCCCTTCGAGACCAAGTAGACGTCCTTACCCTCGTCACCGCGCGCAAAGATCACCTGATTGGCCGAAAATGTGACCTCACGCATCTCCGCTGCGATCGCCTCGCAACTCTCCTCGTCAAGGCCCGAGAACAGCGCGGTTCCCTTGATCAACTCGATGAGTTCCTTCTTGGCGGTCATAACCGATCCTCCTGCAGGCCGTCGTTCTCCGTTGAAAAACTTATCCGGCGGCTCAGACAATAAGGCAACGAAATTGTCGCCTATTGCAATTGTGCGGTGGCGTTTGCATTGTCCTGGGCGAACAGGCAAGCCTCACACCGCTTACCGATAATTCGCCACTTCAATCCACCGAATGGGTTCCATGACATCCGCAACATCGGCCAAAGGCACACTATTCACGGCGCTTAGTCGAACTGACGGGCCGCGCCGCGACACTCTCAGGCGCGAGCTTGCACGCAGGAAACCTTCCGCGCAAACCGGCCAAAGCCGGCCCAAGCTGGTCCTTGCAAGCGCCAGTCCACGGCGCTTGGCGCTGCTCGCCCAAGTTGGCATTAACCCTGACGCGCTGCGGCCCGCCGAGATCGACGAAACGCCCCGCAAGGGTGAGATGCCGCGCGGACTGGTGCAGCGGCTGGCCCGCCAAAAGGCGGAAACCGCCCTCCAGCAGATCGCCAACGATAAGGATATCGCCGACGGATACATCCTGGCGGCTGATACCATCGTATCAATCGGCCGCCGCATATTGCTCAAACCCCAGTTCCTCGAAGAGGCGGTGGCGTCTCTGCAACTCCTGTCGGGGCGTACTCATCGGGTCATGACCGGGGTTTGCCTGATCACACCCGACGACAAGATCAGAACGCGCATTGTTGAGACCCGCGTCCGCTTCAAGCACTTGAGCCGCGCCGAGATCGAAGCCTACATTGCCTCGCGTGAATGGCGTGGCAAGGCCGGCGGCTATGCCATCCAGGGGCTGGCAGGTGTCTTCGTGCAAAAGCTGATAGGCTCTTACACCAACGTCGTCGGCCTGCCTCTCAATGAGGTGACCAGCCTGCTGTTGGGCGAGGGCTTCCCGATTCACTATGCCTGGCTGAAGATGGGTGAAGCCGACGAGGAGTGAGCCTGATCGCTGCTCAGTCAGGCGGAAGCGGCCATCGTCACTTTGGCCCCGTCCGCCATCCACCCCGGCGATATGAAGCGTGATGTGATATGTCAGATCTCAAGCGTCGCGGCGCAGACAAGCAGTCATCGGGTGATGAGGCCGCGCGTGCGGGCCACAAAAGCCGACCCTGCCCGATCTGTGCCAAGCCCTCGCTCCACGACTACCGGCCATTTTGCTCGCGGCGGTGCGCGGATGTCGACCTGTCGCGATGGTTATCTGGGCGTTATGCGGTCCCCGGCGGCGATGCTGACGAGGACGAAGACGGCGACCAGTCCCGGCTTGCCGATGCGGCCCGCCGCATGCCAACCGAATTCGACGACCGCTGACCGGGGGTAACAGGCCCGCTTCGCGCATCCAGTTGGGGCACCGCTCAGCGCCCACCTGGCAGTTGCGAAAATGCCGCTGAAAATTCCGCTTCCAGGTGGCTTGCCAGTGGCCATCAGCTTCACTATAAGTCGGGTCTTCGCGCGGCGAATTCGTAAAACCCGCGCCTTTCGCCCAGATAGCTCAGTTGGTAGAGCACGTGACTGAAAATCACGGTGTCGGTGGTTCAAATCCACCTCTGGGCACCACAATTTCAAAGACTTAGCGAAGATTGCGACGGTAGCGGAAGAGTTTCAGCTACCAATTAGCAACCACCTCTCTCACTTTTGCAGGCCCGAGCGACGCTTGTCCACGCCCTCGCGTGACCATGAAATATTCTGCTTGCTGGGCTTGCAGACACATCAACTCCGCCCCATACCAACGCGACCAACGAAAGGGTCGAGAGTTGACGATATGGGAGAGGAACGTCGGCAGGGTGCCGACGATTAAAGAAGTCGCCGAACGGGAGCGCCGCTATGCAGCAGCATGCCGGTCTGAAGCCAAGCAACTTGAGTTGATGGATGCGGAGCACGCCGCGTTGCTGCGGCTGGACGCCGACCTTTGCGAGATGTGGGCCGATGAGGTTGAGAGTGGTTCAAAAACCGGCCACTGGGAGTACCAAAATGTACTTGAGCGCATTAGCCTAACCACCGACTAACTGTCAGTTAGTGGAGGACCAATATTCCTAGTTCCAGACATAAGGAGGCATGAAGCAAGGAATCATTAAGAAGATTGACTCTGTATGGAGTTATTTCGGGGCAAGCATGGGCGCATTTTTGACGGTCAGGGCTTACGATATTTGGGGATCGGCCGGCAGCGTTTGCACGCCGAACTTGAGCGACCAAAGCGACGTTGGAGAGATTGCCGTGGATTGCGCAACGGCCGTATTTGATCCAGCTGCTCCTGCGAGTTCCGCGCAGGCCGTTGCAATGGCGGTCTCTGGAGCGGTTCTTCTAGCCAATTCTTCATGGTCCGCCTTAAACGAGAATAGCATTTCTCGCGATATAGCCGTCGGCGGGCTGCTAGACCTCACAGATGACCTCCACAGTGGACTTGAACCCAGCGATCTTGAACTGTAATACTTAATCCGCCCGCGTATAATCAGCGGTCTTGGGGGACAAATTGCTTGAGTTTTTCGGCGACTGGCTGCCTATTTTCGGCATTGCCACTATTTTTTTGGCTGCCGGCATCTGGGCAGTAATTGAGTTTTACAGGAAAAGAAAGCGGCTCAAAGAGGGACGCCGAGGCAGCTACAAATTGCTCGATGTCTTGGCTCATGCTGGCCTTCTAGCGACCCTAATAGGCGTGTATATGGCATATACACAATTCTGCCTCTACTCGAAGACTTGCCCTGCGTCCGTCCTTGCTCGTTACGACTTTAATGGCCTTAAATCAAAGGGGTATAATTCAGCAAAGCTAAGGGAGTACTTACAGAGTTGGCCCGGTAGCGTTCACAATGATCAAGTCAGACGAATGCTTTATGACGCCCTAGAGTGGGAGACTGCCAGCGCTAAGAAGACAGCCGACGCATACCGGCATTACCTAGCAGTGAAATCGGATGGTCGCTTCACCGAGGACGCACGGATTGCTCTCGCTGAATTGGAGTCTTGGCCAACCGCAGTACGGGCCGATTGTAGTGACCCCAAGTATTTGCGTTACCATATACAGAAATTTCCCAATGGTAGATTCTCCGATATTGCAAGGAGGATCGCCTTCGATATTGACCAGTTCTATCTTGCCTTCGCGGAAGGCACACCTGAAGCTTATGAGAAATACCTAAGCGATTTTCCCGGCGGTCGATGTCAACAACGCGCCAATGAGCTGCTTCACAACGCTTTGGGGACTCCTTCAAAACCTATTGGGGACATCGACGACGATGACGCGAATGCTGTCATAATTCATAAGGATGTTATTTATCTTCTCGGCTCAACAACGCGACGAGGTTTTCGCCGACCATGGGCTGTACCACTCCGAAAGGACTTGGAGAGAATTCACTCCAAGTTAGGGGGATATTCAAACGGGGCGGATCTGCCGTCCTTTTGGGACAGCCTATATTACAAATTAGGCCTCGCGGATGTCACAGGCTCTATCCATTGCGGAGTATCAAACAGCAATAATATCGTTCTAGCGGAGGTCATTACCCGCCAAAGCAATTTTGGGACATTTCAGCGGACAGAGATAGTCGTCTTGGATCAGAATAGTGTTCGCCGAAAATGGCTTCGAATCGATGGTTTTTCTCCTTCGGGACCCAAATGCTTAACCCTTCTAGAGAACGGGAATTTCTTGCTGACAGGCTATTTAGCCGAAAAGAGCGACGAGCTGGCCCATATGGTAGTCTTTTCTCCTGGAGGCCAAATCATATCGAGTTTCTCATATAGAGGGCCATATCGACGATCACGTTATATTACAGCCGCTCCGATATCTCACGGAAAAATTCTTGTTTCTGGATCTGGTCTGTTGAGCAATGGCCGTCTAGAGGGATTTTTGCGCGTCGTGAACAATGAAGGCCATCAGCTGAATCGTTCCGCGCTCATTCTCGACTCGGGTAAAGTCGCATCAAATATTTCAAAGACTAAAGATGGCTTGATGATTGTCTCCGGGTCTCGCTCAATCGCGCAACGCCAATTTGGCGGAGGCTTCATCCAGCTGCGGGATGAAGGGCTTGCACTAGAAAACGAATGTATAGTGCCAGAAGCCCGGATTGATGCTGCTTTGGAAACTCTTACCAACAGAATAACCGCAATTGGCCAATCAAAGAGAGGTGGGGGCACACGAATTTATACAAAGACATTCGATAAACGATGCAATGTCTACGGCTGGAGGGAGCTGCCCATATCGTCAGGAAGCAACGTAATTGGCTCGGGTGACGAAATACTCACTGATGCTATTCCAGTTATCGGGGGAAGGATTGGCTTAGTTGGCGTTACCACGGTCGGCGGGGCAGGAAAGACCGATGCGCTCATTAGGTTTACAAAGCCGCATCAACCGCCACCGACACCAGAGAGGTTTTTTGCCGGCTCGCGCACGTTGCCGCTATCCAGACTAGAGTTTGCCGCGCAGGGCTTCAGTGCGAGTAGCGGCACGAAAGATCGGCGCGCTGTTTCGAAGAAAGTCCCATTACCCGCTCGTTCACCACGAAGGGTTGTTGGGCTACGCAAGTCGAGGGAACCAGAACCAGCCGTAAATAGCTGGAGCTTAAGTGTTTCCCGTACCAAGCAACCTTACTAGAGGTTATCACAAGCTTTCCATGGGATAAGTAGCCGTCACTACATCATTGCGAAATTAGGTAGTGACGGCGCGGGCGGCGAAACGCCTTCCGACTTTCAATATTCCAAATCCCCGCAGATTTCCGCGCTTTTCTGCTTCCCTGTCAGCTACGTCTTGAACGGGCCTGCATACGATATTGATGCGTGCCGACCGGTCGCGCATCAAGGAAGCATCTTGGCGACAAAAGTTGCCCAGACCGACAGTCGCGGACTGCACGAAAAAATGAGGAAAGAGGCAGCGATTTCGCGCCTCGCCGCTGCGTCATGACCAACGGCAACAGCGCACGGCGTCCAGGGGGACACACCCGATAACGAGACGGCAATGAGGCCCAGTGAACGACCCGCTGGCCGAATAACGCCAGCACCTCGCGGGTAGGCTCGCAATAATAACAACACGGGCACGGGTCGGCGGCTTTGCTGCTGGCGAGTGCACACTTGCCCTTGCGCTCCGATTGGAGCGGGCTGTTCATGCCACGGCATGACGGCAGGCCATCAACACTAAACGGGATTGAACACAGAACACGATGGATGCGTTGGCGTATGACTTGAAGGAGCTGGCTCGGGTGAACCGGGACGGCTCTTTCGCCACGCAGTCGAACCGTGCGCGGATGCTGCAAATGATCGCGCGGGAACTGAAGGAGGGTGGCTACAAACTGCCAGCGGCTACTTCGATCAAGCCTAAACATATCGAATTTCTGATCAAGACGTGGCAGTCCGCCGAAATCAATGCGCGGACGATCAAGAACCGCCTCGGCGCGTTGCGCTGGTGGGCGAGCAAAGTGCGCAAGACCAGCATCATGGAACGCACCAACGAGGCCTATGGAATTGCAACGCCGCAAAACGAACGCACTGCACGTGCTCAGAAACTAGACCGCGACAAGCTGGCGACGATTGAATGTCCCTACATTCGCGCGGCGCTGGAGTTGCAGGCAGCATTCGGATTGCGCCGGGAAGAGGCAATCAAATTCCAGCCTCGCCTTGCCGACCAGGGCGACTTCATCGCCCTCAAGGCGAGTTGGACCAAGGGCGGCAAATATCGCGAGGTTCCGATCACGCATCCACGGCAGCGGGAAATCCTTAACCAAGTGGCCGCACTTGCCAGCGATGGCTCGCTCATTCCGCGCGAGCTGAACTACATCAAGCACCTCAAGGCCTACGAGTATCAGACGCTCAAGGCCGGGTTGGGCAACACCCACGGGCTGCGCCACCAATGGGCACAATGGCGCTACCGGCAGCTGGCCGGTTGCGACTGCCCGATGGCCAGCAGCAAGCCAACGTCAGAACTGACCGGCAAAGAACTTTGGCACGACAGGGAAGCCCGCCGGCAGTTGTCTCACGAACTGGGCCACGGTCGGCTAGACGTAACGAAGGTGTATCTGGGATGACGGCATTTCGCTCGCTCGATCATATGGCCATCAAGTCCGAAACGTTGGAAGCCCGCGAGCGAGTGGCGCGTGAGCTGTTCGACATCGCAACCGTTGCGCAGCGCATCACCGAATGCAGCGCCGATGGGTTCGGGCGGTTACGCATACGACAGCCCAAGCCAGTACGCCTGACCAACACCCGCGCTGCGGACCGTCTCGCCAAATGGCTGATCCAGAGCGGGTTTCAGTACCGTTGGCACGAAACCACGAAGCGCATGGGGCCCGACGAACTGGTCAGCTACGCCGAACTCATCATCGAATGGGAAGAAGGGCAGGCAAGGGATGTGATTTTTGAGGCGTTGCGGGATGTGGCGGCAGAGGTCAGCCGGAGCGAATCATCATAGAGTCATGGCAGGGCAATTTGCAGTGTGAGGATGCCATGAAAACGCAGAATTTGGAGAAGATCGCAGCCTATACGATCGAGGGCGAAGCTGTGCAGATGGCGGAGATCGTACACGCCACTGAGGAAATGAAGGAATGGTTGTCCCTAAAACTGACGACCGGTGCCTACTCCAGCTCATTTCTGATCCAACTGGCCCTCCACTATTGCCGGGTTCCTCAACCGATGAGCGGTCGGACCGTGCTTGCGGACATACATGAAATTTTTGACCAAATTGGCGGCCTGGAAGGTGCGCCTCTTTGTCGGCCAACACCAACGAGGAAAGCCGAGCCGTTCAGAGGGGGCATATTAAAGGGGCTCTGGAAAAAGCATTGGTTTCAAGCCTCGTTCATGCCCCAGGTACTTCAGAATGAAAATCAGAAGAACGGGGTAGAACTAATCATGAAGGCCCTGAAAGCGCGATATGGTAGAGGTGGCTTAAACAACCGCAAGATCACCGAAGAAGACATCGGTCTTATGGCTCATGCTTCGGTCATCGGTGCCATGGAGCAAGCAGCCAATCGCAAGAAAATCACCGGAGAGTGGATCGTTTTTGCCAAGCTGGACGGACGAAATATTTATCTCGGGCTATGTGGTCACGAAGACGGTGACGAGGCGATTTTCGAACGGTGCAAGTCTGGGGTCAAGGAATTCTCGGAGCTTAAGAGCTTTCCTTGCTTTTCGGAGATTTAGCCAAAATGCTCGATTGGAGTACGTTGCCGCTGAAGGAACTACTTCCTTGGTTAGGCGGAGCAGCATTAGCGGCGGCAGGTTTTCTGCTCAAACGATGCTTTGAAGATGCAGGGGGGCGAGAACGGCGGGAGAAACTGGCATCTCTCGCAGCGCTAAAACGCGAGATGGACGACGCGGACTTATCTATCGACGATCTTCTAGCATTGGATGAGGATATTCGGAAGCGGAGGCAAAATCACCGCAATATCGAAGATGAGGTGCAAGATGCAATTTCATCTCACAGAGTTGTTTCCGCCCGGGATACTCAAGGAGGTATGAACAGTTTGGCGGCTGCCGACCTTGAAGTTGCTCGATCCATGCTCAAAAAGGCCGTCGTCGAGTTGGAACTCGTGTGTGAAGGCACAGACCGCGAACGGTTTGAGGAGGCTCAGCAAGCGTGGGAACAGTACGCCGAAGCTGAGGCTAGGCATCGTGCATCGAGTTTTGAAGGAGGGACTATTTATCCAACCATTTATCTTCCGGAGCTAGAGCGCCTCACCGTCTCTCGGATCGCCGACATCAAAGAACACATGAATTGGCTAGAAAACCGCTAGTCCGAAGATCACAGTTTTTGCCAATAGTTTCTATTGTCTCAAGTGAAGTCTTAGCTGCAGTTCTGCAGCGTGTCAGTTGTTTGTGTTGTATCAAGTAAATACAGCGGTTGCGCGTAAACATGCGCACATGTGAGCGTGTCAGCATGTCACCGAGCAATCATGAGGGCATGTGAGGATCATCGGCACGCGGCATCTTGCTCCCTCGGCCATTCGGTCTTGCCACATCGCCTCAAAAACTGATGGCCCGCGTCGCGGAATTCTCCCAGCTCTTCCTTCCGTCTTTCGCTGTCATCCTTATCCGTTCTCAGGCCACGCCTTGCAGCGACATGTCCTTGCTGCGTCCGTTGGCTCGCAGTCGCCGCCGTCCTTGTCAGACCCTACGGGCCTGACAAGGACGGCGGCGGTCGCTGCCGCGCACGCCAGCCGATTCAATTCAGTTCGTGACCGGCGCTCCTGTCGGCCGAAAATGATTTCACCCTTTGCCTGCTGGCCTATGCGAGGATCATCTCACTTCTCAAACCATTGTGTTTTTGTCGTTGAACAGGCTCTCCGTCATTGGTGATTTGAACGCGTTTTCGTTTTCCAATGTATGAATTCACACCCCGCATTGCAAAAGCGCTCCAAAAGCCGGCAGCTTTCGCCTGACCCCATTTCAAAACCTATTCAACGTGTCGTATTTCGTCAGTCTCTCGATAGAACACCTCCTACCTCGATTGCCCGTTGTGTCACTGACACTAGCGCAGCACTCGTGGCTATCGTGAGAACTCCTATTGGTCGGATTTGCCTGCCTTGGTTCTCGGAGCCGCCCTCGCTGCCCGACTTGAGCCGCAGCGCCCAGGGCCCCGTCAAGGGCTTTAGAGCGAAGCGTCCCTTGACGGGAAAGGCGCGCAGGCTAGGGCTGCGATTGTGAGGGCGGTGAGTTCAAAGGTTTTGGCCATGGTTCTTGGTGAGCCTGAGCAAAGCGAAGGCATCAAAGTGGGCGCGCGCAGCGCGCTCCTTATTTCTTTTCTTTACTTGCGCGAGGGATGGAAGCCCGAAGGGCGAAGACAGCTTTTGCTGTCTTCGTCGGAGACGACAGCCCGGCCCGAAGGGCGCGGCCAAAATATCCCCAGAAAATGCTCTCGTTTTAGTCTCGATTTAATCTCGTATAGTCTCGTAGGGCCGAATTCGTTTATTTATTCAGCAGCTTACCCCCCCAAACATAGGCCGCAATTACGCTTATCTAGGCCTCGCTTACGATTACCTAGGCTTCGTCTACGCTTATCTAGGCCGCAATTAATTTCATCCCCAGAGTTATCCCCATAACAATCCACAGGTCATGAAGGTCAATATAGGCGCTAAAAACTCAGAACATAGGCCTCGCTTACGACGACGCTTTTCTGCGTTCTGACCAACGCGTTTCTGCGGGTTTTAGGCCTATTGAATTGGCTAAAGAATAGGCTGCTATTACAAATCTCTAGGCTGCTGTTCCCGTTTTATGGCATGATGCCAACAATGAGCCTTCAGGGAGAACCGAATAAACGCCGGGAATTATCCGAAGCGGAAATCAAGCGGCTGGAACGCTTCGAAAGAATGCGTGCAACTCGCGCCAAGCGCCGCAAACCGGCCTCCGTTCCGGCGCGGCTGACACGGACATCTGCATTCACGCCCAAACGGCGCGGCCTCATCCAAGACAGTAGCTTCCGCCGGGTCTACGTCGTGCCCGGCCATTCTGTGATTGAAGTTGCCGGCCGGGAGCTTGGCTCGCAGCATCGGGATGCAATCTACGCGGTTTTCAGGCTACCCCGCACCCGTCGCACGGTCCACGGTGAAAACCCGCTGCTGGGGTCTATGCCGATGACATTCGAATACGAGACCCGCGCGACATGGCGCGAACTGATCCTGGCCATGGGGCGCAAGGAGCACACCAACAACGTGATGACGTTGCTCTCGACGTTTGAGGATATCAAGAAGGTCGTCTTCATCATCCACGAGGGAAACCCCGAACAGATCCTGGCGAGCCACAAGAAGGGTCGGCTGCTGGGCGATGCGGGCAAGATGGGCAACCTCATCAACGACATCGACTGGAATGGCGTGACGCTCGATAGCGAGGTGGTCATCAAGTACGGCAGCTGGTCGGTCGCCATGCTGGAAAAGGCCAAACTCGTCAGCTTGAATGCAGAGGTACAGTTTGCGCTGCGCTCCGACCATGCCAAGACGTTCTGGCCCTATATCGACAGCATGAACAATTCTACTTGGATCGATGAGAAGACGTTGGCCGGGCTCGCGGGGCGCGACCTCACCGACGAGCATGAAACCTACGTGACGCGCGGCCAGTTTCGCAAGGATTGCAAGCAAGCCTTTGAGGGCATGACGCGTGCCGGTGGGTTACAATCCTGGCATGTAGAGATTCGCGGCGTCGGCCGCCGCAAGTCACGCCGCTTCCATTACGTTCACGGGTTGGAGCGGCAGATGGAGTTGGAGATTTGATTGCTTTAACTTTCTGCTCACAGCCTTATCCGCTCTCGACAGGTACGGGCAACGAACACTATGGTCCAACTAGGTCAGAATAGGGGGAGCTAAATGTCATTAGCAGAGCTTGCACTGCGGTTCGTGGTTAGCGGGGCACTCGTTGTTGCGGTGACCTTGTTAGGGAGGACCGGAAATAATGCGCTTGCCGGTGCAGCAGTATTGTTCCCGGCAGTAACATTGATAGGCTTTTATTTCCTCGGTCGCGATGTCGGAGCTGAGAATTTGAAGGCGATTGCACTTAATAGCCTGCTCATTGTGCCGGCTGTTCTTTCGTTTTTGATAGCGACTTACTTCGCGCTAGGTACGTTTTCAACAGAAGTGAGTCTGCTGATTGGTGTTGGCACTTGGTTGGCAACTGCCGCCGTGCTGATCGGCGTTGGCTCATATTTCTCTCTTTAATTCTTGTCGGTACTATTTGGGGGGGGCGAGAATGCGATTTCCTGCTCGGCTTGAGGCTGCTGTAACGAGCGGCGTGCTCGCAACCTTGTTCTTAGTGGCCCTGCTGTCGGAGTATCTAGAAAAATTGGTAAAGCTTCCGAGCGGCTGGGAAAATGCAATGATTTTTCTGGCTCTTTTGTCCATCGTCAGATTGCTTGGAACAATCATAAAGATCGACCAAGACATGCAGTTGCTCATCCGTCAAAGCGGCGTTAAGGCGATTGAGAAATATGAAACCTATGAGGACTTTTACCACGACCTCTCTCAAGCGCTTAAGGCGGCCAAGAGGTCTTTGGACCTCACGCATATTCGTCCTGAGCCGCCGAGCAGCTTTCGCCTTGGGGCAGCTTACTTTGATTCAATAGAGGCCTGGTGTGAGAAAAACCCAGCCGGATCGGTGCGCCGAATTATTTCACTTGAAAATCAAGCCATGCAGCAATGGGGACAGGAGCTGCTGGTGGTAATGCAAAGGCACCCAAACTTCCGAGCTAGGGCATGTGACCGCCGCGCAACCTTCCCGATGATCAATATGGCAATCGTCGACGAGCGGGTCGTGTTCCTGGCAATTACGGCCGACTCAGCAGAACGCACATCGGGCATCAGAATTAATGACGAAAGAATAGCAGCATATTTCCTGGAATATTATAATAACATTTGGTCGAAATCCCGTGGCCCACGCTAGTCAACAAGCCACCGAACTTCGCCCATGCTTCTTGAAAAGATCGTTCAGCGCTTCTTCCAGTAGCGCCTGAACCGTTGTGTCCTGTTCTATTGCCAGCATACGCAGTTGTCGCGAGGCAGCCGGATCGAAGTAACCGGAAATCACCTTCTTGCCCTTGCGGCTCGGCGCGACGTTGGTGCTTGCTGCCTGCGCTGCTGGTTCAACAGCTACAAGCTGCGGTTTCGGCTGTTCCTTCATACCCATCAGGCTTTTCTTGAGGGTGTTCTCACGTGTGGTCATGTGCGCTTGTCTCCTTGTTTGCATGTAAACTTGTAAAGCGCCTTGATCTCCTTTGCGGACGAACCAGACGGCTCAAACTCGACGAGACCCTTGCCTTCGGCCAGCGATTTGACGAAGGCCACGCGACTGCCCAGCCGAACCGGCACAATAGGTAGGCCGTATTCGGCGACAGCCTCCTCGGCCATGTCGGCCAGCGAGCTTCGCGCTTTGGCGTTGGTGATGACAATCGCCGCAGGTTTTGAAGCCAGCCGGACGATTTGCACCGTGTCGCCGATGGCATCGAGGTCCAGGCTTGAAGGTTGGCAGGGAATGAGCACAAGGTCCGCCAGCTTGGCGGCGGTGAGCGATGCGTTTTCGGATTTCGGCGCGGTGTCGATGATAACGAGATCCGCGCCGCCCTCACGGGCCTTCTCCAACAGCTCTGGAAGGTTCGGTGCATGGGCCGGCAGTATCAACGGATTGTCAGCCTCGCGCAGCCGCGCCCAGCGTGCCGTGCTTTGTTGCGGGTCAAGGTCCAGCAAAACGACCTGCTTGCCGTCACGGGCGGCGGCAACCGCTAGGTTGATCGAGATCGTCGTCTTGCCGACGCCTCCCTTCTGCGAAATGCACGCGATTACTTTCATGGCCACAGCCTGACACGCGGTCAGGCGCGCACCAACGCAAGCGGCCATGTTCGCATGACGGGGTGTGGCAATGCTGCCGAGCGGACATATGGGCGTGTGTGCATGTTGGAAAGTCTTCAGCCTTCCGACAGGGCGAGAAGAATTTTAGCAAGAGGCTCCTCGTTGCCGGAGAAGCTGGAGATCATAGCGTTGAGAAAGCCTTGCGGATCGATATTTTCCAGATTGAGCAGATGCCCGGCATTAGCGGCAAGCACCGAAGCAAACGCCAGCTGCGTTCGACCGTTGCCTTCACGGAAGGGGTGGATCGCGTTTAGGGTCGCTAGGAACGATGCCAGCTCAACGGCGAACTGATTGCTGTCAAGACCGCGCAGGCACTGGCGCTCGCAAAGTTGGCCGAACAGATCATCCATCTGCCCTTTGATGTTCTCGGGATAGCAGAACATGTTGCCGCCTTTGGCAATGCGAACCGTGCGATAGCGACCAGCCCAGGCATAGACTTCTCGAAAGAGGTGATGGTGAATGGCGCGGTAATGCGTGGCGCTAAAACGTCCAGCTGGAAAAGGCTCATCCAGACTGATCGAAACTTGCTCTTGCTCGAAGGCGTCAAGCTCGTCTTGCGAGCGTAGATCGGGAATGTTTTTGAGGACGGTCGAGCCGGGATAACAATAGGGATCGGGAGCGCTTGCGTAGGGCACAGTCTCAGCTTGCCGACTTGGCGAACTTCTCCCGGACAGCCTTGCGACGTTCGTCAGGCGTCAAGCCACGACGGTCGTACTCTTCCAGCTGCTTTTCGATCCGACCATCCAAGTCAATACCTTCAACAGCATTGATCTTGCGGATCGCAGCCCGCGAGAGCTTAAGGCCGGTTTGAGAGTTGTAGGAGCGAGCAGTTTTCGTTTTCATATTTGTAGAATACCATTTTTTGCACCGCGCTCAAAGCACTATGCCGCATCGTCGCTCTTCGCTGGCTTCGGAGCCATGGCCTCCGCGATCTGGGCGGCGATGGCTTCGCCGGCAGCTCGAACGGGAGTCTCCGCCAAGTGGGCGTAGCGCTGCGTGGTCGCGTGGTGTTTATGGCCGAGAAGTTTGCCGATGATCGGCAGGGAAAGGCCAGCCATTGCACCAACTGACGCAAATGCATGTCGCAGGTCATGCAAGCGAACATCATCGAGGTCGGCAGCCGCGCGAATTCGGAACCAGGGCCGGTCGAGTTTGTCGATCGGTCGGCCATCAACGCGGCCAGCAAAAACGAAGGGGTTGTTGAGCATCGGGGGCACTTTTTCCAAGATCTCAACAGCGGGCTCGGCCAGATAGATCGTTTTCTTGCCCGTCTTAGAGTCGGGTAAATGGATCATGCGGTTGGAAAGATCCACATAGTCCCATTTGAGCTGAAGGATTTCACCGCAGCGGGCGCCCGTGAACAGCAACAGTCGGATGGCTGCAATCGCGTACAGACTTTCGGTGGCGTCGCGCTCGGCCGCATCAAGCGAAACCGCGAGGCGTGCCAGTTCGTCAGCTGACAACAGTCGCTCCCGCTTGGTCTCCCGGTACTTTTCGATATGGCGCGTTGGATTGGTGCCATCGGCGCGTAGTCCCCAGCGCTCGGCGAGGTTGAACATCTTCGACAACAACGCCAGGCAGCGGTTGGCGATGACTTCGCCGCCAGTTGCCCGTCCAGTTCCGCGCTTGCGTTCAACATTCTTGGCAAGCCGCACCGTGTCGCCGTCCTTCACCGCAAGCTTGAATCGGTCGATGTCGGCGCGAGATACATCCTCAATGGACATGTGCCCGAGCATCGGTTTGACGTGGATTTCGATATTGCGCCGGTCGGCGGAGACGCTGGCGGCTTTCTTGTGTTGCAAGGCGTAGTCGGAGAGGTAGCGGTCGCAGAGGTCGGCGACGGTTTCGGTCTTGCGCTTCTCCCGCTGAGCGGACACGTCCACTCCGGCGGAGATTTCCCCCCACAGGCGCTTGGCTTCTCTGCGCGCCGTTTCCGGTGTCCAAGGCGCGCCATGCGGACCGATTGTCATCCATCGCTGTTTGCCGTTAATGCGAGCTTTTAGCGAATAGACGCATGACCGACTTTGGCGACGGACGCCAAAACCCATCACATTATTATCCCAGACGATCTCGCCCGGATTCAACTGCTCGACGACGCGGTTGGTTATGCGTTTAGACATGTCGGTACTCGAAAGCATCATTACACCGTGATTTGGCAATCATAGTGCTTCATCAGCTACCAATTAGCAACCACATTGACGAGATATTATGATGAATACTGAGGATTGATGCGGGATTAGATGATTGTTTTTGCTTCTTTTTTAGGAATGCTGAGAAAACCTGAGGAGCTAATTAGCAAGACTGAAAATCACGGTGTCGGTGGTTCAAATCCACCTCTGGGCACCACCCTCGCTTTGCTACGCAAAGCGAGTGCAACATTTCCACAGTCGCCTTCATCTCAGCGGCAGGTCCATTTATTCTTCGAAAAAATCACCGAGAGCCTTCTGCTTTGCCGCAGCAAAGCGAGTGTGCTGAACGCGCTGCCCCGCCAAGGGAGCTGAGGTCGCGTTTTAGATGGCGTACCCTCCTTATTTTGTCAGCAATTCCGGGCGGCTCTTGCCATGCTTTCGATAGAATCTTTCCGAGGTTCTTTCCAGACTACGAGACAGCCCCTGATAACGCTCTACATCCCCGGGCCTGGAATCGTAGCACGTCGTTGAATAGACCGGCTGGCCTTGCCGTAGCAACTCCGAAACCTTCACAAACTTGTAGCCTTCCTTGCGCAGCCGCCGGATCAGAATGGGTATGGCATTATCGGTTTTCCATCCACGGCCATTGGCGTGGAATAGGACAATTGAGCCGGGTTTGACCCGCTTCATCACGCCTCTCACTATTCCTTTGACGCTCTGCCCCTTCCATGGGTCGGAGGATGAAACGTCCCATTGGATGGCATGCAGGCCAAAACTTTCTACGGCCTTGATGGCCTGGGGAGTGCAGGCGCCGAACGGAAAGCGGAATAAGGAGGGTTGCGGGGCCGCATTCATGTAGGCGGGGCGTTGAGCAGTGCGGTCGAGACACTTGCTTTCGCGAAGTCGGTCGTAGGCCCGTTGATAAGCCAGTTGCGTGCCGCCGATTTCGGTGCGCATTCGCTGCGCGGAGAGCAATTGGAAATTGCGGTGCTCCCAAGCGTGGTTGCCGATTTCAAATAGCGGATCGCCCATGATCTGCTCTGCGCGCTCACTATGCGTGAGCATCCACTTGCCACCGGCAAAGAAGGTTGCCTGGACGCCTTGCTGGCGCAGGTAGTCGACGATCGTTCCCTGATATCCGGAGATTTCATAGGCTTGCTCGCACAAGTCGAAGGTGAAGGCCACGAGCTTCCTTCCCGGTGGCAGCCTGACCCTGCGGATTGCACGCCCCGTCGGCTTGAAGTTTGAGGAGCGGGGTGTGATGCGCCCGTCAGGCAGCGGCTTGTAGGCGGCTTTCAACCATTTTCTGATGCGGTTCTCGCCGCGTTTGCCAGAAAGCTGCTGCGGCGTCCAGCACATCCGGTCTGATTGCGCATACGTGGACCGGGGCATCGCCACAACCAGGATTGCCGCGAAAAATATCACTGCGATCGCCGCGGAGGAAAAGCGCAGGTAAGGCGCCAGCATTTGCTGATCGATCCAGGTTTGCATCGTCGAATCCAATTTAACCGGGGCATAATTGAGCCTACATGCCGGAACGGCACAGAAAATGGGAATTCGACAAAGCTCTTTTCGATTTCGCTCGTCAAGCCATGATACTTCCAGTCAGCGATTTGACCTCCGCACCGTTCGGTTCTGGAGCCCGCCTCCAATCATACGGCACTGCAAGGTCGAAATCCCCGGGTGCCAGCATTGAGCAACAGTAAGGTCGAGCGCTTGAAACCACCAGGACCCAGGCGGAAATCGCCTGACTTGTAGCGTTCAATGATTTGCCTCACCGCTCGTTCGTGTGGGATTGTCGCGTATTGATCCTGGATCCAGGTCAGGCCCGCTTCGCCGTAATTCTTGTAGTAGTTTTCGTGAAAACGCATGCGGGCCAAAATATACTTGCGTACAGCGTTCCAATAGGTTCCGCGCGCATACTTCGGGCAATCGCCTGGCCGGCACTCGGCAGCGGCTGCATTAAGTTTGACGAGCGTTCTGTTTATCCCCCCCTTGCCCGAATGTACTCGCTGGCGGCGCGAACTAAAGGGCGCATTACGCGGGTGAATTGGCCGCGAGCCGAAGCACTGCGCGGTTTCATTGGAGGCGGTCAGGGTTCGCCATAGCTGCTGTGGGCCGTAGCCGACAAGCCCGCCCACCAGCACCACAATGAGGGCGATGTAGGCGACCAGGTCACGGGTCAGCCCGGCAGGTAACGAAGAAGACTGGTATGACATTTCTAAGTACCTTTAGAGCTTACAAACAGTAAGTCTTCGTCTGCTGCACATCTTGAAGATAGGGACGCAGAAGAACGGGAATCGACGAGCCGAAGTTCGCTGTCGTCAGGTAGCCATTTTCAAACAGCTTGCGCATGGCTCTTATCAATGCCCGGCTTGGGCCTTGCGGCCTGTCAGAGCGCCGGCGCTGGCGCGGGCCGCTCTTGCCGGCAAACATGCGTATCGCCCTGACCATTTCCGGGTTCTCCGCGATAAGCTTCGAGCGGCGTTTTTCGTTATATTCCCAATGTTCGATGCTGCCTTTTACGAGCTGAAAATAAGCCAGCAATTCGGTGATCAACTCGCCCTTTTCTTCCGCCGAACCGCAGAAACGTTCAACTTCATTGTTCATTTTGCACGTCAGGTATTGGCCAAAACCAAGCACGTGATTGCCGCGTCCCAAGCGGGTCAGTCGCTTGTGCAATCCTGGATCATCGCCCAGGGCGGTTTGCTCGCGTCTTGACAGTGGCGGCAGGCAGCGGCGCAAGAGTTCGTCGGTCATTTCCGAGCGAACGTATTGGCCCGACGGCAGTTGCGGATAGGCGCGATGGGGCAGCAGGCCAAACTTCCAATTGAAGTCCTTGAGCATGCGGTACGAGACCTTTTCACTTGCAGCATGAGACTGTGAGAAAACCAAAAGCCCAACGCAGGCAGTGACAATGACGAAGATGCCGACTGCCGCATAGGTCAGGATACTGCCGGCGTCATCGTCACTTGTCTTCGCGCGCAGTTGGCCCGCAGGCCTGCCGCGACTTGCGACAACGTCTTGGGGCGTTCGGGGGCG
This sequence comes from Alphaproteobacteria bacterium, assembly GCA_022600345.1. GTDB lineage: Bacteria > Pseudomonadota > Alphaproteobacteria > Rhizobiales > Hyphomicrobiaceae > Filomicrobium. The sequence goes on along the minus strand of JAHZKP010000026.1, from coordinate 7,789 downwards.
GCCGCTTCGGCGGTTTTGATGCGACATTTCTGGCTCCTGAAAGTCATAATAGGGGACCGGGCGTTGGCGTTACCAACGGCGGCAAAAACGGTTGATGGCTGGAAGATTGTTGATCAGTTGCCCGTCATGGTAGACATCGCGATCGCTTATCGACACGCGGGTCGGATTGCGGACCACGCTGATGTAAACGTCCTTGCGCCTGATGCCGAAGTGACGGCGCCAGACCTTCAAGGAGTGGCAGAATTCCTTGTTTCCGTGGCGTGAGATGTAGTGGTCCGGCCTTGTGGTTCGCCAATCGCCAAACGCTGCAACGCGATAACCCGCAAGAACGCCCTTGTAGCCGCCGCTAACGGCAACCGGCGCGCTACCTTCCAAGGCAAGTGTGGCGCGGGGTTTCTCGGGGTTTGTCAGGAGCTTCCACTCTACGGGCTGTCCGCTTATGACGACGCTGGCGGTGTTTCTGACCGACGCGATGTCGAGGGTTACGGCTTGGAAACCGGCTTTGGAGGCTTTGAGCGGCCGCCGATGCCTGGAGGCTGCTCCGAAATCGAAATCGACCAGCACGATCTGAAGTTGATTGGCGGCAGACCGTGATTCACCCTCGTATGCAGAAATCACATTTAGCTGGTCTTCCATCCGGTTGATGTCGGAGCGGCTAAACGACGTGGCAACCGTTGGTGAGCCTTGCCAGGCGTCGAATATTTTATCCGAGTAGTGACCAAGCAGGACTTGGGAGAAGCCGGTCAGACCTGCGAAAGCAGCCAGGGGAATGACGAGATAAACAATGAGCAGCGCGATGATCAGGATCTTCGCGACCTGCATAAACGGTCCGGATTTGGATTTCATGGCCCCAGCCCACGATTAGAAAATGGAGCCCACAGAATAATTGTTGGCCGTGAAGAATTGGTGTGAAACGCGTTACCGAAAACCTCCTCTGGCGCTCACTTCAACACGGTTTTGAAGAAATGTCGGCGGACGCTTTTTACTGCAGTGCGTGACGCCCGCACCCCCGCCTATGAAAGGCGGGATCGCTGCATTAACCAATTGCGAAGGCTTGTTCCAGATCGGCACGGTGCTGCCGTTAGGATTAGAGTTGCGGAGAGTTGGCAGCGGAGTAAGGCGCAATGCACAACTGGATACTGTTTCGGTCCTGGCAGTTGCGCTGGCGATTTGGCGCGATGTTGGCTGCGCTTACCGTTTGCCTGGCCGGTGTCGGATCAGGGAGTTGGATCGACGAAGCCAAATCCGCAGAACCGGCGAGTAAGAATGCCGTGACCTGCCTTGCTGGCTGCAATGCACCGCCCCCTCATGTCGTTCATCACACTGCCCCGCCCCAAAAGCCCGGCCCAGCCGCGCCGATTCTGTCTCGTCAATGGCGCGAAGTGGTGACCGATGTCTGGTGTCACAAATCGGGTGGGTGCCGAGCATCCAACATCAGTCGCCGCCGTCCCCGCGCGGCTGCGATCGTAATCTTTAGCCGCTAGAGCAACATCCGATCTAACGGAATCGCATTCAGCGATTCATAGATCGGATAAAGTTGCTCTAGAATCATAGGTGTAGTGCATCTTTATCCGACCATTCGATCACGAAGTGTGACCGCGTATGGTCGGATGATGCTCTAGCAGGCTGTTAAAGAACTCAGTGAGGTCGCGATGCGCGACGAAATTGACTGCCGGCAAGACGCGTCCGGTGCAGGCGTCGTGGACCCCACGGCAAACCGGCGCAACGAAGTCCGGCCGTCAATTTCGCCGCATCCCTCTGGGATACCGCACTTTTTCGCCTCGGCGGCGTCGCGGCACTGTCGCGATGGTGTCGCAGCCGCGCTGCGCGCCGCTTCTGGCCCAATGCGAAAAAGTGACAGGTGTCGCGATCCACATGAGTGTTTCAACTCTTCCATCGCCAACGGCGATCAGGGAGCAAGGCGACCCGGAACTTGCCCAACATCGGCTTGCCGAATGTTGGCAAATAATGTGCCGCCCCTTCGGAGCGCGACCAACGCGTGAGATCAACAGCTTCACACGATTTTGGAAGTCTGAACCCGCAAAATGGAGCTGGCTCTCGGTGATTTTTTCGTAGAAAAAATGCACCTGCCGCTGAGATGAAGGCGACTGTGGAAATGTTGCACTCGCTTTGCTTTGGCAAAGCGAGTCTGGTGCGCGCAGACGAAGATTGTTTGAACACAATCAGCGTCTTGGAAGACTGGAACACCGTGCTGCGCGGTGAGCTTGGAGATTTCGACCCTGCCTTCTGGGATGGGCTGGGAAATACAGGGTCTGATCCCGACACAGCTTCCTCCACCTCTGGAGGGCCAAGACCATGAAGCCACGGGCTCTCAACCATCCAAGCAACGCCTGGCAGCGAGTCGCTTTCAATCGTACGACTGAATCCACGCAACCAACACGTTCAAGACCGAAGGCCAAGCGGCCATCACCGATCACGCTGCGACTCACCCCAGCAGAGCGAGAAAAGTTGGAAGAGTTGGCGCAATCCATGACACTTAGCGCTTACATCCGAATGGTCTTGTTCGCCGACGACGTGTCACCTCGGAAGTCGTCAAAGCGTGCGCCCATCAAGGATCACGAAGCCTTGGCCCAAGTGCTGGCTCTCCTCGGTCACAGTAAAATCGCAAACAATCTCAATCAGCTCAGCAAGGCAGCTAACGCGGGCGCCCTCTTGGTCGACCAGCATACTCTCGACGATCTGAACGAGGCCTATTTCCATGTCTGCACGATGCGTCAGGAGTTGATAACGGCTCTTGGCCTAAAGGCGAGCTGACCGTGATTATCAAAGCGTCACAAAGGTCTGGGGCCATCGCCCTGGCCAATCACCTAATGAACCTCAGGGACAACGACCACGTCACGCTTTACGAGTTGAGAGGTTTCATCGCAGACAATCTCCACGGTGCCATGAAAGAGGCAGAGGCGATCCGAAAAGGTTGCAAGCGGCTCAAGCAACATGTTTTCTCGGTCAGCTTAAACCCGCCCGAGAAAGCGAAGGTCACGGTGCAAGATTTCGAGGACGCTCTCGAGCGGCTGGAGAAGAAGTTGGGCTTGGCCGAACAACCGAGAGCGACAGTCTTTCATGAAAAGGAAGGTCGGCGGCACCTGCATGCCGTGTATTCGCGCGTGGACATGCAGAATATGCGCGCCATCAACATGGCTCACTTCAAGCGGAAGCTTCAAGACGTCAGCCGTGAACTCTACCGACACCACGGCTGGAAGATGCCGAAGGGTCTGATGAATAACAAGGATCGGGCTCCTCTGAACTACTCTCTGGCAGAGTGTCAGCAAGCCAAACGGACAAAAACAGATCCGAAGGTCATAAAGTCCCTCATCCAGGATTGTTGGAACAGGTCCGATAACGTGAAGTCCTTTCGGCAGGCGCTGGAACAAAACGGTCTCGTTCTGGCAAAGGGCGACCGGCGCGGTCATGTCGCCGTCGATTGGGAAGGCAATGTCTATGCGGTAAGTCGCTGGGCTGGTATTCGTACAAAAGCCGTACGGGAGATGCTGGGCCAGCCTGACAATCTGCCGACCGTTGACGAAGCAAAGTCGATCCTTGCACGAAAGGTTGATCCCGATCTCCAGCAGAAAATTGATGAGCAATCCGAAGCGCTGGAAAAGGCCGAAGGAGAATTCCTCACACGCCTAAATGGAATGCGCCAGCAACAACGCGAGGATCGCAGTGCATTGGAAAACGCCCATGAAATCCAGCGCATCGACACAATCCGTCACCATGCCGATGCACTACCTACCGGGCTCAAGGCGCTTTGGTTCCGACTGACTGGCCAGTACCGGAAAATCAAAGGGCAGATCGAACAGGCGGCAATGCAGCAACTGCGAGCTCACGCACAAGAAAGAGAAACACTGATCCGTCGCCAGTTACTAGAGCGACGAGCGCTTCAGCAGGAACGATGGCTACTGCGACGTCAAATAGACTTACAGTTTACGAAGAGACGAGCCGCGTATCCACGGTCTGATCGCCATCAATGTCAGCGTCCGTCCGCGAAAAAGGGACGTTCACGATTCCATTGAATGCAACCTGATTCGCAACCTAGTAGACACCAGCGATTCGTGTTAAAATTACATCAAGAACTGAAGTGAAAATGAAACAACACAATCGCAAAGATCGATCATTTGGTAATCAATTCCGCATTGGAGGGATGAAACTGTTTCAAGTCATTCGGCCAGGTCGCGTCACGGCTAACATGCCCGACCCTCTGGTGATACTCCAACTACTCTTTGTAGCAGTACCATTGTTCTTCGTAGGCCTCTTGAGCTTGAAATACTGGATTTTTCTAGATTCGCCACATGGCTGGACCTTTGACAACTATCGACGCCTTTTGCACGGTTTGCCGTTGCAGGGTTACACAAACACACTTCTCACTATTGCGACAGGCGCGATTGTTTCGTCACTTGCCGGACTTGTTGTCGCTGTAGCTGTAGTGCTTAGGCCCCGGCTAACAGTCATCATTTTTGCTACTACCCTGCTTCCAAGTTACCTCGCATCTCCTCTTCGCAGTGAGGGGTGGAGAGCCGCTTCTGTTCTCCTTGGGACGACGGATGTGTCCTGGTTCGCCCTCCCCGCCATGGTCTCGATTGCAGCGCCGTTTGCAGCGATCGCAATTTATTTTCGCATTCAGGACATGTCTCTAGCCGACTTGCACCTCGCAAGAATAATGGGCACATCTAGATGGCTCGCATTTAGTCGCCTGGTCGGGTGGCCCGTCTTAGTGGGCCTATTGTCCGGTGCAGCATTTGCTAGCATCGCAACACTCATGGATTTCTCTACAGTAACCTCGCTTTTTCGCGGCAGTGTCTATTTTCACATTGACGACATGGCAAGCCGCTTCTCTGTCCAAGCGTGGTCAGAGATTGCTGCCCACGCCACCGCGATAGCGGTGTTGACGTCACTTCTCATTGTCGTGGCCAATTATTTCTTTAGTCAGCACCGGCCCTCGCAACGCCACACAGATTCAAAAAAGTCTTTCGTTGGATTCGTTAGTCTGTCTCTCGCCGCTGTTCTGAGTGTGCTGTACTTACCTTTAGTCGGGATCCTCGTGGCTTCCTTTTCAGCATCAGAATTCTTCACCTCAACGGCTGAGTGGGGCAGTCTCCGGTGGTGGGGGGACACGTGGCAGAACTCCAGAGCCATGCTGGCCGTAGCGCATACACTCACAGGAACGATCGTTGTGCTCTCACTAGCCATTCCACTAGGAATCGCCACGGCAACCATCGCTTGGCGAAAAAACCTCGATATGCGCTTTCATCAAGCACATCTCGTGATTTGGTTTTTGCCATGGATATGCAATCCGCTTGCCCTAGGCCTTTCAATCGGCCTGATAAGTAAAAATATTGGAATTAGTCTGGGGCCACACATCACCTTTTTCTATCACGTCCTACTGGTTGCCCCAATTATTAGTTTCTGTTGCTTTTCACGCCTCAGAACCATCACACGTGCAGATATAGCCCTCGCTGAGCTGTTGGCGGTCCCTCCAGGAAAGGCGCTTGCAACGCTTTTGCGGCGTCCACTAATACAGGGAACGGTGCTCGGAATCCTTATATCGCTTGGCGTGCTGTGGACCGAAACACAATTCTCTGAACTCACGCTTGGATCTTATGAGACAGTTCCTGTAATGCTAAAGGCTGCGGCGAAGTCCGGCGGCACTCCCCAAATGAACGTTATTGGAACAATATTTGTCACAGTACCGATCGTTACAGTTCTGTTTGTGTTGGGGCTTCAAAGCCGCTACTTTGCGAGGTCAAATCGATGAGCGGCAAAGTTCAAATTTCAGAGGTTTCCAAGAGCTTTGATCGGCAGCCGGTTTTGCGTGAAGCGACGCTTACGTTGAGGCAGAATTCCATAACGTCACTTTTTGGCAGAAGCGGCGCCGGCAAAACGACGCTCTGTGCAATACTAGCCGGTTTCATTAGGGCCGATAATGGTACCATTAATTTTGTCGGCAAGCACGGAAGCAAGCGACGCCCGACACTGTCATTGATGCCTCAGGATCTTGCTCATTGGAACACATTAAATGTTGGAGACCAGCTAGCTCTAATCCACTCGTCGACGCGGCCACGTTTTTCTGATGAACATGCCATTGTTGCACTCGCCGAGCGATTGGGCCTTGATCATCGTCTTGACGCTGCCCCAACACAACTCAGCGGCGGAGAACTACGTCGCCTAGCCTTTATTCGCGCCATGGCCGTACGATCTGATCTATTGATCTTGGATGAACCCTTTGCGTCTGTTGACGTCGAAACAAAGCTCAATATGCAACAACTAGTCATTGAATATGTTCGTGCGACTTCCGCCGCCTGTTTGCTTATAACGCACGACTTTGACGATTCCCTTGTCCTTGCTGAAACTGCGGCTGTTCTACACTCAGGACAAATCGTTCAAGCAGGCGCCCCGCGTGACCTCATTGAGAACCCCAGCGCGGAATCGGTGGCACGTATTACACAAGGCCATAACCTCTGGCGCCCGGAAGACTTATTGGCGGGATCTTGGCTATCTGAGTCCGCTGAACGCCGCCTGCAGGGTCTTTTGACCGATACCCCCCCTCCATCGAGAATCCTGGCGGTTCCAATCAAGCAGACACACGCCATTATAGATGAAGTCGCGACAGGGCATATGTCTGGTTTAGTGGTGGCGGCAGCCCTTGATCGTACGCATATGAGAGTATCGTTGGCCAGGCCAGACAATTCAAACAATCTGGCGCTGCTCCTCCCGACCGATCCGTCGACGCTTGCGTGCGTACGAGTTGGTACCAACCTGAAAGCGTCTTGGAATTGGGACGCAGCCAGCCTTCTAGATAGTGATTGATACCATCATGGAAACAGACGATATCGCACCGAATTCTCAGACCTTTCGAGGCCTTCGTCTCCAGGTCGACCAGTGGGATTACTCATGTCTCAACGGTGTGCTTCCAATTGTTGCTGGGGAGCAAGATATAATTTGCGACTATTGCAATGTTCAACCGCGAGAGCGTGTTCTCGACGTTGGCACGGGTTCAGGAGCTATAGCCCTTTATGCCGCTTCGCATGGTGCCGATGCGACTGGAATTGACAAATCTAGCCGTGCCATCAATTCAGGGCGTCATAGTGCAGCCCAAAACAATCTTAAATGCAATTTTGTTCTGGGCACATATTCGGAGGAAATGTTTTCCCCCGAAAGTTTCGACTGCATAATCATGAATCCACCTCATCACCCCACTCACCCAGACACGCGAATGCCCTTTTACGCCGATGGCGGCATCCATGGATACGACGTGTGTTTCGAATGGATTCAGACTGCGCTACGACATGTAGCCCCGACAGGAAGAATAGTTTTCTTTCAACTTAGCCCGATCATCAACGGTGCCCCGGTACTCATCAAATCGATACGCAAGAATATTCCCGCCCATGCAGCGATATCATTTGCGCCCGTCCTGCCACGTATATCTTCGACGCAATATATTCGGCAAACCTATCTGTCCCAGGAAAGCCTAATGCTGAATTATACGCAAACGCACGAGGGAATAGAACTTCTTCTGGGCGAAATTAGTCTAAATCAACCGACACAAATAACCGCATCAAGCCAGACGTTCGATTACGGGGATACTTGGCCCAAACGCTTGCGCCTGTTGAGGAATATAGCAGTAAAACACAATTCATGCCTTCAAACAAATCGTAAGCCTCCGGTGAAGACCGCCTTGTTGAGGAGCCAAGACATAGATTTGATCTGATCATTGGGATCAGTGAGAAGGTTGTCTTGTGGGTATGTCTGGGGATGAATTTGCTCGTCGGTT
>JAHZKP010000025.1 GCA_022600345.1 Alphaproteobacteria bacterium | reverse complement strand
TCAATAGATCGTGCATCAGGCTATTTTCGTGCCGCATGGTGTTGATCCCCTTTCGTGTCCCGAGTTGCCGCCAAGCCCTCGAGTCATAGAAGAATCAATGCCATGCCCTTTGTCCATAATAATCGAACCGGACAGTAGTGATCATCGGGGTCGCACTGATGGTGATGGCTATTGCTGGGCCTTAGAGTGGAAGAACATAATTCGATGGCCCGATCCCCAAGATTCTGCGGCTGCTCGGGCCCCCAAGTTCGATATCGATAGGTCGGTGTTTGTCAACGCAACAAGCCGCCAGGATTCTTTCCGTCGACTAGTCTCGTTGCTGAGCAATGATCCAGTGAACAAGCCTGAATTCTTGGTGGCTGTCGAAGGGAGCGTGCCAACACCAAACTGGCAGAATGCAATAGCCAGTACGTTGGCACCCTTCGAAATGAATTGGATAAACGATAATTTTGGGGTTGATGGCGAAACTCTCTTTTTCAGCTACACGGCTTCTACCATAATGACCTGCTGCATTAAGAAAAATAATTTCTGTGGTGAGGAACCGGAAAATATTCAGTCCAGAGTCCGCTCCTTCGACAAGCTTTTCATAGTAGGAGTTTGGTTTCCAAAGCCTGATGGAAAGGGGGCGGTAGGGGTTCTCAGTTTCTTTTCACAGTTCCAAGCTGCTGAGCTTTATCGGCGCCGAGTAAATATTACTGACCTATACACTGCAATCAACATGATTGAGTTGTACGATTACCTCAATAGTGACGCCAGATTCGCCTCCGGTAAGCTGCGAAAGGAATTCGCGGATCCAATTGCAGTGATGGGGGCTTGGACTGGTCAAGGATTTAGGTCGGCATGTTCCGACCTTAATGGGGTGTGGACAGAAGCAAAAGTTGAGCTGTTTTCTGGATGGTCAGATTTCCCTGAGGAAACTTATCATCATATTGAGCCGGTAATGTATGCAACGAAGAGGCGAGTGGAGAGAGCTGTACTTTGGTCGCTTCTACGGCATGCAATTTCTGGGCATGGTTGCGATAAACTTATTGCAAATGAAGTAGCATCAACAGTTGAGAAAGTACTGGACGGATGCGTGGTGCCCCTAACGTGGAAAGGGGAATTTTTGGGAAAGGTTATTCATCCTTTGCTTGTCTCGTTTTGGGTAGAAGACAAATTTATTGGTGGTGGTCCGGGCAGTGGCGTTCGCGATCATTTCGAAGTTGATTGCAGGCTAAGATGGGTGCCCACGAGAGATCAGGTCGTATGGTGTCTATATGGCCACGATGAACAGATGAGGAATCGGCAAATCCTTGATCTGCGTGAACTAGTAGAGTACCGCAATCAGAGCTACGATGGACGACTATTTGAGGGAGTGGCTCCCTACGTTTACGTGTCAGGCGCGCCTGTCTCTAGTGAGAACATCTATGAAGACCCGCTGTTGGACGGAAAGGCCTTTTCTCAAATGGCTATGAATTTTGACGGGGGCGATAAATTTTCTCAGGAATATATCGAGGAGCGCAGGCGGTATCGGCAAAGAGTGTCAGATTTAGAGCTGATCTTCTGGGGGCGAGACAGCTTTGCTTTTCTTGATCTGCCCATTTGGGGGGCAGAAGAGGTCGAGGCGGTCCTGCAGTTTCAAACAACACGGCGCGAGTTGTTAAAGCGTATCGAGCAAGCAGGCATTTACGAGTTGATACAGGATGTTAGATTGACGTTTCCGAGGCTCGGAACTTGAGTTTTTCAGAACGTGCGCCTTGCAAAAGGAGCACACCCCAACTGATCGTCCCCGCTCTGCTTTTTCCGCAGTTGGCCCTCAGTGAAATCGATGCCTGAACGCGCCTGGGGGTAGACCGGACATTCAGCATTTTTGTTGTCACATCGCCGTTTATTGCAGCGCACACCGGGTCACGGTGCCTGCCATCGTCGCATGCAACAATTGTGTTGATCACCGGCACTTCGTCTGTAGTGGGTCATTCAACGGTTTGGTAGCGCCGCAGCGACGGACGGTCTACCTTCGATAGCGGAAAGTCGAGAGAACATCGTGCGAACTCGACGCGATACACTCGAGTGCTGACATTCGCATGCACTGGCTTAACCGACATCATGCGCCACAAGTCAGACCCGGATCATCTGATCGCATGTGCTTTCCACGCATATCAAGCCTTTGGTTATCGACGCAAAAATCGTTTCAGTGCATCATGCCGACACCGGATACCGGTGCTGTCGACTGCTTTCGGCCCTACCGCGTCAGTCGAAGTTCGGATGCCGAACTGTGGATCGGACACTTTGCGGTCTTGCACGCCGCCGTCAGATCACAGCCTCTAGAACAACGAACCGAGCTGGATGCTGGCACCGAGCCGGCCGTTGATTTCGGGCTCCACATCCGATCCGAAGCTGGCACCGACGCTGGCCAGCATCTCCATGCCGGGAGCGAACTGCCACGTTGCTCCGACGCCGCCGTCTCCACCGTTACCGGAGAATTCCGTGCCGGGCAGATCGAACGCAAACAGACCCTGCACTTGACCAGCGACTTGGGCAGCATAGCTGTCGAGGCGGTGGTTCCAGGCAAGCCACGCCCAGCCTTCGATATCGGACGTCAGAGGCGCACGGACCTCCGCCCCAACGCGCACGCGGCGGTTGGTCTGCGAGCTTTCATTGAACGAGACCGGGAACGCACCGCCGGTCTCTGCGTAGGCATCGAACTCGGAATGCGCGATGGCGAATTCAGCGAACGGCGTCACCGTCGAGGCAGCGATGAAGGGAAGCTGATAGCCGATTCGGATCAGCCCGCCCCACGCGGTGCCATCCGTTTCGCCGTGCGAGAAGTCGGGGCTCGCGCCGTTGAGGTAACCGCGATCAACCTCGAGATCGAGCTGGCGGGCAAGGCCGGCGGCGACAAACTGCAGGCCCGTGCCGCGCGGACGGTAGCTAATGAACGCACTGCCGCCGAGCGAGCGCAGGTGGTAGGAGCCACGCGATGGGAGATCGGCATTGCTTGATGAAACCATTACGCCGGCGCCGATGGTGATATCCGAAAATAGGTTGACGGCGAGACCGGTGACGCCGCTGCCGCGGCGGGCGTCGAACTCATCTTCGGTTTGGCCGAACAGAGAGCCCATGACGAAGCCGAAGCCTTGTCCGGGTTGGCGCGCAAATGTCTCCGCAGCCCCCCCGCCATAGCTGTCGCTGTCCCGCGATCGAGCACCTAGGCCGGAAGGCGGCTGGAAAGGTGAAGTTGCAGGCTGGGAACCCAGCGAAGCAAAATTGAAATTGGTGCCGACCATCGCCAGCGAGCCGAGCCCGAAGAAGTTGCCGGTGTTGGCCCCCTCGATAACGACGCTCATCTGTGAAATCGAATTGCCCAATTCGGTCAGCGTGATGAGGCCGGTGGGTGCTCCTTTATCGGGGGCAGCCAATCGGGCGATGAACGCTTCAATACCGCTGCCAAAGTAACCTTCGCCGACGACGACAAGCCCGTCATCCGATACGGCCCGTGCTGATGCCAGCTTGATCCCGGCAACGCTGACGCCGTCATCCGATAGAACCTGAGCCAACGATTTCATACCATCGGATGTTGTCCAGTAGAATGCCTCGAAGCCACTGGTGCTATTTCCTTGCCCGACCACGACCGTCCCGTCGGCATTGACGCCGTAGGCAATGCTGACGAAAGAGCCCCCAGGCAGATCTCCAAGGCCGATCATGCCGCCGCCCGAGGTCCAGCGAAAGGCTTCAGTACCATTGGCGCTTATTCCTTCTCCGACCACGACCGAGCCGTCGGCACTGACGCCGTATGCGTAGCTCAGAAAAGCGCCTCCCGGCAAATCCCCGAGTCCGACCATTCCCCCGCCCGAAGTCCAGCGGAATGCCTCATGGCCGTGAGCACTAGTTCCAAATCCGACCACTATCGAGCCGTCGCTGCTGACGCCATATGCGGTGCTACCAAAAAAGCCTCCGGGCAAATCCCCAAGGCCGACCATTCCCCCGCCCGAGGTCCAGCGGAAGGCCTCAGGGCCATGAGCACTGCGGCCTTCTCCGATCACGACCGATCCGTCCGCACTGACGGCGAGCGCTGAACTGTAATAAGAGCCTCCAGGCAAATCCCCTAGGCCGACCATTCCGCCGCCCGATGTCCAGCGGAACGCCTCGTAGCCACTAGCACTGCGGCTTTGTCCGACTACGACAGAGCCGTTGGCGCTGACGCCGAGCGCTGAACTGCGAAAAAAGCCTCCGGGCAAATCCCCAAGGCCGACCATTCCCCCGCCCGAGGTCCAGCGGAATGCCTCGAATCCATTGCTACTGGCGGCTTGTCCAACTACGACAGAGCCGTCGTCACTGACACCGAACGCGAAACTGCGAGAGCCGCCCCCCGGCAAATCCCCGAGACCGCTGAGGCCCTGCGCGCGCGCGCGATTAAGGTCCGCAGTTCCGGCTATTAGGCAGAAAACGATAGGGCCAATAAACTTGGATGTGCGGAAATTCATGATACGCTACCACGCCGGAACAACTGCCGTGAAAACTCAGAACCGAATACTGTCTTCAGGTGACGCCGATCATTTCACGGACAGCAAGCGCGGCTAGTTGAGTTTTTCACCAACCCAAGCTTAGCGTTGCTTGATCGCCACACGCGATCTTTGACCGCTCGCGGCGAGTCCTTGCGAACCCATAGTGAGGTTTGCGTGTTTTGCATTCAGAAAACGCCATACTGGTATTCTCACGCCACTAGGTCACAATTGCTCTTTTGGGCCCAAGGCCGGATAGCTCATTGAGAGCATATGCTGTCGGCTTATGGGGCATCTTCCACCGAGGCTCGGTTACTGCTCAGCTAATGGCAGGCTGACTATAACACCGTGCGACCGCATTCCGTGCTCGCCAATCAGACACCGGAGGCGTTCCGGACACGACACCTCGCCCTTGCCGCACCGACAAGCAAAGGGCAAGATTTCACCCCAGGACTCTCAATCTGACTGGATGGAAGTCGGGGCTCAGGTCAATCGCGTCGATCCGAGCCGCCTCACGTTGCTTCCGCTTAGCACTTGGTAGCCGCCGTCATTCAGCTCATCCCGTTGGACCTACAAGCCCTCGCGGTGCTCCTAACACCATCAAGGGCCGTTCTGCGGATCGCCTTACTGGACGATCCGAAGCGTTGGACGATTGCCGACCGCATAGTCCACCAACCACGATTTGCCGCCCGCTCGCTCACGCGCAAGGCCCGCCGCCGTCAGTTCCCGGCCGAATGCCGGTTGCGGAAGCGGTTCGCCCCCCTGATCTCTCACCCACCCGCAGTAATCGTCATACAAATCCGCGGCCTGCGTACGGCCCCCAATGGAACGATGCACCCGGGCATCGATCCAATCCGAAACCTCGACACCGCCAACCGGATCAACGGCAACCGATGCGACCGGTTGTGCCGCCGCTACAGGCGCGACGACCTCGACCCGAACGGGTTCGACCTTGGCCGGTTGGGATTCCGGCTTGCGCGTCCCCGACGTTGCGAGGAAAAGGCCGAAGCCGCTGCCAAGCTCGATCAGGACCGCAATCAGCACCGCGAGGCCGAGCCGAACGTCGGCTTGCGTGGCGCCCGTCAGTCTCGCCAACGCCTCCGATTGTGGATCGGCGGCCTTGACGACCTTCGAAACATCGATGCCGTTACGCTCCGACTGGAGCACCTGCAGGCGTTCGCGAAGCTTGGAAGAACGCTGCGCAGTTGCAAGCGATGCCTCAAGGCTTGCGATCTCCGAGCACAGTGCGCGGGACGCTTCCGCCGTCGCGTCAGAGCAACCCTTCGATGTTTCCCAACGGCGATTGTGTTTCGCCGCTGCGATTTGTGCAGCGATGGCGGCTGGCGGCGTGTTGATGCCGAGGGCATCAAGGTCACGCCGCACAGACTCGATCTCCGAGGCCAATCGTTGATCCTCGACCTTGACGATCTCCACGTCGCTCACTGATGTCGAACGGCTGGTTGCATAGAGGCCGAAAGCCGAGGTCAGGCTGTAGGTTGCAAGAACAACGAAGGTCGCGGTTCCAACAACAACGCGCACCGGTTCCCGATGTCGCCAAGCAGCGACGATCAGGATAGGCAGGAGGGCTTTGAGTGCATCCGCTACTGCGCCAAGTACTGCATAGATGGTGCCGTCCAGACCCGGTGCGAGCGTAAGCCCGAACCGGTAGTTGCATGCAATGGAAACGCCCGCCAATGCGAGGGCGATCACCATTGCTGGGATCGTTCTGAGGTACTGCATGGCAGTCGATTCCTTACTGCATGTTTTGTTGCATACTATCATGTCTATTCAAATGGCTAGCCAAAGTATAACATGGGCGAGAGTTGAGAGACAAGAATGCCTTATGTTGACGACGCAATTTGATCTAGGTAGACGTCTAGAAATGTTGATATATGGATGGCGAAGCCGATGAAAATCGTCACGATGGCGAGCACCAAGGGCGGATCGGGCAAGTCGACGCTTGCATGCTGCCTCGCGGTCGAAGCGATGGCTTCGCATGAACGTGTGTATCTGCTCGATCTCGATCCACAGGGCAGCTTCGCCGCGTGGTGGCGCATGCGTGGCGGACCGGCGAACCCACAACTGATTCGAGATGCCCCCACAATTGCTGCTGCGGTTCGAAAGGTTGGCGACACTGGCGACGCTGTGATGATCGTCGACACACCCAATGGGCCATTGGATCGGATCGATAAGGCCATCGACGCAAGCGGATGCGTAGTGATCCCGCTGCAGCCTGGACCGTTCGATATCCTGTCTTCGGATGCCGTCAATCAGCTCATCGCAGACAATCACGCCCAAAGCCGCGTCGTCCGCGTTGTGAACCGGGCCGCGAAGAAGAACCCGCTGGTTGCCGAGGCCATCGCCGAAATCGAGTCCCATGGGGGTGGATCGCCGATCGTGATTGAGGACCGCCACCTCTATCCAACCGCGATGCTCGACGGTAAGGCGGTGCAAGAGTTGAGATCGAAGCCCGCAAAGGTCGAAATCGCCGCTCTCTGGCGCGCCGTCGAAGGAGTGCTCAATGGCAAGTGACAAGACATCCGGCAGATTCGGAGACAAGCTTCGCGCTGCCCGCGAAGCTCATTCGGACCGGCGCGCAGAAGAACGGGCTGCGGCGGCCGTGGTCGAAAAGCGCGCACGCCGCAAGGGACCACGACAAGTGCAAGTTGGGCTTCGCACGACCGATCAGACAAAACGCGAGTTGCATAGACTTGCTGACCGACTGGACGTCAACGTCGTCGAAGCGTTCGAGTGGGCCGTAAAAGCGGCGCACGAGAAGCTGGACAAGGGGCGCTAGGAACCTGGCTAACCGCCCAACACGATGCATGCCCAGCCGAGCCGATTGAGCGCCGGACCTGTTCTGCCGAGACCGGACGTGTCCAATAGCCGGGAAGACGCGTGCTGGACGCGTCCGCAACATTATCCGACGTCTCGCAGTTCTGGTCGGACGCGTCGCTGGCGGATCGGACGCGTCCATAACGCGACCGGACGTGTCGCAGACCTGATTGGACGGGTCCAATCGCCCGCCACCCCGGGGGGGGGGGTGCGCCGAACGCGTAGTGAACGCGTCCGACAGTCAAATCGATAGATTGGCCGCCTCAGGCCCGACTCGAACCCAAACCTAGATTTTCGCAAAGACAATAATCTAGCGATCCGAGCGAGCGAACCGCCATGTCAGCCTACAGTTCTATTTAGCAGCTGCCCCCACCGTTCGAGTGCTTCGCGCTTCTCTTTGTCGTAACTGTACTGAATATAAACTGCGCTGGTAACCGTTCCTTTGCGCGCGCTGGCGTGGTTCAGGATCAAGGAAATCGTGTGAGGAGAAATCTGCATTTCCGCCATTCGCGACGCCGCTGTGCGTCGCAAATCGTGCAAGCGAAAATCATGTATGCCAAGCGCTTCCGAAGACCTAGCCACCGCCTTCGTGGCGGCATCGGCGCGGATTGGCCCTTCCCCAGTCGGGCTCGGAAACAGCCACTCGCTGCCGCCTGATAGCATATCGGCTTCTGCGATGACTTGCAGCGCAAATGACGCCAGCGGCACACGATTCCGCTTCTTATTCTTCGTTCGAGTGCCAGGGATTGTCCAGACAGCAGCTCCGGGCGTGAAATCGAATTCGTTCTTGTGGATGCCGGAAATTTCGCTGATACGCTGTCCTGTGACTAATGCCAATTTCAACGCAATAGCTATCGCCCGCGTCATGCGAAGATCGGCCACGCCGACGACCGCGGTCCCACGCGGCAAATCCTTGGCGACGCGACGCTTGGCCGGTGTACTGTTAAGCGCCGCCCAGAGCGTCTTGATCTCATCCAGTGACAAATTCCGTTCGCGCTCTTGCTCCTTTTTGATCGGCGGTTGAAGCCCCCAAGTCGGATCAACCTGGACCAGATCGCGACCAACCGCCCATCGGAAAATTGAACGGACCAACTCAAAGACACGATTTGGCCGATGAGTCATTCTTCTTCCGCTGTCGCCGTCACCGGTCCGAGCATCCAACTTTGCAGCGACCTCATCGAGCAACCGAATGATATCTCGCTTCGTGATCTCGACCGCCTTCATGGCACCGATTTCCGGAAGGATGTGCATGCGCAACATCGAGCGGTCATCGCTAATCGTCCGCGCACCCTTATTGGGGACCGCGTGGCGCTCCATCCAGACTTCGGCGATCTCGGCAAAAGTCTCGGCCCCGCGATTGGCCAGGACTCTTGCCGCAGGATCGGCCCGGACCTCTGCATTTTCGATCGTACCCTGCATGCCGCGGGCCTTGGCTCGGGCCTCCTTGAGCGACAAGTCGGGATATGTCCCCAGCCCAACGGCCCGACGTTTACCGTCGGAGCGCCGCGTGTAGTGCAGCCGCCACGTCTTTTTGCCCTTGGCTGACACTCGCAATTCGAGGCCGCGAGCGTCCGTGTCTCGGAATTCCACGAGCGCGACGCCGGCGTTGCACTTGCACCCTTTGATGAAGGTATCCGTGAGCTTGACTGTCGGCATGGCCTGCGTACCTTTGGCAATACTGGTACGGAATTGGTACGCAAAATGGGTGGATGGCACAAGAGACTGCTGGACAATTTTGGACCAACCATTCACGAAAAACAATTGATAAAACTGGTGTTTCTATAGATAAGTTGATCCAAAGCAGTCCGGCCAAATCCAACAGAGAACAGGCTCATAACCTGAAGGTCGTAGGTTCAAATCCTGCCCCCGCAACCAAAATTTCATAATGAAACAAATAACCTAACCACCCGCCTGGGGTCTGATGGCCGACGAATTTCGTCGTTGACCAAATCCAATGAATCGCTGACGCAGACTTATCCCTCTTGGGGAACCGGCATCAAGAACCTGGAATTTCTGCCCAGCCCGGTCTTACTACCTCCAACCTTCCCCGACGACGGAAAACGCTCCCCAATAGGAAGGGTGGAGACGGAATGCATCGTTGTCGTTGGCTGCATCCTTGATGATTCCCGCAATCGCACTGCGCATCGCTTCTGCGCGCCGGGAGTTCGACCGGCTCGACAAATGCCCCATAGTGCGCGTTGTCAGCTCGACTGCAGCATTTGTATAGACCTCCCAATGTGAGACAAGAATCGCCCGGGCGCCGGCGTAGAAAAACGCACGCGCCAGACCCGACAGCGCTTCCTTCGAGCGAAGCGTGCCCGACGCCGTGTTACAGGCCGAAAGAATTACCAAATCCGCATCAAGCTTCAGACCGGTGATCTCTGATGCCGAGAGATATCCGTCATCCTCATCAGTTTCGGCACCTTCCGCAGGCGGCGTCATGACAAGACCAGGCTCGGAGAGACCCATCCCCTCATTTGCGACGACGCCGTGGGTGGCAAAGTGGACGACCCGATAATCCTGCAACTGAGAGCGGCCTGTTTTCGCGGAAATCGCCCCTAGCTGTTTGACCAGCTTTTCGGTTGCCAAGCTCCCCAGCCTGACCTCCCGGCTCAGTTCATCAGGCGGAAGCCATAATGATCCGATGGCACACAATTCGCACGCCGTCTGTGGCAGCGGTCTCCATTGTTGCAGGACACTGGCCTTCACCGGCGGGCCGCTCACACTCCTGGTTTTCACCCAACTGCAAAGCTGTTTGATTTTCGGCGCCACACACGATTGGAGTTCTTTCGTCCAAGCTTGTATTTGTACGTTCGTGTTCGCATGGCGACCATCAACTATCCCATTGAGGAGTGGGTTGCCAAAGCCCACATAGGGCTTAGCGGCTGTACTCTTCTTCGCGTCGCGACGCAAAGCCCTGAGGCTGGCGACCGAAGGTATAACGGTGATGGGCTGGCTTAAACCGAGCCATTTCACTCTGGCGAACTCTTCAGCGGTTTGAGGGAACCGTGACGTCTTTGGAAGCTCGCTCGGTAAGGTCTGGAACGGAAGCCGTGACAAAGGCTCAGTGGCAACGATGATCAGATGTTTCGGCACCCCAGTTGCATCCTTGAGCAGCTTCATCTCATTGCATAGAATCATATCGCATAACACATAGGCGAGAACGGTATCGAACGGCAAAGGCGTATCATTCTCGATGTCTTCGTGTGTCAGGCTGATCTTCAGCAATTCCTGGCAACGTTTCTCGCCTTCGCCCCGCCACGCAGTCTTGTCGAGCCCGCAGCGAAGCGCCGCCACTTGCTCACCCATCAGATTGCGGCCCAATGACAGCCGTTTCCATCGCACGACCTCATTGGTAATGATCCACATGAACGACTGCTCGAATTCAACAACGTATTGGACCAGAACTTCGTCGGGCCGCAGATACATCCGCGCTTCTTCGACGGACAATGGTTTGGAGCTGACGAGATCCATGTGTTCGGGGAATTGTTCCTCCATCAGTCGATCCAGTTCGGCGGCTTGCTCGTCCAGTACAGCGGCACGAGAACGCAACCTCTCCACTTGAGCGGTATCGCGTTGACCAACTGCGGTTTGAAGAAGCTTTGCAAGAGCAGAATCGGTTTGACGCCATTCGGCGATTGTGTCCTGGCGCTCACGAAAAAGGCGAGGCTGGTCGTCGCTCAGCATCGGCCCAGGTGGCAAAAACTCATCCCCCCCAAACTCCGCAATTTTTACAACTCCACCACCTTGCTCGCCGCCCCCTTCACCCGCTTGGAGACGGTCCTTGGGTCATACGTCCAAGATCTATACTGCAGCCGCACAAATTATCGTCATATGACCGCTAATTCTGATTAGAAATATTGCGATGCACAAAAGATGATCATCGCGCACACGATAGATAAGATGTTGTGATTGATGCACTTTTTTCACCTTCAAAGCTTGGCACGGTTTTCGCTATTAGCCATGTAGCCGTTGGCCCAACAATACCAGCGGTCTGATCCAACGCTGGGTCAATCACTGGCAGAGCCGCCAATCCGAAATTCCTGTTCCTGGAACTCTCCAGGCACCCGCCCCGCATTGAGCGGTGCGTGCGGGTCTTTGCGCGAACGATTGGAGGCCAAAGAAAATGCAGCTTCAGATTTCAATCAATTCCGAATCCGCTGGTTGCGTTGCTTGATGACTCTGACCATCAACCAGAATCAGATCGCGAATGCCCGCCGCTTCGGCTCTTCGAAAAGTTTGACTGGGACGGAAGCGGCAGTTGATCCCGTCATAATCATCGGCGGCGGCCCCGCTGGCATACGCGCTGCGCAGGAACTCTCGCGCGCAGACAGAAATTCAATCCTCTTTAACGCTGAGCGCTGGCAACCCTACAACCGAGTGAAATTGACACCGCTGCTGAGTGGTGACGTACAGCTTGGCCAAGTCCAGCAGCCAGTCCAATTTCCAGGGCCCGGAGAAGTCTCACTTTACTCCGACAACAGCATTATCGACATTGACCGGGCGGCCAAGATGGTCACGACGAAGCATGGGCGCCGGTGGTCCTACTCGAAGTTAATTATCGCCACGGGTTCGCGCGCTTATGTGCCACCGATTCCAGGCGCTGATATTCCAGGCGTCTATACCTTCCGAAATTTTGACGACGTTGAACAACTCGTGGCCCGCTCGGTTAGCTCACGTCGATGCGTCGTCGTGGGGGGCGGCCTGCTAGGTCTCGAAGCAGCCCGGGGCATGAGCGACAGAGGCATTGAAACCTGGGTTGTGGAGCACGAAGCCCACTTGATGGCGCGACAGTTGGATACGCGCGGCGGAGAACTTCTTGCCTCCGCCGTCGAGCGCATGGGTCTGCACATACTGACCGGAACGCGAGTTGCGAAGTTCCTGGGCGAAACTCGGCTCGAACGTGTCGAACTCGCCAGTCAGCCAGCGGCTATTGACTGCGATACAGCTATCATCTGCACCGGTATACGGCCGAATATGGAACTCGCCCGCGATGTCGGATTGGCTGTCGGGCGAGGCATCAAGGTCGGGCCAACTCTGCAGACCAGCGACCCGAATATTTACGCCGTCGGCGAGTGCGCGGAATTTGACGGGCATATCTACGGCCTTGTCGGCCCGGGATACGACCAGGCTATTGCAGCCGCGCAGCACATTGCTGGCGATAAAACCAAGTACCTGGGTTCGGTCCCGGCGACCAAGCTGAAGATTGTCAGCACCGATGTCTTTTCTATGGGCGATGTCGAACAACTCGAACAGCGCGCCGACGTCACAACCCTCAGCTACGAAAACAAGGATGCCGGTACTTATCGCAGGTTGGTGCTCAAGCGTGGACGGTTGGTCGGCGCTATTGCACTTGGCGACTGGACTGAGCTGAACCGACTACAAGAAACGATCAAATCCCACGGCCTAGTCTACTCCTGGCAACTCCGCCGGTTTCGTTCAACCGGTCTGGTTTGGCCGAAAAGCGAACCAAAGAGCGTCAAGGACTGGCCCCGTGCTGCGACGGTCTGCAATTGCACTGGCGTAACGCGTGGGCAAATCGGAGACTCCATTGCGCTCGGCGCCCAGTCTCTCGATGAGGTGAAACGTGACACCGGTGCATCAACGGTATGTGGAAGTTGCAAGATCCACATCAGCGAGTTGCTGGACGCACCCGCCCCTCGTGAACCCATAAAGGCATCGCAGACAATCGCAGTTCTTTCCGCATTGGCTGCGCTGACAGCACTTCTTACCCTATTGCTTCCGATTGTCCCGACGGCTTCAGATATCGAACTGCGCAACTTTGCCGACCTATTATATCTCGACAGCTTCACCAAACAGGTCACGGGCTTCACACTGCTGGCACTGTCGGTTTTGGCCGCAATCCTTTCGCTGCGTAAGCGAATCAAAATTCTCGGCATATGGGATTTTTCAAGCTGGCGGGTTTTTCATTCCATCGTCGGTGTCCTCGCGTTGGTGGCATTGTTTGCCCATACCGGATTCCGGCTCGGTTCAAACCTCAACATGTGGTTGATGCTGACCTTCCTCGGGCTTGCCGTAGCCGGAGCCATAGCCGGTCTCGCGACCGCATTCGAGCATCGCGTTTTTAATTCGCCGCAGACAGCAGCGGGACTAAGGTCAGCTTCGTTTTGGCTTCACCTAGTATCGTTCTGGCCATTGCCTCTGCTGCTCGCGGTCCACATCCTCACAGTCTATTTCTACTGAGGTGGAGCGATGAGCAAAACAACACAACTCTGGCTCCTCTGGTTTCTGCTGACGTTGATCGGCGGAAGCGTACTTGTGGTCGGCATGTTCTACGGAGGGCCGAGCCGCGAAAAGCTTTTGATCGGCAAAACCACGAGCGGCCACCATCAAATCGAGCTGGCATGCGGCGCTTGCCACACTTCGGCGTTCAACAGCAAGGATGACATCGAAAAGACATGTCACGGTTGTCACGACGCGGAGCTAAAGGCTGCAAAAGATTCTCATCCTTTGAAGAAGTTCCGCGACCCACGCAATGCCGACAGGCTTGAAAAGCTCGCAGCCAATAAATGTATCACTTGCCACACGGAGCACCGGCCGGAAATCACGAACGCAATGGGCGTGACTCTACCGCAGAATTATTGCTCGCTTTGCCACCAGGACGTCGGGAAGAATCGGCCCAGTCACATCGGGCTTGGATTCGAAACCTGCGCCTCAGCCGGTTGCCACAACTACCACGACAACACATCGCTTTATGAGGACTTCCTCGAGAAGCATGCCGCCGAGCCAGACGTCAAAGCCAAGCCCATCGTCAAACTCAACTCCAAAAAGATCGAGACTGAGGCCAAAGGTAAACCGTTGTCATTGGCCAGCGACTCTGACGCTCCAGCCAACAAGCCCACAGACACCAAAATCGTATCGGAATGGCTTGCCACCTCCCACGCAAAGGGCGGCGTGAATTGCTCAGGATGTCATGCGCCAGAATCCAAATCCGCAGAAGATATCGCCGCGAATTGGACAGACAAACCAAGCCACAAGGTTTGCTCAACGTGCCATGAAATGGAAACAGCGACATGGCTGCAAGGCAAGCACGGAATGCGTCTTGCCAAAGACATGCTCAGTCAAACCGAAGGGCTTTTCGGTCTCTTCCGCGATAAGCCGCTGACGCCGATGCGCCCGGAACTGGCCCGTCTTCCGATGCAGTCCAAAGCCGCCCACAGCGAGCTGACTTGCACGAGCTGCCACAGCTCACACGCCTTCGATACGAAGCAAGCCGCTGTTGCTTCCTGCTCAGGATGTCACGCCGACGAGCATACCAAGGCATATGAGGGCTCACCGCACCACAAGCTGCTTGTCGCTGAACTTTCAGGTCGGGGAGAGAAGGGCACGGGCGTGAGCTGCGCGACCTGTCACATGCCCCGTGCTTGGATGGAAGACGAAGGTGGCTACGAAGAATTTCTCGTCGCCAACCACAACCAGAATGCCAACCTGCGACCGAACGAAAAGATGATCCGCTCTGTCTGCATGAACTGCCATGGACTTGGCTTCTCCATAAATGCCCTCGCAGACCGCGAACTCATCAAGCGAAATTTCGATGGGCGACCTTCCGTCCACATCGAAAGCATCGACTGGACCATGAAACGCGTGAACGAGAAGGGAGCCAAATAACCGAACGCGCAATTTTCCTCAGTCACCAGACGACAACACAAGAAACGAATGGAGATCGCATCATGTCGAAAATCTCACGGACTATTCTGGCTTCAGCGATTGCTGCAGGCTGCGTCATGACGGCCGGGGCGGCCGCGACGGTTACCGCAAAGGGCGTCGATTACAAGGACGTGGCCGATATGCTCATAGCGGTGATGGTCGCCGACCGCACCGTCTATACAAAGAAGGTTGTGCAGCGCTTGGCCGCAAAGGAAAAGGTTGTCAAAGCTTCTGAACATTTCGACGACGACAAGGCACTGCCGCTTCCCGCGCAAATGTTCCGCTTTGGGGCAGAGGCTGTCGCCGATAAGACCGACAAGTTCAGCTATTCGCTGTTGTCGATGTGGCCGATCAACAAGCAAAACGCGCCTCGAACCAAAGTTGAAAAAGAAGGCCTGAAGTTCGTCGCCGAAAACAAAGGCAAGAACTTCTACGGCGAGGAAGAGCTGGGCGGCAAAAAATACTACACCGCAGTCTATGCCGATGTCGCCGTCGCCAAGGTCTGTGCGAGTTGCCACAACGAGCACAAGGACACACCGCGAAAAGACTTCAAGGTCGGCGATGTCATGGGCGGTGTCGTGATCCGTATCCCAATGGCCAATTAACACGATTTACACGGGGCTAAACCCTCCAGAGGCCCCGTGTCCTCCCCATGAACTTGCAGAACTAGAAAAGATCAGGAGCGCAAAATGACGCCGGAACAAATTAAACTCGTTCAGGACAGCTTCAAAAAGGTGGCGCCGATTGCGCCGCAGGCTGCAGACATCTTCTACACCCGCCTCTTCGAGATCGCTCCCGAAGTGCGCCCCATGTTCCCCGACGACATGAGCGGGCAGAAGGACAAGCTGATGGGCATGTTGGGGACTGCCGTTTCCAACTTGCATCAGGTGGAGACCATCATCCCGGCGGTTCAGGAACTTGGGCGCAAGCACGTCGGTTACGGGGTGAAAGACGAGCACTATAAGCCGGTTGGAGAAGCCTTGATTTACACGCTCGATAAGGGGCTCGGTGACGAATTTACACCAGAGGTCAAGGCCGCATGGGTTACCACATACACGACGTTGCAGGGTGTAATGACGGCTGCGGCTTCTGAAGTTGCTGAGCAACCTCAGAAGAAAGGCTTCTTCGCCCGCATGTTTGGATGATTGCACACAGGTTTGAACACACACGGTGCTTGGCTCGCTCACGTTGCTTAGTTGATTCTTGAGAGGGCCAAGTTCCAGGCCATACCAAGCATCGTCGTTAACCTGCCGGGTGAACTTTGGACCTGCGATGCCTCGTGACGCACGACCTATCTCGGACGTTTTTTAAGAAGCGGGAACTTGAACAACCTGTTTCGGATCGGAAAACGGCAGTAGGCAGCCGGGCCTCTGATTGAGCTCGAACGACAGCTTGCCGCACCGATGAACTAATTGTTATGGCTTGTTTTTAGTCAAAAACGACCAAACTTTAGGCACCCAAAATAGTTGCGCAAAGAATGGACGTGCGCGCTGGGTTCTGTCACACTGGCTCCCGTGAATACACATTCAAGGGAACTCCATGGCACAGCTCAGCGCATTCCGAGATCCGGCCCAGCCTGCACTACTGAGCAACTACAAGCCTGCACCCTCCTACTGCGAACTGATGGGCGATGGCTCCGAGGAGCGTCCGCGGCTGCTCGATTTCTGGAAGCGTCTGGAACAGTTGCCATTCGAAGACTTAAGCGTGCGTGCGGCGGATGCGTTGCGCGATCTCTACGAGCGCGGCGTCACCTTCACGGTTTATTCGGATCGCGACGCCATCGACCGAACACTTCCCTTCGACGTCATCCCAAGAGTTCTCACCTCCGCGGAATGGGAAAAAATTGAGCGTGGGGTGAAACAGCGCGTGGCGGCGCTCAATCTGTTTCTCGGCGACATCTACGGCGCGCAGAAGATCCTCAAGGATGGCATCGTGCCGCGCGATCTGGTTGAAGGAAATTCCAATTTCCGACCGGAAATGAAAGGTGTCGCGATGCCACGCGATACCTATGTGCATATCGCAGGTATCGATCTGGTGCGCGGTGCCGATGGCGAATTCTATGTGCTCGAAGATAATGCGCGGACACCGTCCGGAGTGTCCTACGTTGTCGAGAACCGGCATCTGATGCAGCGTGCTTTTCCAGATCTTCTGGAGGGCTTCAACGTCCGAAACGTATCTGACTACGGCCAAAAGCTGCGCGAGAAACTGCTAGAGACGGCGCCTGCCAATTGTGACAACCCGCAACTCGTCTTGCTATCACCAGGCGTCTTTAATTCAGCCTACTACGAACACATTTTTCTAGCCCGCGAGATGGGTGTTCCTTTGGTGGAAGGGAGCGATCTCGTCGTCGATGACAAGCGGCTTTTCGCCAAGACCATCATGGGACTGCAATCGGTCGATGTCGTATACCGCCGCGTCGACGACGACTTTCTCGATCCCAAGGCATTCAATCCCGATAGCATGCTTGGCGTGCCAGGCATTATGGATTGCCTTCGGGCCGGGACAGTGACCATTGCCAATGCGCCAGGCACCGGGGTTGCAGACGACAAGGCCGTCTACGCCTACATGCCCAAAATTATCGACTACTACCTGAGCGAAGTGCCAATCCTCAACAACGTCAAGACTTATACTTGCCGCGACCCGGACGGTCTTGCGTATACGCTCAAGCACATCGACGAATTGGTTGTAAAGCCGGTCGGCGAGTCGGGCGGATATGGGATCGTTATCGGACCGAAAGCGACCAAGGAAGAATTGGCTACCTGCCGCAAGGCCATCAAAGCCAAGCCGGAAAATTTCATAGCGCAACCCATGGTGCAGCTATCGGTGTGTCCGACCCTGACCGAAGAGGGCGTGGCGCCCTGCCATGTCGATCTGAGGCCGTTTGCAGTCACAGGTGAGGAAACCTGGGTATTGCCGGGCGGGTTGACCCGCGTGGCGTTGAGGAAGGGTTCAATCATCGTCAATTCTTCGCAAGGCGGCGGAACGAAGGATACATGGGTGCTCTACGAGGGCGCTTCGAACGGCAACCTGTCCCAGTCCCAGTCTCAATCCCAGTCTCAGTCGGGGGCGGGCTCCATGTCACAGGCTCAGTCTCAGTCCGGTTGTGAATCTCAGTCCCAGTCTCAGTCTCAGTCGCAGTCGCAGTCGCAAAGCAATAGGACTGCAACCAAAACCGACAAGAGGGACCAGACTGAATGAACCTACTCGCCCGCCAGGCAGAAAGTTTATTTTGGCTCGGACGCTACATTGAGCGTGCGTCGTCGCTTGCACGCATCCTCATGGTGCAGACCGCATTCGATCGTGGGCGCGCGGATGGCTCAGCCTGGGGCTGGCTACTGGCCCTTTATGATGAAAGCGATGACTTTCACAAGCGCTACCGGGAAGCCAACAGCCAAAACGTCATTCGGTATTTTCTGAACGATCCCGAACATGCCGGTTCGGTATTGCGCTCTATGGAGGCTGTCCGCTCGAATGCGCGCGCGCTAAGAGCAATGATCTCGACCGACTTCTGGATGCACTCCAATCAGGCCTACCGGCATGTAAAGGAATTGCCCGAATCAGCCCTGAGCGAAATGCGGTTGGCGGCGACAGGCGAGGCTATCCAAATCAATTGCTATGCACTACTCGGCATCTCCAGCTCAACGTTATATCGCGACGCCGGATGGCGCTTTTTCCAGCTCGGCCTGGAAATCGAACGCGCTGATCAGATGAGCCGTTTGCTCGATGTGCGCTTTGCGCAATTGCAGATTGGTGAAGCCGACGGGGCGTTGATCGGCGACTTCACGCACTGGACAATGCTGCTTCGCTCTTGCGGAGGCCACCATGCATTCCGTCGACTGGTGTCGGGACCGGTGCAGCCAGAAAACGTGGCGCGATTTCTCATCTTTGAGCAAAGCTTTGCACGGTCGATATCACACTGCCTGAGCGAATCCGAACAAGCCATCAACGAACTTGAAGCAGTGTGTGGTGTGCCAACTCCCACGCCCCTGTTGGAGCGGGTTGCCAAGTTGAAAGCTACGGTCGATCAGGCGTTCGGGGATACTGACCTGGTCGGGCATCTGCACGGGTTCAACGATACCATCCAGCGACAGCTAGCTGAACTCACAACGGACCTTGGCAGCAACTACTTTGAAGTCGACGCCACTTCTGATGCGGTAGCCGTTGATGTGGAGCCGCCAAAAGAAGGTCCAGACTGGGTCGTCAAAAACGAAGCCGATGCTGATGCTGTCGGCAGGCAACCAACCTCGGACCAAACGCAATCGCAGTCTCAAACGCAAACTTAGCCATCGCAGCAGATCTACGAATGCGCGTTTAACAGATCCCCGTTCGCGTTCGTTTTCAGCAGCAGGGTTTGCCTCAGACTTCATGACCCCAAGGAGCATTTTTACGTGTCGATCCAAGTCGCTCTCACACACCGGACAAGTTACACATACGACCGCGATGTCACACTTGGCCCACAGGTGATCAGATTGCGACCTGCACCGCATGCCCGCACCGGAATCGTCAGCTACTCGCTGACGCTGGAACCGAAGGATCACTTTCTCAATTGGCAACAGGACCCGTTCGGCAATTTCCTGGCGCGCATGGTCGCCAACGAGAAAACGCGGAAGTTTTCGGTGACAGTCGACCTTGTTGCCGACATGACGGTCATCAATCCGTTCGATTTTTTCATTGAAGAGGACGCCCGCGACTGGCCGTTTACATATCAGCCCGCGCTGAAGGAAGATCTGGCACCTTACCTGGCCGTCGAGGCTCCAGGTCCGCAACTAGCTGCCTATTTGAAATCGCTGAAATATCCCAAGGATGCATCGACACTGGATGTTGTGGTCGGGCTGAACGCGCAGCTTGAAAAAGACATCAGTTACCTGATCCGCATGGAGCCGGGCGTACAAAAACCCGAAGAGACACTGACCAAGCGTTCTGGCTCATGCCGCGACACGTCATGGCTTCTCGTTCACATTCTGCGCAATCTGGGCCTCGCGGCGCGGTTCGTTTCAGGCTACCTCATCCAACTTACCGCCGACGTGAAGCCGCTCGAAGGCCCCTCGGGTACAGATGTTGACTTCACCGATCTGCATGCCTGGGCGGAAGTGTTCCTGCCGGGTGCTGGATGGGTGGGGCTTGACCCGACATCCGGACTGCTTGCCAGCGAGGGTCATATTCCGCTTGCCGCGACGCCCAGTCCGTCGTCGGCCGCCCCCATCGCGGGCGGGCACAGTGAAGCTGAGGTGGATTTCGACTTTGAAATGAGCGTCACGCGGATCCTTGAAACGCCTCGTGTAACGAAGCCTTATTCGCAAGAGCAATGGAATGAGATCCTTGAACTCGGCGACGACGTCGACCGGCATCTCAAGGACAACGATGTTCGTCTCACCATGGGTGGCGAGCCGACGTTCGTTGCCGTCGACGACATGGAGGCAGGCGAATGGAATACCGAAGCCGTGGGACCGACAAAACGGGTCTTTGCCGAGGACCTGATGCGGCGGCTTGCAGGCGAATTTGCCGGCGGCGGTCTGATGCATTTCGGTCAGGGCAAGTGGTACCCTGGCGAACAATTGCCGCGTTGGGCTTTCGGCTGCTATTGGCGCGCCGACGGTCAGCCGTTGTGGGAACAGCCCGAATTAATCGACCGGGAACACCCAGCCAAGCCTGCCGACATCGACACCACGAAGAAGTTTGTTGCAACGCTTTGCAAACAACTCGGACTGCCCAGCGACAGTGGCATGGCTGCCTACGAAGATGCTGCCTACTTCGCACTGGTTGAACAGAAGCTGCCAGTCAATCTCACCGTCGAAGACAATAAATTCGAGGATGAGGCGGAGCGCCAACGCGTCGTCAAGGCCTTCGAGCGCGGGCTCGACAAGGCTACCGGGTACGTGCTCCCGATCCAGGTTTGGCAGACCAAGGACAACGGGCGCCGATGGGCAACTGAACGATGGAATATGCGCAGAGGCCGATTGTTCCTTGTACCAGGCGATTCACCTGTTGGTTTCCGCTTGCCTCTTGCCGACCTGCCTTACCTGGAGCCCGTCAACTATCCACACGTGCAAGCCCAAGACCCGCTCACCAGCCACGATCCGCTGCCCGAACGCGAAGCGCTTTTGCAGCAACGCCGGACCGTAACGCTGGAAGCCCCTCCAATTTCTGCAACCGCCAATTCCGAAATTTCAGGCGCGGTGCGCACGGCCATGGCACTGGAGCCGCGCGATGGACACTTGTGCATCTTTATGCCGCCACTGGAAGACGCTGCCGATTACGCAGCGCTCATCGGAGCAATCGAGGAAACCGCGAAGGTGCTCGAACAGCCGGTCCACATTGAGGGCTACGAGCCGCCGTTCGATCCGCGCCTTAACGTCATAAAGGTAACGCCCGACCCTGGGGTCATCGAAGTCAACATTCACCCGTCCGCAAGTTGGCGGGAAGCTGTTGCCACAACAGAGGAGCTTTATGAAGCCGCGTTCCGTTGCCGCCTGGGCACCGACAAGTTCATGGTTGATGGACGTCACTCGGGCACCGGCGGCGGCAACCATATAGTTGTCGGCGGAGAAACTCCTCAGGACAGCCCGTTCCTGCGGCGGCCCGACCTACTGGCAAGCCTCATTACCTACTGGCAACACCATCCTGCGTTATCCTATCTCTTCTCGGGCCTGTTTATCGGGCCGACGAGCCAGGCACCTCGTTTCGACGAAGCACGCCACGAGGGCCTCTACGAGATGGAAATCGCGCTGGCTCAGGTGCCCGGCCCCCACGAAGAGCAGATTCCGCTATGGCTGGTCGACAGACTGTTTCGCAATCTTCTCATCGATGTGGCAGGCAATACGCACAGGGCCGAAATCTGCATCGACAAACTCTATTCGCCCGACGGCTCGACGGGCCGGTTGGGTCTCGTCGAATTCCGCTCATTCGAAATGCCGCCGCATGCGCGCATGAGCCTTGCGCAGCAACTTCTACTGCGGGCGCTAATCGCACGTTTCTGGAAAAAACCCTACAAGGGCCGTCTGACGCGATGGGGCACCGACCTGCATGACCGGTTTATGCTGCCGCATTTCGTTTGGCAGGATTTAATCTCGATTATCGACGACCTTGGCGATCATGGCTTCAAGTTCGATCCAGAGTGGTTTGCGCCACATTTCGAATTCCGGTTCCCGTTCTTTGGCAAGGTGACCTATGAGGGTGTCAGCCTGGAGCTGCGACAAGCTCTCGAACCCTGGCACGTCATGGGCGAGCAACCTGGCGCGGGCGGTATGGCACGCTACGTCGATTCGTCTCTGGAACGACTGCAGGTGAAAGCCACAGGGCTGGTGCCTGACCGGCATGTCGTTGTTTGCCACGGCCAGCGCGTACCACTAACAGATACCGGGACAAATGGCGAAGGCGTCGCGGGTATCCGCTACCGGGCCTGGCAACCGCCAAGCTGCCTGCATCCAACAATAGGAATCCACGCGCCGTTGGTGTTTGACATTATCGATACCTGGAGCGGCCATGCGCTAGGAGGCTGCCGCTATCATGTCGCCCATCCCGGTGGCAAATATTTCGACACGGTACCCGTCAATGCTTTTGAAGCAGAGGGACGCAGACACGCAAGGTTTGAGCCCAGGGGACACTCTCCAGGCCGCCTTGAGGTCCCCCCGGAAAGACGCAATCAGGATTATCCAGCGACGCTGGACCTGAGACTCTTTAGCTGAACGAACTGTCAGGCAAGCTCTTTCAGAGTATCCGCTCTGCATCAGTCCAACCAATTTCAACCCCTGGGTCTGCAATAATCTCGTTGACAACCCACGATTCGCAATAGGTTCAAACGGTGGTATGGTCCCGGTTTTCGAATTGGATGTGGCCTTCCCAAAAACAACTGGGAGCGGGAGCCGATCTTGATATGAATACCACGAACACCGCTTTCATTGACCGCTCATCGCAAGAACTGGCCTATCAAGCTTTGCCTGGCGTATTCGATGAAATGGTCGGCTCTGATGGATCGACCGGGGCGGCATGGCAGGTCTGCGCGGACTGGTTCACCCGATACAAACCGGAGGCACTGCTTGCTGATGCGCAGAAGGTAAAGCGACTGGTCTCGGAGAATTTCTTCGATCCCCAACATGGCCACCGGTCATGGCAACTGGACCTTGTTCCACTTATCTTCGACCAATCGACCTGGTCTTTGATTGAGCAGGCCGCGATCCAACGAGCAAGGCTCTACAACGATCTACTTGCCGATCTCTATGGTCCACAGACCGTCTTCGCCGAGGGACTGGTTCCTGCAGCCTTGGTGCAGAGCGATCAAGGGTTCGTGCGTCCTGTTCACGGGGTATTGCCAACGCACGGTCATCTGACCTTCTTGGCGCTCGACTTTGCCCGCGATCCGCTCGGCAACTGGCGGATCATAGATACCCACACAGAAACACCCGCAGGCCACGGCTTTGCGCTTGCCAACCGCATGGTGATTTCGGAGGTGTCCGGGAACCTCTTCCGGCAATCGAAGGCTTTACGAATTGCACCGTTCTACCAGCGCCTTATGGACGATCTCCTGAGCAGGCCAGGTGTTGATGATCCAATGCTGGCGGTTCTGGCACCTGGTCCCAATCAATCAAGTTTTGTCGGGCACTCGTTCATGGCCCGCTATATGCGCCAGAAGCGGGTTGAGGGCACCGACCTGCGCGTTGTCGGCAATCGCGTCTACCTGAAGACCGTCGATGGACTGCAGAAAATTGACCTCCTTTTGCGCGCCATCGAGGGGCACAAGGCTGATCCGCTGGAGCTTTCGCCTGACGGTTTCGATGGGCCGATCGGGCTGGTGGAGGCTTGCCGCCAGAACCCGGATCTTATCGTAAATGCGCTTGGAACTGCAGTCGTTGAGAACCGGGGAATTTCAGGTTATCTGGCATCGTTGGCGAACAAGTTCCTGGGCGAAGAGCTTGCCGTTCCCGATACTCCCCGTCTGTGGCTTGGAGATCCCTTGGCGCGAGCCGAGGTTCTCGCCAATCTCGATCAATTCATCATTCATAATGCACAAGAGGGCACCGGCAGTCCTGGAGAGGCCGCGCCAGGGCGCAGCGTCAAGTCAATGACCCCGTCTGAAAAGACCGGGCTGGAAAACGACATCAGGTTCAATGGACCACGGCTTGTCGCGGAGCGGCCAATAGGATTTGCAACGGCTCCAGCCTGGACGACGGATGGGTTGAAGCCAGAACACTATGCAATCCGGGTTTTTGTCAGCTCGATCGAAGGCAGTTTCTCGGTAATGCCCGGTGGACTTGCCTTGTCGGTTGACGACGGTTCGACGGTCGCCCTGACTTCCACCGAAAAACATTCGCGCGATGTCTGGGTCGTGGGCGAAGACCGCTCGATGCCAAATATTAGCCTGAAGAAACTTGCGACACACGACGCCAGAATTCAGCGCCAATCGCAGGCACTTCAAAGCAGGGCTGCTGACAATCTCTACTGGCTCGGCAGGTATTGTGAACGCGCAGATGGGACACTGCGCGTCGTGCGCCAAGCGCTTGAACGTAGTGCTGCCGATCTACTCGCGGTTTCTTCCAGTCAACGGCCCGTCAAGGCGCTGCGGGCGATCCTCGAAAAAGAAGCTTCTGTTGCTGCTGGCGGAATATCACCCAGCAACGACGGCGATACGCTTTGGGCGATCATCGCCGAGCTGTGTACCTGCGCCGACAAGTTTCAGGCGCTGCCGAAAACATTCGGCAACATTCGCAGTATAGCGGTATTGTGCCGCGATCGATTGTCGGAGGACAGTTGGCGCATTTTGACCGGACTTTCAATTGACCCGGTCGCCAGCAGGCTTCCACCAGAAACACTTGGTGTGGAAGCCCTGCCGGTTGCGCTTGCCGGCAAGTCCATAGACATCATCGAAGCCGCGGAGAATGTACTCGACCGGCTCGCGGCTTTTGCAGGCATGTCGCATGAGAACATGACCCGAAACCGTGGCTGGGTATTCATGGACCTTGGGCGTCGCATTGAGCGCGCACTGCAATTGGCAACTTTGCTTATGGCGCTGTTCGAGTCGTCTGAGGGCGATGACCTTGACGGCGACGATATGGTGTTCGCACTGCAATCGGCCGATAGCTTCATCACCTTCCGTTCGCGTTACCGGTTCGCGCCGCAATTGCACCTGGTGCTCGATCTCCTCGTTATCGACGAGATGAATCCACGCAGTCTTGCCTATCAGCTTGCGACAATTTCCGACCATATCAGCAAGCTACCCAAATCCTCAGACGATGCGGTTCGCGCTCCCGAACAACGTTTGGCGCTGGAGCTTCTGACAAAGGTGCAGCTTGCTGACGTCAAAGAGTTGGCCGAAGTCGGCCAGAACGGACAGCGCCAAGCACTACAAAACCTACTCACCGATCTTATCCGCGAATTGCCCAAGCTGTCGGAACTGGTATCGCGCCACTACTTCAGTCTTGCCGATGAGCAACCGCAAAGGCTGCACTTCAACCAACAGCGCTGATATATGCCCAATTACCAGATCACCCACCGCACGTCCTACGAATATACGTCGCCTGTCATCCAGTCGAACCACCTACTGCATCTCGCCCCGCGAGAGATCACCAATCAACGGGTCGTGCGTCAAAACCTGATCATCGAACCTGCACCGGCTTGGCGCAGTGACCGAACCGACTATTTCGGCAATCCGATGACTCTCATTTCTGTTGAAGAAGAGCACTCAAAGCTGTCGGTAACCTCGCTTAGCGAGATAGAGGTTTCGGTGGTGGAGAAACCCGAGTTCAAGAACTCAGTGCCTTGGGAAAGTGTCGCGGGCGGCGCTGAAACCTTGCCGGCAGAAATCTCGCAATACGCGTGCGCATCACAATATGCGGCAGCCTCGCCGGAGCTTTACGACTTCGCCAGGGTTTCTTTTACCGATGGGGCCCCGCTTCTGGAGAGCGCTCGCCATCTGATGGAGCGGATTTACAAGGAATTCCGCTTCGACAACTCGACCACGGATGTGTCGACTCCGGTACAGCAGGTCCTGGAGCAGAAGTCAGGTGTCTGCCAGGATTTCGCCCACTTGATGATAGCTTCGATCCGCTCGCTCGGACTGCCGGCACGCTATGTGAGCGGCTACATTCTCACCCACCCCCCCGAGGGTCAGGTGAAGCTTGAGGGCAGCGATGCGTCTCATGCCTGGGTCTCTGCCTGGGAGCCGGCGACAGGCTGGGTCGATTTCGATCCAACCAACAATCTTGTTAATTCGCCAGAGCACATCTCGATTGCCCACGGGCGCGACTTTGCAGATGTTAGTCCGATCAGTGGGGTGCTGCTTGGGGGAGGGCAGCACACCGTTGGAGTCGCAGTAACAGTGAAGCCATTGTAACCGTTGCAAGCCTTCCAGGTCATAGCTCCTTGCCAGCGATGAATTGCCCAACGCAGTGCATTGTCGCGTGGATGTGCCGTGATGCGGTTGGCTTTCGCAAAGGCATCAACGGACAGTCGATCCCGGTGGAAAAGCAATGCGCCCGCGATCCGACTCTGCTCAACCACGAACAAGCACGTGGCATTGCACAGCAAAAATTTCAGCAATGATACAACCATCAAATGACTTCTAATAAGGATATCAATAGCCTGAGATAACAAGCTTCGACCACATTTGGCCGTCTAACTTTGTCCATCGGCGTGAGGGAGCGGCGCATCGCTGGTAGATCGAGGGATGCGGATTTGCTTCTTGGGGGCACACATGGTCTTGGACCTGTCGGCTGGTCGTCGAAATACTGGGCAGAGGGCGCTTCGCGCGCCAGGCCCGCAGTTGACCCTCTCTATATGCATGGCTTTTTTCAGTGGCGTGCCCGTGGCTGCCAACGCGACAACGCTCGTCGACACGATGGTGGCAGCCTATCACGCCAATGCGTCGCTACAGGCCGAGCGCTTCAAAGCACGCGCGAGCGACGAAGGTGTGCCGAAAGCATTGTCTGGGTATCGGCCGCGCGTTGTTGGCGATGCGTTCTATGGAGCCTCCAGGCTGCGGTCGAATGCGCCCGCTCAGAGCCGGGAAGCCAATGAGTCCTACGGCTACGGCGCATCTATCGAGCAACCTCTATTCGACGGCTTCCAAACCCGGCACGCAGTACGCGAAGCAGAACAGCTTGTCCTGTCTTCTCGCGAAGATCTGCGCGCCTTGGAGAACGAAATTCTTTTCGAAACGGCGATGAGTTATCTGGATGTACTGAGGGACGAGGGCATCGTCCTTTACAGAAAGCAGAACGTCACTTCGTTGAAGCGCCATCTGGTTGGGGTCCGGGAACGCCTTCAGCACGGCCAGGTCACTGTGACCGATATCGAGCAATCCAAGCTGCGTGCGGCGAATGCGCGGTCGTCACTTGAACAGGCCCGCGCCAAACTGCGCACGAGCCAACTTCGGTTCGCGCGGGTTACACGCGTTCAACCGCGGGGCTTGCGGATGCCAGCCCTGCCACAGGCCCATTTGCCAGCTTCGCTGCGCCAGGCAGCACTCTTGGCGGAAGCGAACAATCCGATCATCGCCTCGTCCCGATTTCGCAGCAAGGCCGCGAGAGAAGCCGTCGCGCGAGTGCGCGGTGAGTTTCTGCCCTCAGCCCACCTGGTCGCGGGATACGACCGCGCCGTCAATGATGCATCACGCTCGGTTGACCGGGACGGGTTTTCCCTCCTCGGACGAGTCCGCGTCCCTTTCTATCAGGGCGGTGAGGTGTCGGCCCGAGTGCGCCAAGCCAAGAACGCTGCTGCAGGCCGTGACCGCGAGAGCGAGGCGGCCACTCTTAAAATCGGCGAGGCCGTCGGCGGGACCTGGGCGGAATTCAAGGCGGCCAAGGCTCGCGTCAGGATCGACAAGGATGGCGTTACCGCCAGTCAGAAAGCGCTTGAAGGCGTGCGCGAAGAGTATGGCGTCGGGCGGCGTTCGGTGCTCGACGTGCTCGATGCGGAGCGTGAGTTGATCGACGCTCGGATCGGTCTTTTGAAAAGCACGCGTGATCTTCACGTCAGCGCCTATGCCCTGATCCGGTCGACGGGCAATCTCACGATTGATCGGCTGGCACCGGGAACCAAGACGTACCGGCCGGAAAACTACTACCGGCAGGTTCGCGGCAAATGGTGGGGAACGGCGCTGCCCCTAACAGGTGAGCAGGAATTTCTCGGCGGCGGGACGCATGAGGCATCCGACGGATGGCGGCACGCAAGACGCTATCAACTGGGAATGCACGGACAGGAATCGTCAAGCAGGACGAGGCCGAAGGGCTGGGAGGCAACCGTCATCGCTGCGGACCGGTGAGTGCCTGAAACTTGAGTCACGTTCTGGGGGTGAGGTGAGAAAGGAGCCAACGGCATGGAACGCTCTTACCAATCGAAGTAGTGCCCCCCCAAAACCGGGGCGCCCCTAACATTCCGGGCCTGAAACGCAGGCCTTAGCCACAAACACAAGACGGCCGCGAGACAGCGAGGTCTTTCACGCTCAGCGCAACATCGCTGCAGCGCTAGGGAAAGCTTTGCTCAATTCAATGCACACAGACTGACATGGAGTAGCATCATGGCAAACGGCGAAACACTGAATGGCACGCAACAAGACGACACGCTCAATGGCGCCGAAGGCAGCGACACCATCTTTGGGGGCTATGGCAACGATCGCCTGAACGGTGGAGCGGGCAACGACGAATTGGAAGGCGGGCGAGGCTCGGACCTTCTCGTCGGGGGAGACGGCAACGACGCGCTCGTTTCACGTTCCGACGCAGGTGAAACGGTCATTGCCCAGGACGTCAACGCCGGCAACGACCCTGATGGTGAAGTCGATGCAGCAACCAAAAAGCTCTATCCGAATCAACCATTCGTCGCCGACGATATTCTGGTCGGTGGCAGCGGTGCCGACAGCTTCATCTTCACACCCCAGATCAATGCCAAAGAAGACATCATACGCAAGCATACCGATGCCGACGGCAACATCGATTGGTCCGGCAACGGTATCGCGGGCGAAAACAACGAGGTTCACGACCATTGGATCGATAGCATCGGCACCGACATCATCGCCGACTACGACAAGGCCGAGGGCGATCAGATCTACGTCTACGGCCACACGACGCAGGTCGATGTCACTCATCAGGATCTCGACGGCGACGGGGTCGATGAATCCATCATCCAGTTGCGCTCTAACCAGCCTAACGGCGGCGCCCATGACGATGACCTGCTTGGGCGGATCATCGTTCACGGCGACCGGGTTGAAGCATCCGATATCGAGACCGACCCCGGCGTGACGTACGGCATTGTCGAAAACATTGCCGATCTGGAAGAAGCCTTGAACCCGACAGGGGTTACAGATGCGGCACCCGACGACAATGCCTCCGCCAACCCCTTCCAGGGCGAGGTCGATTTCGCCGCACTCAACGCTACCCCCGGACCGCAGTTCGTTGAGCACATTCGCGACCGGGAAATCGCCGATGCCGCCGACGATGTGCTGACCGGCACTGAGGGCAACGACACGCTGGTCGGCGATGAGATGCCGGCGTCGGTTTCCTCGCTCGACGCACCGTTGTCGTTTTGGAGCTTTTCGTCGGCACAAGGTGGTGTGTTCGAGGACGCGCGCGAGGTTTCGGATGCCGGTTACTACAAGTTCGGCAACGGCTGGGCGGAGCTGCAAGCAGACGGGCCTCCGACGACGCAAGGACCCAACGGCTCTCAGGCGGCATTGTTCGATGGCCAGGATACGTTTGCCTATGCGGCCAACGATGCGTCCTATCAGGTGCTGAATGGCACTGTCACCGCATCGTTCCGCGCCGATGACCTTGGTGGGACCCAGACCATTCTGGCCAAGGACGAACGCAACTCCGACGACGGCGGGCATTTCCACATCTCGGTTGCCGGCAACGGCCAGCTCAGGGTCAGGCTGTCGGAAGGCGAGGCAAACGGTACAAACCACGCTTGGCAAACCAATCAATCTGTCATTCAGGAAGGTCAGTGGCACCACGTGGCTGTGACCTTCGGCGCCGCAGGGGCTGCCGTCTACCTCGACGGCGTGCTGTTGCCCGACAACGCGTTCCGGGAAGTGGAAGGCAATGGCGAGGCCAACATCAGCGACTACACCGGGGCCTATGCGCTCGGCAACGACAAGCCGTTCGTCATCGGAGCCAACACGCGGATCGCCGACGACACCGGGTCTGTTGCCGAGTTATCGCTCAATGACGATTTGCAGCATTACTTCGAGGGCGCGATTGCCGATGTCGGGTTCTGGGGCGGCAACACGCCGGGCGATGCTCTGTCGGCCGCGCAGATCGCCGAACTGGCCGCCAATGGTCCTGGCGCGCTCGACGGCGCAGTGGCCCAGGCTCCAGCGGTTCCCGTCGGAGACGACCAGCTATCGGGCTTGGAAGGTGACGACAGCCTCGACGGCGGGGCCGGCAACGATCAGCTCGACGACGGCGATGGCAACGATAGCCTGATGGGCGGTTATGGCGACGACACGCTGGAAGGCGGTTCGGGGGCCGACCGGCTCGACGGCGGCCATGGCGAGGATACGCTTTCGGGCGGCGAGGGAGCCGACGTGCTCGTCAGCCGCTCCGATGGCCGCGAACCCGTCATCGCCCAGAATTACAATGACGGCGATGACCCGGATGGCGAGATCGATCCCGAAACCGACATGCTCTATCCTGGCCAAGCGAACATGCCCGCCGATGACGTCCTGACCGGCGGTGAAGGCGCCGACGAATTCCTGTTCCAAGCCTTGATAAACGGCAAGCAGGACATCATCAACAAGCATGTCAATAACGACCGGACGATCGACTGGATGGGTGTTGCCGGCGAGAACGACAACGTCCACGACCATTGGGTCGACGGAATTGGTGATGACACGATCACCGACTTCAATCGCGACGAAGGCGACACAATCACCATCGAAGGCCACACCACCGAGGTCTACCAGGTGACCATGGAGGACGCCGATGGCGATGGGTCCGCCGACGACTCGGTTCTGCACCTGCGCTCCAACCAGGGAGCTGGCGGGGGTGCCCATAACCTCGATTTGTTGGGAACGGTCACCGTCCTCAACAACGAAATCACCGAGGCCGACTACACGACCAATGCCGGCGTTGCCTACGGCATTGTCGAAACCATCGACGAGATCGACGAGGCGATTACCCCGTTGATGCAATCGGCCGATGAAGTGCCCGCGGAAGATCCTGTCGAGGACCCAGTCGAGGATCCGGTTGAGGACCCGGTCGAGGACCCGGTCGAGGACCCGGTTGAGGACCCGATCGAAGATCCGGTCGAAGATCCGGTCGAAGATCCGGTCGAGGAGCCACAACCCGATCCCGAACCGACCGAAGCGCTGCTCGACCAGCTTCTCACGCCGACCGAAGACAACCCCGCTTCCGATGCATCCAGCGTCAACAACGACCTTCTGATCGGGACGGCCGGCGATGACGACATGCGTGGAAGTTGGGGCGACGACCGCATCGCGGGCACCGCTGGCGCAGACGACATGTCTGGCGGTCATGGCGACGACCTGTTGTCAGGCGGCGAGGGCGACGATCTTCTGGCCGGCGACTTTGGCGATGACATCCTCATTGGCGGTGCTGGGCAAGATGAGATCCGGGGCAACCGGGGTGACGACGTACTGGTCGGCGATGACGACGATGATGTCCTCGATGGCGGGGCGGGCGACGATGTCCTCTACGGCGGTGCCGGTGAAGACCTTGTCGACGGCGGACGTGGCCTGGATGTCATGGTGCTGGATGGCACGATCGACGACTACACCGTGACGCAGTCCGACAACGGCCTGTTGGTGACCAACGGCGCTGGAGAGACGGACCTTGCTTCCGACATTG
This sequence comes from Alphaproteobacteria bacterium, assembly GCA_022600345.1. Lineage (GTDB taxonomy): Bacteria > Pseudomonadota > Alphaproteobacteria > Rhizobiales > Hyphomicrobiaceae > Filomicrobium. Next base: position 41,344 of record JAHZKP010000025.1, on the reverse strand, counting down.
AACACGTCCGGTTCACCGGGTCGGGTGAGACGTATGCCGTCCAGGACGACGGCACTCTGGTCCTGGCCGAAGATGCCGACGACATCGACGATCTTCTCGAGGGCGACCTGCTAGGTGAAGTCCTGGGCGTACAGATCTCCAGCCCGGGCGTTGATGCACAACTGGCGGAAATGGCCGAATTGCAGATGGTTCAGCCCGTCGCCACCGACGCAACTCAGTCGACTCAACCCGCTGCGACCCAGGGACTGGAGCTGGATCTGGGGATCGACGCGCCAGGAGCGGACGATATGCGCGTCGCCTAACCTGCCTTTCTCACAAGGGGCGGGCTAGAGCATCATCCGACCATACGCGATCACTATTGGTGATCGGCTGGTCGGATAAAGATGCTCTACACGTTTGATTCTAGAGCAACTTTATTCGATCTATGAAACGCTGAAGGCGATTCCGTTAGATCGAATGTTGCTCTAGTCGCATTCGCGATACATGGCAATGAGCCACCGCCGCACCATTTGTGCGGTGGTGGCAACTGCATCTGTCCAACTACAATTATCGGTGGTCACGTTGGAAATAGTTGCTGGGTATGTCGAATTCATCGGCTGGCAGAACCTTCTGAAATACATTCACTATGCAGGCCTTGCCATAACGCTTACTGCCGTTTTGAGCGGAGACGGACTTGCTGTCCGGACGCTGTTCACGCCCGGCCCTACGCTTTCGGCGCGAACTGTCTGGCTCATTCATTCCAGCGTCGTCCTTGGCATGTGCCTATTGTTCCTGAGCGGTTCTGCACTGATCGTGACAAGGCACACATTTGCAGCACTGCCGGCCCACCTGGTCTTAAAACTGGGCGCAGCAATTATCGTGTCGGTCAATGCGCTGCTTCTGCAGCACTACCTCATCCCGTTGGCGCAGCGCCGTGTTCGTCCGCTGGCACTGAGCCTTAGCTGGCCGCAGATCCTGCTTGCCACAACGATAGGTGCGACATCGGTTGCATGTTGGACTGCGATTACTGCGGTGGCGTTCATTCCCCAACTGCACAAGCTGTCGGCTGCGAACATGTACATGGCGCTCGTCGTCTTATGGGCAGGGTTGGTGCTTGCTGCATTGCTCATCAGCGCCTTTTTGAGGGTGTTAAACCGGCTGATGTTGCTGGGAACCGCGAAGGCTTCGCAACCAGGTGATCGCGAGGAGCCGACCCGCCACACCGCGATGGTTGCTCAGAAAACAGCGACGCTTGGTGGACAGACGCCAACGCCTCCTCCAACCCCTCGCGTCGTTCCCATCGGGCTGGCCAAACTCAGCCGGCGGCCAGCGAGCCTGACAGAGCGCATCAGAAACCTGGTGGAAGGCCAGCCCCTGAACGACAATCCCCGCGACGCAGCCGGTGAGCGTATCGAACGTGAGCGAATTCGAGCCTCAATGCGCGAAGCGGGAATGGAGCGCAACGCTGTAAATGGCCAAGCAGGTGGAACGGGTGAAGACCGGCTCTGGAATTCTGCCCGGTCACAACCTCAACAAGCCACCCCCAAACCCGGCACCGGCGATGCTCCAGACGGGCAGTCCGGCCAACCCGCATCAGTTGGGGACGTGCGCAAAGCCTGCCGCAAGGAATTCTTCGGGGCTGCGGTCGTAAGTTTCTTTTCCAATTTGCTTATGCTGACCGGCCCGCTGTTTATGTTGCAGGTCTACGATCGGGTCCTGACAAGCAAGAGTGTGCCCACGTTGTGGGCCCTGTTCGCGTTGGTGGTCGTGCTGTTCGTCTTTATGGGCGTTCTCGACTTTCTCCGTTCCAGACTTCTGGTTCGCATCGGTCTCAGGGTCGACCGGCTGCTTGGCGCGCAAACCTTCGACCTTGCCATTGCGGTGTCCGATCCTGAACGCGCCAGGGAGCAATCGCAGCTTCTGAAAGATCTGCAACAGGTTCGCCAGTTCGTTTCCGGCGCCGGCATGACGTCGATATTCGATATGCCATGGGCTCCACTCTATTTTCTCGTGGTGTTTATGTTCCATTGGGCGCTCGGCATCGTCGCCTTAATCGGCGCGGTGGTTCTTGTCAGCCTGTCGCTGATCAATGAGGCCCTATCGAAGGGGCCGGTGGCGCAGGCCGCAACACTGGCCGCCGAAAGCGAACGGAAACTGGAGGGCGGCCGCCGCAACAACGAAACGCTGCACGCGATGGGCATGCAGCGCATCTACCGCAATCGCTGGATCGCCACGCATTGCGATGAACTCCTGGTGCAAACCAAGGCCGCCGATGTTGCCGGCCTGTTATCGGTGCTGACCAAGACTTCCCGCCTGCTTCTGCAGTCGGGGATGCTGGCCACAGGAGCGATACTGGTGCTGCAAAACCAGATTTCGGCGGGTGTCATGATCGCTGCTTCGATCATCATGTCACGCGCTTTGGCGCCCATTGAGTTGGCGATTGCACATTGGCGCGGCTTTATCGCCGCACGCCAGGGTCTGCGGCGCCTGGATGGAGAATTCAACGGCAAACAGTTGACGAATAAGCGATTGAACCTGCCCACGCCCGAAGGTCATCTTGCGGTCGAGAATGTCTTTGCTGGCGCGCTCGGTGAGCGCGATCCGATCCTCAAGGGATTGAGCTTCAGCCTCACACCAGGCGATGCGCTGGGTGTTCTGGGGCCGAGCGGATCAGGAAAATCAACGTTGGCACGTGTCCTGGTGGGCGTGTGGCCGTGCTTGCGCGGCACTGTCCGCCTGGACGGCGCTGCCCTTGCACACTGGCCTGGTGAGCAACTTGGCGACTGCATCGGATACCTGCCGCAATCGGCTGAATTGCTCGACGGGACGGTTGCAGAAAATATCGGGCGCTTCGATCCGGCAGCAGAACCATCCGAGATCATTGCCGCCGCACAACTGGCAAACGTCCACGAACTTATCCAGGCTTTGCCGGAGGGTTACAACTCACGCGTTGGAGAGGGCGGTGCGGCGCTGTCGGGCGGGCAACGCCAGCGAATAGGGTTGGCGCGTGCAATGTTCCGTCAACCAGCACTGCTGGTCCTCGACGAACCCAACTCCAATTTGGACAACGATGGCGAGAGGGCACTTGCAAAGGCCATCGCAGATCTGAGGCGGGCAGGCCGCACGGTTGTCATCATCGCACATCGCAAAAGCGTCCTCACCCACGTCAACAAGGTGCTCGTCCTCAATGAGGGCCGACAGGCTGCCTTCGGCTCCAAAAACGACATCATCAAATCATTAGCGATGAAACAGAAAGGAGCCAATTCCCGTGCCGCCAAAACAGCATCGTGACCTGCCAGGCACCGACCGGCTGGCTGCGGTCGCTGCCGAAGACCGCAAAACGACCAGGTATCTTTCCATAGCAGGCATCGCGATCTGCGCGCTGGTTGCCGGGCTGGGCGGCTGGGCGGCACTCACCAGGATCAGCGGCGCGGTGATCGCCAACGCAAAGGTTGCGGTCGAAGCAAACTCCAAGTCCATCCAGCACATCAACGGCGGCGTTGTACGATCCATCGCCGTCAGGGATGGGCAGGCCGTCAAGAAGGGCGATCTGCTCGCTGAATTCGACCCACAAAAGCTTAACGACCAGATCCGGGGCACTCAATCGCAAGTCAACGCAAAGGCAAAGCAGCTCGCACTTATGAAGAGTGAACTGGAAGACCTCCACGCGCTCGAACGCAAGCGTCTGGTGCCGCGCAGCCAAGTTGCCGCCGCCCAGCGAGAGCTTTCCCAGTTGGAAGGAGAGTTGGGACGCCTGCAGGCTGAGCTTGCCAATTCCTCGACCGATAAGAGCAGACTGGAAATACGCTCACCGATTACAGGGCGCATCCATAATCTGGCCATTCATACCGTCGGTGGCGTTGTACGCCCGGGGCAGGAAATCTTGCGAATTGTTCCGTCGGGTGCACCGCTCATACTGGAGGCAAAAGTTGATCCAGCCGACATCGATCAGATCCGCAACGGTCAGAGCGTCACCGTCAGAATGACCAGCTTTAACCAGCGCAATACGCCCGAACTGGCCGGCACTGTGCAAAGCGCCTCGGCCGACCTTGTCGCCGATGAAAGCAAGGAGAGGTTCCACTACCTGGTCCGTATTACGCTTAATCCAGGCGAAGTCGAAAGACTGGAAGGCAAACCGTTGATCCCGGGCATGCCGGCCACTGTTTTCATTCGCGCCGATGAACGCACGGTTTTGAGCTTCATCCTCAAACCATTGTCAGATCAGATGCAAAGGGCCATGCGCGAAGAATGAATATCGGCCGCTAGCAGGCTGTTGGAAAACTCGGCGAGGTCGGGATGCGAGACGGCGGCAGATCCCTGCACATTTCCGGTCATCGGCAACTGCTCCAGTTACTTCAGCCTTCGAAGGATGAGCGGACTCTTCGATCAAAGCGAATTGACATAGGCCAGCAGTGCAGTGCGTTCTTCCTTGGTTAGTGCGGCATACGCATCGCGCGCTTTCTTTCCTTCGCCGCCGTGCCAAAGGATCGCCTCTTCAACATTGCGAGCGCGGCCATCATGGAGGAAGTAGGTATGGCCGCTCACCTGCCTGGTGAGGCCGATACCCCAGAGCGGTGGTGTACGCCATTCACGGCCATTGGCCACTCCCTCCGGCCTATTGTCAGCAAGACCCTCGCCCATGTCGTGCAGGAGAAGATCGGTAAAGGGCCAGATTCTCTGGTTGCTCAGGTGCGGCTGGCCTTCAAGTTCGCCGGTCTTGAAGGACGGGATGTGGCACAGCGCGCAGCCCGCCTGCTTAAACAACGCCTTGCCGCGCAACACCTCAGGGTCCTTCGCCTTGCGCCGCCTGGGCACGGCGAGGTTTTGCGCATAGAAAGTCAAAAACTCCATCATCTGGTTGGTGATTTCGGGCGTGCCCTTTTCCTTGTCCTCACCATGAGGGGCGTTGCGGCACCGGCTTTGCCCTTCGGTGCAATCGCCCGATGGTCCCGGGAACATCTCGGTGGACAATCCCAGGTCGCCGGAAAAAGCACTGGCGCTTTGTTGGCGCACGTCTGGATTGCCAGCCTTCCAGCCGAAACGCCCGAGCACCACCCGGTTGCGACTTCGCGACCAGACCTCGCTGGGACGGCCTGAGATTCCATCACCATCCTTGTCATCGGGATCAGCGTTGGCTCGTATTGATGCTTCGGGAATGGCTTCAAGCAGGCCCAGCCCGATCATCTGCGGCGCAACCCTGGGTGAGATCATCGTGTCGGGGTGCATCGGTCCATAGCCAAGGTCTGTGACTTCGTAACGTGGCTGGCGCAAGGTAACGACCGTTCCGTCGACAAGCTCTACAGGCTTGTCGGAATAGGTGATGCGCATGTGGCCTTCGCTCGCATGGCCCTGCACGGCGAGATCCTGAAACTGCCCGCCATAGGTCGGCTCGGGTACGGCGTCGATCAAGCGATTGTCGAGTTGACGTTTCTGCTCTTCCGTTTGTGGCGGAATTGAAAGCCGCAGGAACATCGAGATGGCGTCGTCGTCGGGCCAATTGGCTTCCGGGGGATGGCCGCGCCCATCTTTCAGGTGGCAATGCTGACAAGCTCGCGCGTTATACAGTGGTCCCAGGCCGTCGGACGACTTGGTTGAAGCTGGAGACGACACCCAGATTTTGCGGAAGAAGGCGTTGCCGATCTTGAATCGGGATTCGCCCTCGAAACCAATGCCGCGGGAGGACTGCGAGAAGGCGTTGCGGGTGTTTATGCTGCGCGACGTGGTTGCTGTGCCGCCGGGAAAATCCTCGCCTGGCTCAAATCCCGCTGGAGATTGCGGAACGTCTGCTGCAAGCAGTCCGCCTATTCCGACAATTGTGCCGACGAGCAGCGCCACGGAAAGAAGCCGCCATGTTGAATTTGGTGTGCCGTATTTCATAACCAGAACAAAGCCCTCTGCGCGAACCCGCCACCGATGTCCTGAACACCCGAATAGGCGGCTGCTCCGGCTTCCGACAGGTCGACCTCGGGGACGCCGTCGCTGGCCCGCGGGGCCTGGCCTACCCTGACCTGACCTGACCGAACTTCTCGCTCTTCAGGAACCAATAGGCTTCCCACAGCGTCAGGACATCGTCCCCCAAGGCGTCATCGTCGTCCTGGGAGACGCTACCTGAAAGCAGACATCCAGGTAGTGATTTGGTTCATACGAAAAAATTCGCTCATGCTGAATTAATTTGCACCGACCTTGCCTGGGTCATCCAGACTGTCGGAGCCTTCGAATTGGATACTCTTGATTCCGAGGACTGCGATAGCGCGTTCCAGTTCCTTGGCTTGAGCGGTCAGGGCATCGACAACGGCCTGCACAACGGCGTTGCCCTCGTCGTTGCCCTGGCCGAGCATCTGGTCGTAGCGTTCGACCGTTTCTGCACGCTTTTTCAATGCCGCTGCCTTGGCAACTGCGTTATCGATGGCCGCGCGAACCTTGGCATCGACATCGGGCGACTTGGCGCGAACCAGATCGGACACGCTGGGACCTTTTATGGTCTCGCCATCGGGTCTTGTGTATTCACCCAAATAGACATTCCGGATGCCGACAAGATCGAAGAAATGCGAATTATGCGTGTTGTCTGAAAAGCAGTCGTGCTCTTCCTCGGGATCATGAAGAAGCAAGCCAAGCTTGATCCGCTCACCGGCCATCTCGCCATAAGTCAGCGAGCCGAGTCCCGTGAAGATCGTGCGGATCGCCCTGCCCCCTTTCGCTTCAGTGACAAATCTGCGGGCTTCTCCGCCGGCCGCCCACTGCTTCACAATCCATTCCAGGTCATCATTCAGCAGGTCCGTGGCCGCTTTGAGATACTGCGCGCGGCGCTCGCAGTTGCCGCCCGTGCAGTTGTTGGGGTCATAGTCTGTTGCAGGTCGATTGCCAGCCCCCGGACCGGTGCCGTTGAGATCCTGCCCCCACAGAAGAAATTCGATCGCGTGATAGCCGGTCGCAACATTCGCTTCCACGCCGCCAGCTTCGTGCAGTTCATCAGCGAGCAAAGCTTTCGTAATCTTGGTGGCATCGACTTCCTTGCCGCCGAACTTGATCTTCGGATTGGCGATGACGTTGGCGACATAGAATTCGTTTTCAGGCTTGTCGTCGCCATAGGCACCGGCAACGTAGTCGATGAGCCCCTCATCGAGCGGCCATGCATTCACCTTGCCTTCCCAATCATCGACAATCGGATTGCCGAAACGGAACGCCTCGGTCTGCATGTAGGGTACGCGCGCAGCCAGCCAGGCTTCTCGAGCAGCAGCCAGCGTCTCTTCGGTCGGCTTTGCTATCAGGCCATCGATTGCGGCGCTGAGTTTCCTGGCGGAAGCGAGGCTATCGCTGTAACCGGCTTCGGCAATGTTGGCATAGTGAGTGGCAACAGCCGCTGTTGAGGGTGTCGTATCAGCCTTTGCCGCCGGCATCTGCATGATGGCAAACAGTGCTGGAATGAGTGCCCAATAGGCGTATTGTCTTTTCAAGGTCTCGTCTCCATGTCCCCGGGGTTCAAGGCCCTGGCTTTCCGGATGTGCAGCAAACGATCGCCATCGTTGGGTGCCATCAACCAGTATTGGCCACGTTATCGCATGTTGGAGGATTGGGGCTACACCAAGCTTGCCAAGAAGGAGTGCGCAGAATCCATCGAAGAGATGAACCATGCCGACAAGCTCGTGGAGCGCATCATCTCTCTGGAAGGACTGCCCAACTTGCAGCACGTCGCTCCGCTAATGATCGGCCAGAACGTCGGTGAGGTACTTGAATGCAACCTCAAGGGGGAGTACATCGCCAAAGACGCCGACATGAAAAGCCACGCGCTTTGCCGCAAAAAAGAAGACTATGTCACGATGGCTCTGTTTGAGGAACTGGTTGCCGATGAGGAAGGTCACATCGACTTTCTGGAAACCCAGATCGAGCTGTTGAAGTAGATCGGCGTCGAAAACGATTGCCTGCCCAACTCTGATCCCGCCGATGAGGTTGAATGACGCCCAATACCCATCAAGCAGCATGGCTGTCTCGTGCATTTGTCAGCGCCTTTTGTCTGATGCTGGCCTATGCCGGGACAACCGGCGCTCGAGCGGAAGTTCTGTCCCACAAAGAGATGGTCAAAGCAGCCATCGACGAACATATTCTTCCGCAACTGGCGGACTTTGAAGACAAAGCCGAGCGGCTCCCCAAGGCTGTGGCGGCCCATTGTCTTCAAGGGGCAGGCGAGCCGGCAGAACCACTGCGGCAAGCATTTGCGGACACTGTTATCTCCTGGGCTGGTGTCGCTACGGATATGATCGGACCAGCACCCAAACGCGACCGGGCAACACGGATCGCATTCCTGCCCGACCCGCGAGGCATTGTGCGCAGGCAGATGCGCCGGGTTCTCGCACAACAGGATACCAAGCTTCTGTCGGCTGCTGCGATTGCTGAGCACTCGGTTGCAATCCAGGGACTGCCCGCTTTGGAGATCCTGCTCTTTCCCGGCCGGGCAAAACTGACCGACGAGCAAAAAAGATTTCGCTGCCGGCTCGCTGAAGCCATCGCCAAAAACATCGCAACGCAAGCTACCGGATTGATGAAGGGCTGGCAGGCCCCCGATGGATGGCGAGCCAAATTGCTGTCGCCCGGGCCAGACAACCTGCTCTACAAGACTGAAACTGAAGCAGCCTCAGAGATCGTCAAAGCCTATCTCGCAGCCGTCAAACTCATCAGGGAAAGCCAGATCATAGTCTGGCACGATGCTGTTGAAGCGGACAAGAAATGGGCGGGCCTGCCCTTTGAGCGCGCCGGTCTATCAAAGCCCTACGTTTTCGCCGGGATCGCTTCGCTCCGCCAGCTTCATGAGGCTTTGCGGCTGAATGAAATTGCTGCCGCTCTGGGGGCAAAAGAGTCCGGGAACAAATGGATTGAAGACTGGTTCAGAAATGCATTCAATGCCATGGAGCGCGATTTGAAACTGATAGCCTTGCCGAAAGATATGGCTAGCGCTGGCAACACAAAGACTGCTCCTCTTCGCAGGCTGAAGTTTTCATTGAATGGTATCAATCAGATCATTGGCCGGAGGATTGCGCCTGCAGCCGGCCTGTTTATAGGTTTCAACGAGCTTGATGGCGATTGACCGTAGACGCTTCATGCAGTTGGGTACTGCCGCGCTTGCGCTTTGGCCGCAAGATCGGCTGTTGGCCGACGATAAATTCCGCGCCACATTCGCTTCAGCCGCCCGGCTGGAGGATGGACGCTACGCAATAGTACTCCTTACCGAAGATGGAATACCGTTACGCGTCATTCCTCTTGAGGCGCGCGGTCATGACATAGCTGTTTCGCCCGACAACAAACGCGCGATAGCGTTCGCCCGGCGTCCCGGTCGGTTTGCGGTTGCTTTCAATACCGATGACAAGAGCCCGCCTGAGATTTTCCGCCCTCCCGCCGACCGGCACTTCTACGGGCACGGTGTGTTTTCCGAAGATGGCAGGCTTCTTTACGCAACCGAGAATGATTATGAAAACGCCAAGGGCGTTCTGGGCGTTTACAACGTTGACGCAGGCTTCCGCCGCATCGGCGAGATCTCCACTTATGGAGTGGGGCCTCACGACGTCCTGATGATGCCCGATGGACGCACGCTATGCGTGGCCAATGGCGGCATTGAAACGCATCCGGCAGCAGGGCGAACCAAACTTAACCTGTCGGCCATGCGACCGTCGCTGGCATTTATCGATTGCGAATCCGGCGATCTGCTTGCACGGCACGAAACCGGCAGCGGTGTTCACAAGCTGTCCATTCGCCATCTCTGCGAAGACGGCCGAGGCAATATCTGGTTCGGTGGGCAATGGGAAGGCTCTATTCATGAAGCCCCCTGGCTGGTCGGGAGCGCCGGCCTCGACAAACCCATCAGTTTTTCTCAAGCCCCGGACGAACTTGGCCCGTCCCTCAAGGGTTACATTGGATCTGTTGCCGCGAACAAAGACGGCAGCGTTATCGCCGCAACAGCACCACGCGCAGGCCGCACAGTTTTCATTGACGCTACGGCTGGAAGCATTCTGAGCCAGAAAGCCGAACGCGATGCTTGCGGTGTATCGCCAGTTGGCGAAGCAGGGTTCGTCACGACGTCTGGTTTTGGCGCTTTTGCCATTCATGACATTAGTGATGGTGATGGCGATGGCGATGGGGCAAAGCGCACAATTCCCGGCATCGCCTTCGACAACCATCTAAGCCGGACAGCCTGCTAGCTCACCGGGTCATCGAACATGTTCGCTACGTGATTGATGCTTCAGATTTTCTCAAGCCGCGGAGCGCATCCAGCCAACTATCCATGCCTTCCCCCGTCTTGGCGGAAAGCTGAACGACTTTTGCTTGCGGGTTCACTTTTCCGATGTTGTCAAGGCATCGCTCCTCGTCAAAATCAACGTGAGGTGCAAGGTCAATTTTGTTGATGATGACAAGATCGGCAGCCTGGAACATATGCGGATATTTCAGCGGCTTATCCTCGCCTTCTGTCGTCGAGATAATCGCCACCTTCATGCGCTCTCCCAGATCGAACATCGCCGGGCACACGAGGTTGCCGACGTTCTCGATGAACATCACCGCACCGCTTTGAGGGTTCAGCGTTTCAATCGCCCGCGCGATCATATCGGCTTCGAGATGGCAGCCAGCGCCCGTATTGATCTGAACAGCCCTTGCGCCGGCCTCCCGAATGCGCTCGGCATCATTGGTCGTCATCTGGTCGCCTTCGACAACGCAGATATCCATCTCGCCACCCAGGTCACGAATGGTGCGCTCCAACAGAGCGGTTTTCCCGGCCCCCGGCGAGCTGACAAGATTTAAAGCCAGAACCCCGCGGCCCAAAAACCAGCCGCGATTGCGGGTTGCGATTTGATCATTCTTGGCGAGCACCGCCGTTTCCAGTGTAATCACCTCTCCATTCGGGCCATGCACATGAGGAACGTCATCATGATCGTGGTGGTGGTGCTCGTGGTCGTGGGCATGGCTGTGGCCGTGTTCATGGTGATCGTGGCTTGCAGCGTGTTCGTGTTTCCTGACTTCGGATTGAGCCGCGCCATGCGTCGCCGTAATTGCACCATTGCGAAGTACGGTCGCTGATCCGGTTTCCAGATCCGTCATGGTAACTGCATTCTTGGGGTCGGAACATCCGCACGTACCGCACATTTAGTGTGCCTCCTCTATTTCGTATTCCTTGATCACGAACGTCTCGCCGTCCGCTTCGGCGAATTCCAGCCTGGCGCCATCAAGCGGCGTGCCTTGAGAGACGAGGTCGAAACAAAAACTCAGCGCTTGACGCTCAACACATGCCCTCGGTCCGATCGCAACCTTGACCCGCTTCACTTTTCGTGTGCCGGCGTGCTCACTGACGATGGAGACGATGTTTCTGGTCAGGCCAAGCTCATGCATTACAGATTGCCCCAGGCGATCGGGCCGGTATCGAGCATGACATGAACGCCGAGCGCGATGGCAAACACGGCAGCCGCGATGTGCACTCCATTGTGCAGCCATTTTGCACCGCGTTCCGCCCAGCCCAGCGGCCACGCCGCAGCAAAACTCAACACCGCCATTCCCAGTATGGAACCGATGCCAAACAACGCCACATAGCTTACTGCCAGCCAGGCATCTCTTGAGGCGGCAACGGCCAAGGCCAGAAGCCCCGCAGATCCGGCCGCACCATGCACCAACCCCACGAGCATCGCCTTCAGCGGAAAGCCCGAGCGGTGCGTGTGGTCATGCGGATCCCGCTCATGCGGCTCAGTTGCGCCCGAATGGCTGTGGGCGTGAAGATGCGGCCGCCCATCGCCGTGATCGTGAACATGGAAATGCACGCGCGCTTTTCTCAACCTGCGCAGCACATCGAAGCCCAGCACGACAAGCATGACACCGACCGCAAATTCCAGCGCAGCCGAAGTCTGGTCCGTCAGCACCAGGCCGAACAGGATCGCAGCCGTACATATGGCGAATAGCGTAATCGTGTGTCCCAGGCCCCAGGCTGCACCGCGCAGCGCCAAAGACTTCGGGCTTTTCTTCCCGACAGCCATCGCCCCAACGGCGGCCAGATGGTCCGCCTCTATGGCGTGGCCCATGCCAACGAAGAACCCGAGAACCAAGAACCATTCCATAACTATTATTCCTCAACAGATACGCGGGAGTTGCTCGCCAACCAGCATGTCGACGATACGGCCGCCGCCGAAAACGGTATTCATGACAACCATGCCGGGGCGATTGTCGGTTGCCCTGCCAATGATTTTTGCTTCTTGCCCTGCGGGGTGATTCCGCATTGCCGATAACGCAGCCTCTGCTTCCTCAGGAGGCGCAAAGGCAACAAGAGTGCCCTCATTGGCAAGATAAAGCGGATCGAGCCCAAGGATTTCGCAGACACCTTTGACTTCCGTTCGCAGCGGCAGTTGCGTTTCCTCGATCTCAATGCCGACACCAGCGGCGGCCGCGATCTCGTTGAGCGCCGAGGCTAGACCGCCGCGCGTTGCATCGCGGGCGGCTCGAAGACCGGGTGCTGCCGACAATGCTGCTTCCATCAGGCCATTCAGCGATTGGCAATCGGATTTGATATCCGTTGTCAGCGCCATGTCACCGCGGCAGGCCAGGATGGCGGCCCCGTGATCACCCAGCACGCCGTTGACGATAGCGACATCCCCTGCAACGACATTGCGGGCACTCAGGTTTCTACCCGGCGGAATGACACCGACGCCGCTGGTGGTTACGAACACCTTGTCGGCTGAACCCGACCCCACGACCTTGGTGTCCCCGGTAACAATTGTGACGCCGGCATCGTCGGCAGCCTGCCGCATCGATGCAGCCACCCTTCGCAACAACGAAACGTCCGTACCCTCTTCGATGATAAATGCGGCCGACAGCCACAGCGGCTTGCCGCCACCCACCGCCAGGTCGTTTACGGTTCCGCAAACCGCGATCTTCCCAATGTCTCCTCCCGGAAACTCAACCGGGTCGACGACAAAGCTGTCGGTCGTGAATGCCAACTGCGCACCTGGCTCGTTCAGTGCCCCACAAGTTAGCCGGGCCTGGTCCTCCAGCTCGCTGGTCTGGCAGTCGCCGAATGCGGAAACGAAGACATCGTCGATAAGATCGCGCATGGCTTTGCCTCCACCGCCATGCGCAAGCGTGACGCGATCGGCCTTCAGCTTTGAACGCGCCCTGGCCGGGGCCATCACATTCATTCGGCTGCCTCCCTGTACCCGCCATATTGGAAGTAGGCGGCACAAGCGCCTTCTGAGGACACCATCAAGGCACCGAGCGGCGTTTCGGGGTTGCACGCCCCGCCGAATTTCGGGCACGCGTGGGGCTTGATGCGCCCGGTCATGACATCGCCACAGCGGCAACCGTCAGGTTCGGCAACGTTTCGAGGACCGGCTCCGTAGCCGATCTTGAATTTTTGTTCGGCGTCGAAGGCGGCATACTTCTCGCGGATTTTCAGGCCTGAGCTGTCGATTTCGCCGAGGCCGCGCCACTCAAACTTTTCACGCATATCGTAGACGTCATCGCAGGCGGCAATAGCGACCGGATTGCCCTCGTCGGGCACAACCCGCGAATACTGGTTTTCTACATCGGCCCGTCCGTCGGCAATCTGTTTCAGCACCATCAGTACCGATTGCAACAGATCGACGGGTTCAAATCCTGCAACGACAATCGGCTTGCCGAAATCCCTGGCAATAAACCGGTAAGGCTCAATGCCAATAACCATCGACACATGCCCTGGGCCAACGAACCCATCGATCTTGACGTAGGGGTCCTGCAGCAACGCCTTGATGGGTGGCGGCACGGTGATGTGATTGCAGAATACCGAGAAGTTGGTGACCTTATCGGCCTCAGCCTGCTGGATCGACAACGCGGTCGAGGGCGTCGTTGTCTCGAAACCAAGGGCAAAAAATATGACTTCCTTGTCCGGGTTCTTCCGCGCCAATTCCAGCGCATCGAGCGGCGAATAAACCATGCGGATATCGCAGCCTTCCGCCTTGGCCTGTAGCAGCGACTTTTTACTGCCCGGAACGCGCATGGCATCGCCAAATGTCGTGAAAATGACGTTCGGCTGCTCTGCCAGTTCGACGCATTCGTCAACCCTGCTCATAGGCAACACGCAGACTGGGCAGCCGGGACCATGGATGAATTCAAGTCCTGGTGGCGTTAGCTTGTCGAGACCGTAGCGAAAGATCGCGTGTGTATGACCGCCGCAGATCTCCATGATCGACACCGGTTCATCGGCAGTTGCACCGATCTCGTCAATGACGTTGGAAATAGCAGAGAGCACAGCCTTGGCAGCAACAGGGTCGCGGAATTCATCAGCGTATTTCATCGTGAGTACTCCTACTCGGCTGCGGACGCCCGCATCGCTTCAATTTCTTCCTGGGCCTCTCCAAGCATCTGGAGAACCTTCAGCGTTTCGGCAGCTTCGGCTTCATCGATACGGCTCATTGCGAAGCCCACGTGGATTAGCGTCCAGGTGCCGATCAGGTCGTCCAGTTGTCCATCGCCCAGAATGCACGCAACGTTGACTTCGCGTTTGACGCCGGAGACATCGGCAATTGCCAGCTTTCTGGCAGGGTCGGAAATTTCAACAATTTGACCTGGAATCCCAAGACACATGGGAGCCTCCTTTTTGATGAATTGCGAGCGCGACGGCTGCTTGGCCGAGCGCCAGTCCCCCGTCGTTTGCAGGGGTTTTGGAATGCGTGAGCACGTTGATTCCGCTGCGCTCCAGCCCATCGTGGACCAGCTCCAGAAGCGTCGCGTTTTGAAAACAGCCGCCTGTCAGCACAGCCGTTGAAACGGCGTGGGATCGCCTCAACCGCTCGGCCAGCCGCACGATGGCATTGGCAAAACCGCGATGAAAGCGAGCCGAAATAATGCCGACCGGCGTATCGAGAATGAGGTCCCCAAGCAGCGCCCGCCACGCCCAGACCGGTTCGATGTAGGGAATGTTCGCACCAGCAAGTTGCGGCACGTTGAAGGGATAGATGTGATCGTCGGGTTCATCGAAAGCAGTGCGGTCGATGACGGCCTCAAACATCATCGCTGCCTGGCCTTCGTAGTCCTGGCGGTCCCATGCCAGCCCGGTCATCGCCGCCGCAGCATCAAACAGGCGTCCGCATGAAGACGATAGCGGCGAGTTGGTGCCCGACCTGATCATCTGGTCGAGGGTTTCGCGTGGCACTTCGGTTAGGCGCTTAAAGACTGACAAGTCGCCATAGTTCATCTGCAGGTCGGCCCAACCCATCTCCGCCATCAGGTGGGCATAGGCATTGCGCCAGGGTTCGCGTACGGCAGCGGCTCCTCCAGGCAGGGCAACAGGTTTTAGGCAACCGAGCCGTTCGAAACCGGTATAATCGCAAAGCAGGAATTCACCGCCCCAGATCGTGCCATCAGCACCCATGCCAAGCCCGTCCATTGCGATACCGAGCACGGCGCCTTCATCAAGCGGCCGACCGTTCTCGACCATGCAACTGGCGACATGGGCGTGGTGATGCTGGACTTCTTCGAGTGGCAGGCTGGACTCGGCGGCCAGTTCCTTTCCCCTCTTTGTCGAGATGTATTCGGGATGCCCGTCGACCGCAATCAGCTCCGGCCTGAATTCGAAAAGGTTTTGGTAGAGGCTAAGGTTGTGCCCGACGTCATCGGATGTTGAGGCATTTTCCAGATCGCCCATGTGCTGGCTCAGGATCGCCTGCCCGTCCTTCACCAGACAGAACGTATTCTTGAGCTCCGCCCCCATGGCGAGCAGTTGCGTGCCGTTGTCGAAACCATCTGGTAGCACGAGCGGTGAGGGCGCATAGCCGCGGGACCGGCGCAGCATTCTGGTTCGCCCAAGATCGACACGCACGACGCTGTCATCGATCCTGTTGGCAATATCGCGGTCGTGCATCAGCGCGAAATCGGCAACACCCGCCAGTTGCTCACGCGCAGCCTCATTGGAAATGCATTGCGGGTGTCCGGAGATATTACCGCTTGTCATGACGACCGGCCTGTCGACACGGCGCATCATCAAGTGATGCAGCGGTGTGTGAGGCAGCATGAAGCCGAGCTGGCTCAGTCCCGGTGCAAGGCTTTCTGGAAGCGGTTCGCCATCAGCCTGCAACAGGACAATCGGGCTTGAAGGACTCTGAAGTAAAGAGGCCTCTTCCTCGGTCACCCGGCAGTAGCGTCGGATGACATCCATGTCTCGCGCCATCAACGCGAACGCTTTGGAGCGGCGGCGCTTTCGTTGTCGCAAGCGTTCGACAACTTCAGATGCGGTCGCATCACAAGCTAAGTGGAATCCACCCACCCCCTTGATTGCAAGGATAAAGCCCTTGAGCAACATGCCGCCAACGGCATCGACGTCATCGAGCATGGAAAATGCTTCGTGACTGACGGCACCTTCGCCTAGGTATTCGATCCAGGCCCTTGGTCCGCAAGCATGGCAGGCAACCGGCTGCGCATGGAAGCGGCGGTCTTCAGGGTCCTTGAATTCGCTCTCGCAAATCGTGCACAAGCCGAAACTGCTCATTGTTGTCTTGGCGCGGTCGTAGGGCGCACCGCAAATGATCGAGAACCGCGGGCCGCAGTTTGTGCAATTGGTGAAGGGATAGCGGAAACGGTTTGCGAATGGATCGCGAACTTCTTCGATGCAGTCCTGGCAGGTCGCAGCATCAGGCGCAATTGCGGTTGCCATTGGTCCGGCAGAAGACGCAGCTATTTCGAAGTCGGAAGGCGGCGGCTCGGAAATTGGAACCCGGTCGATGTCGTCGATGCGGGCCAGCGCCGGAACCTCTTCAGTAAGGCGCTGCATAAAGTGTTCGATCTCAGATCCCCAGATCCGGATCTCAACGCCTTCATGTGTGTTGCGAACATCTCCCGTCATGCCAAGTTCATTTGCCAGCCGCCACACGGTGGGCCGAAAGCCGACCCCTTGCACCTGCCCCCGGACAATGAGTGCCGCGCCGCTCATCTCGCGACCTCCCATAACAGCACCCGGTTGTTGCCGCTGTCGGCGATTGCAACGACGTTATCGCGGACCGACAGGCCGTAGGGCCAGCACATGGTGTCACGTTCAGGCAAACCCCAGCGGTTGTCTCCCTTCGATGCGAAGTCCGGCTGGCCTGACAAAAACTCAGCGCCTGCCCCCGTCTCATTTGCCGATGGCGAAAAACCAATCAGCCTGGAATTTGCTGTGTCGGCTACAATCAACCGCTCCTTGTTTTTGGATTCGCCAAAAGCTGAAATCGCGTAGGGCATGTTCACGGTTGTGGATGCGGGATAGTAGGACGCCCCGTTGTGATCACACGCAGCGTCATTGCTCTGTCCGAGGACCGTTTCACACGGTGCGCCGTTCGTCTCCGGCATCGAAGGCCAGATCATCACCCGGTTATTTCCAGCATCCGAGATCGCAAGCTTTCCGTTCCACTCGGCAATTCCGTGCGGCCACCGCATGCCAACCGCGCCAACGTCTCCGCCAGCGTTTTCATCGCGGTTTTCGAATGTCGCATGCCCCAGGACGAGATCGGCGGGCTGTCCGGTTGCCTGCGGATCGTTCCAAATAAGAACACGCCGGTTTCCGGTGTCGGCGACAAGCAGGCGGCCATCAATCTCCGCAACTCCATACGGCCAATTGAGCGTTGCTGCAGTCGGCCTGTCGTCACCGCGATTGGCAAGCACACCGCCCGAGCCGGACTGCCCGAGGATGATGTCGGCGGGCTGGTTTGAGGCGGAGGGCGTAGTCCGCCAGATCCGGATACGGTGGTTCCAGGCATCGGCGACGGCCAAGCCATCGCCCCAGGCGCAGATGCCGGTGGGAACATTGAGCGATGCCGGTCCCGGCGCGGCCTTGCCGTTTCGACCCTCTTTCGTGAAGTCAACCTGACCGATCAGAATGTCGGCGGGGGCGTTGTCCTTGCTTGGGGACGAATGCCAGCCAAGCACCCGGTGATGGCCGGTGTCTGAAACCCACAGCGAACCGTTGGGATGCAGGCAAACGCCACGCGGTCCGAACAGACTGTGCGCCGAAGGCGAGATTGAGCCGGCGAAGTCATCTGCTGACCATCCCAGAATTGCAAACGGACCAGCGACGGCAAGCAGCGGTTGTCCGGCCGTCTCTGTTCCCGGTGCCTTCAAGGCTTGAAACGAAGAAGAGCGGATTTGTTGGACCATCGCCATCACCTCGTCAGCCGGATTTCGACGCGATCGCCGACGACCCGGACACCATGAGGTTGCAACTGGACTTCAGGCGCTGTCAGGCACTCACCACTTTCCAGCGAATATTGGAAGCCATGATAAGGACAGGTGATGAGCCCGCTATCGACCTCGCCTCCGTCCAGCGCCAATCCCATATGGGCGCAGACATTGGCAAAGCAGGTGACGCGATCACCGAAGCGAGACAACAACACGGACTGCCCCTCAAGGTCCTTGGATATGGTTTCGCCGTCAGGCAGTTGCGGAAGCTTTGTTGCGAAGACCCAGCCATCGGCCTTGTAGTCTGCAAACGGTGAGGCAAAGTGCACTTGATCGGATGATCCGCCGCCAAGGCCTTTGACCTGTTTGACCTCCCGGATCTCGGGCATCGCGTCCTGGATGGCTTTTTTGACGCCGGAGTAGAACGTCAGAGCGGAAGCTGGGCAGCCATCGCACGCACCCAGGAATCTCACATCGACGCGTGGCGGCTCGACAGCAACAACCTCGACATCGCCGCCATGGCTATCAAGCATTGGCCGGATAGACTCAAGCGCAGCCTCGACACGCTCATGCAATGAGGGCTTCAAAATCCCATGCCGCCGAAGAACGGCATAAACCACCTCGTCGCCTGCCGCCTCGCGCAAGGCGGCACCAAATCCTGGCACATCCTTTAGCGCCCTGATCAACCGGCGAATGGCTTCGGCATTCAGCGCGTCAATTGCAGTGGCGCGCGCCATTGAAGCGTTGCTGAATTCCGCCGGCCATTCTTCCGCCAGGACCTCTAAAGAAGTGATGTCCGACAGCAGGGCATCAAGCGAGCGCGCCTCCTCGTGTCCTTGGCGGCTTTCTGCCGAGGACCCCTTCTGGGTAGAGGATTGCTCACTGGCCACGCTACTCATAATGCCACGCCGGTCTCCCTCAAGCGTACTTGAGGTCTTTGAAAAGGTATGGCTGGAGAAGCCCGGACACCGCGCCGCCTGCTGCAGTTGCAGCCCATAACGGGGCGAATTGACCGACTGCCCAAACCGCGATCAGACCGGCCCCGACGCCGATTGCAAGTTGCTGCATGGCTTTGCCAGGTTCCTGAAAAAGCTTGCCAGCAAGGAAGAGCTTTGCCGAGTCCATAACCATTCCGAACATCGTTCAAACCTCCCCTCAACCGATCAACACAAGTGCGATAATTCCAATCACGGTTGCCACCGTTCCCGCGATAAGGCCGTAGAGGCCTCCCATATAGGCAGCCAACTCGGACCCGAGCGCCTCGCCGCCGACCTTCAAACCCGATAGAGCGCCAAATGCGAGTGATGAGATCACGCCCGCCACGAGAGCCAGAACTAAAGTCAGTGGGTCCATTGTCTTCTCCGCTTTGATTTCATTTTCGACTGCCAGAAACCGGCAGAATCAGTGAACATTTTCCGAACGCTTCGAGGCAGCAAATTCGCCAGACAATTCTTCGATTGCCGTTTTTGCAATCGCCGCCTTATCGGGTTCCCCGGTGCGCTCGAAAAGCTCGCAAGCTTCACGATAGAGCGCGATGGCTTGTTCCAGGTTGTTTGAGTTCCCTGAGTCGGGATTTTCCGGATCGTCGGGCAAATTCGCCAGGCAGTTCGCTTTATTGGCAACCGTGTTGGCGTATTCACCAGGCATGTTGCGGACATCGCGAACTCTCAACGCTTCATCGTAAGCCTCAAGCGCACGAAAACCGTTCTCGATCCGGTGACTGGAGGAGGCGTATTGCAGTGCGTTGCCCAGATTGTTTTGCAGCATTGCGTATTCGGTCGGATGATCGACAAGGGTGACGACCGACAGCCCTTCGCGAAACGCCTGCACAGCCAAGGCCTCGCGCATTTTCGAGCGCTCGTCGGAGAACGGTATCGAGAGGAAGGCTGTTGCCAGGTTATTTTGCAGAACGGCGAATTCCTGCGGGTGCTTTTCTTTGTCGAATGTCCTGAGCGCCCGCTGATAGGCAGCAATGGCATCTTGAATGCGAGCCTTGTTTGCAGTTGCCAATGACTGCAGGGCAAGGCCCAGGTTCATTTCAGCTTCCGCCACTTCTTCACGCTGGCCTTGATCGCCAAGAACCGTCAGTGCGTTTTCGAATTCGCTACGCGCGCGTTCCAGCGGCTGTGTCGTTGCCGCCGGCGTTGCCATCAGCGCCGTTCCCATGCGAGCGCGAATTCGCGCCGACAGCAGCGAGGACTCATCAGAAGCAATTTCGAGGGCTTTTTCGTAGAGCGAGACGGCGGCTTCCAGGTCGGAAACATTCTTGGGGTTTTGTTGCAGCCCCATGGCGATTTCCATCAGCATTTCGGATTTTTCAAGAGCGCTCGCGTCTTCGGTTTCGACCGCTTTCAAGGCGACCTCAAGCTGTGTCGCCGACCTACTCTGCGCAACCATGTGACGTTCCTCACCATGCAGCTTCGAGGCTGCCGATATTTATCAGGCCGAGGGTACAGATGTCGCAGGCAATGTCTACTACTTTTTCAAAATGCAAACTTAGTTTGCATTTTTCAGGCTGATGGAAGCGGGATCGTTAGCGCCGCATGCTCGCTCGACCAGGTGGCCTCGACCTCGTCGGCAGCCCAATCGTCCAGGTTATAGGCAGCGAAAAGATCGGGTGCGGAGACCACGCGATCGCCGGCTGCATTGCGGATTTTCAACAGCGCCCCGCCGGAGGCCATGTGCATGACGGGCATGATGTGCAGATGCTTGTCGCGGACGATCAATGCGACAGCATCAACGCCGTTGAAGTACCTCGCGTAGGTGTCGGCTGAAATGTAAACGCCGCCGCGGGCAACCGAGACAACCGCGCTCATGACCGAGCCCCGGTTTGGCCGACGTAGTTCATCGCCATCTCCGCGATGCGTTTGACGACATCGTCAACAGCCTTGGAGGCCGCCGCGCTAAGGCCGATGCCAAGGTCAAGGGACTGGGCCTCGATCAAAAAGACCTGAACATCTTTTGGAAAATCATCGCCATAGATCTGCCGCCCGGCATGAAGCGCGTGATCCCAGCGGAAATCATGCAGGTTAAAGCTGTTGGGAGGAGGGGACTGAAGCACCTCGCCGGGCACCTCAAAGATTGCGCCGGGCGCCTCCTCGGGCGCCTTGGCGTCAACGATTATCAGTTGTGACAGCCCGCGAGCCCGATACAGAACGGACATGCCGTCTGTACCGGCATCGTAAAGAGCCACGCCGTCAGGAAGGCTTAGCAAACGCAACCGCGCAATCACCTCAGGACCGACACCGTCGTCAGTCCGATTTGGATTCCCGCAGCCGATTATCGCCAGCATTCGCAGCCTTCATATTGCAAATCGCTTGAGGTTGAGCACTTTCCGACCAAATCGATTCAATTCTGTTTCTCAAGCGGCGAGTCGATCCAGCAGGAGAGTGGCGCGGGTCGATCTGGGTGATCGGCCAAGCCGCTCGACGCACTGGTCGGCCGCCGCTTGGAAACCTGACGGGCCGGGCGGATTTGCGCCAATCTCTGCGCATCCCGTCTTGCCCGTGGTGTTAGATCCGCCAGAGGCGGCACGACCAGTGCGGTTCAACCGGCAGCATGAGTTCAGGCAGGTCGCAGAATTTGCGGTGAACCAGATAATACATGCAGGTCTCGCAGGGCTGTTCAAGATCATCCGCAGTAATCGTATGATCGGTGAAGCCGGCAATCACCAGCTTTGCCTCCAAATCGCCACCTGCCTCAGACTTGAGACGGCCGACGATCTGATTGACCAGTTCGGATGTTTCAGCTCGCGGGTGCGCTTCGGTCTCCAAGCCACCCGCAAGCTTGGATCCGATCTCCGCCCTGAGGGCGTCGTCCTCGGCGCTGCTCGCCCGGTCCGCCATCGACTAATCCTCCTGTTAAATTCTCCACAGCCGGCACCACCAGTCCGGCTCAGCCGGTAAGCTCAGCTCCGGCAGGTCGCACCATCTCTTGTGAACGAGAAAATACATGCACTCCTGGCACCGCATTTGATCCTCGCCGTAGGGCTTCAAAAGCCAGCCCGATATCACCAGCTTCTCGCGCAAATGATCGGCCGAAAGCGGGCGCAATTCATCAAGGATCGCGGCGAACTCTCGGTCGGTCTTCGGGAAGGGTTCGACTTGCGTTTCCAGCCCCTCCCTCATGAGATCTTCGATCATCTTCAATAGAGTTGAATGGTCAGCTTCCGACGGCGCAACTCCATAGCGGTCCACGAATTCTTTCTTCTGCCTGGACAAGGCGTCTTCGTCAGGTGCCGTCGCCATGACGTCCCTCCCACTTCTGTATTTCTTCTATTGGACATCCGGTGGCCGAAAGTGCCACCGGACACCAACAAAGCCAGAGTGATCAGGCGGTTCGGAACCTTGCGAGTTCCTCACCGGTTTTGGCGTCGTGGGCATGAACCGTGCACACCAGACACGAGTCGTAGGACCTGCAAACATGACCGACTTCAACGGGATCGGAAGCATCCTTGATCGGAGTTCCGATCAGCGACTCCTCAATCGGCCCCCTCTCGCCATCGGTTGCTCGTGGACCGACATTCCACGTCGTCGGCGCAATGATCTGATAGTTCTTGATCTTGCCGCCCTCGACCTCGATCCAGTGGCACAAAGCACCACGGATTGCTTCTGTCGCACCCCATCCACGGCCATCCTGCTCAGTCGGCTTGATGTACCATTCATCGGCAAGCTTGAACTCGCGCAGGATGCGCTCGGCTTCACGATAGAGCTTGCAAAGTTCGTGCATGCGGGCGAAGTGGCGAAGCATGATCGAAGGCCCGCCCATCTTCTTGTACATATCGAGGATCAGCGGATCAGAATGCTGCCAGGCTTCGCCATGCGATCCACCGGCAACCAACTGGCGCGCGAGAGGACCGGCTTCAAGGCGGCCGTTCTCCGCATGTCGAACTGCCGTCGACCATGAATATTTGCCGTTTGTGTCGATCGGGTTCTTGCCCACCGGATTTGTCGTCCGGTCGAATGGATGCACTTCGCCTGCAGCTTCGTCATACCATGCATGCGTGGTGTCTTCACGCGCATACATCTGGTCCATTGTCTTATGAGTATCGGTCGCGCCGTCGTAGACACCCGACTTCATGATCAGGGCAGCGTTGCGGCCATCAATCGTCGGCTTGTTGTATTTGTCTTCGTGCGGCAGATACCCCCACGAGATGAACTTTGCATGACCGCGCCCATATTGATCGAGTCCGATTTCCCTGGACATGCGCCAATAAAGGCCAAGGTCGGAATTGGCATGCTCGGGTCGCTCATCCAGCCAGGCCATAAAGTCATCATAGGATTGGATCTGCTCGTAGCGCTCCATGGAGCAGCCCAGCCAAAGTGGCTCCACCCAGGTTCTGCGGAAGTGTTCGAGGATCGACCACGCGCGCGTCACGTCGGTCAGCGTCGGGGCGCACATGACGCCACCAGGAACCATGTAGGAGGAGTGCGGCCACTGACCGCCGAGCAGCGCGTAGATTTCAACCGGCCTGCCCGATATCGTAACGCCCGCCTCGTAGGACGTTCCGGTGAAAGGCGAGTAGCGTTTTACGGCTTCCTCGAAGAACTGGCTGCCTGAGTAGTTCTTGTTCGTGTAGTCGATCATGAACAAGCCGTAGTGGTGGCGCGGCAGCGACTGGATCGATTCGACGATCTGACCGAGGTTGCGCGCCAGAATGGCGTTCCGCGGCACGGTCGTGCCCCAGGCGGTGTCGAGTGCCCAAGAAGCGCATGTCAGGTGGGACGCGCCGCAGATGCCGCACGCTCGCGGCGTAACCACCAGGCCTGCTTGAGGATCCTTGTCCTTGAGGATCACCTCAAAACCACGGAACAATTCAGCGTGGGTCCAGGCGTTCGTGACAACGCCATCCTGGATGTCGACGCGGACATCAAGATCGCCTTCAACGCGGCCGACCGGCGAGATATCGAGTGTTTGAACTGCAGACATTTTGTATTCACTCCAGATTTCGGTTCGTCGTTTCAGACGACAAAGATGTCTTCTTCAGCCCAGGCAGGAGCAGCGCCTTTGGCTGCTGCCGTGAGCTTGACGTAACCCTTTTTATCGACGCCTTCGGGCAGGTCTTTGGGAACGCCCATGACGGTCTGCGTCTTGAAGACGGTGCCCGGTGCCAGGTCGAAGAATGGGAATTCAGGTTCGGTACAGCCCAGGCACGGCATTCCCGCGCGGGTTTTGGAGGATTGCCGGTTCCAAAGAATGCGGTTGCACGGACTATGGGTCATCGGGCCGCGGCACCCCAGGTCGTAGAACAGGCAACCCTTGCGCTGGCCGAATGCTGTCGTCGAAACCTTGTAGGCGAAATGCATATTGCGGGTGCAGCCTGTCTGGGTGAAGCTTGAGAAGAACGTCTTGGGGCGATTGAAATCATCCAGCGCGATGTCGCCAGCGCGGCCCGAAGCAACGCCGACCAGGATTTGCGTAACCCAATCGGGGTGGGCCGGACAGCCTTGATCACAGGCAGGCCTGCTTTTGACACGAAGTCACCACCCAGCGCGCCGCCCTTGGCACGTTTGAGGAATTGCAAGCCTTCACTATCCGATGGGTTTGGAGCCGTCGCTGGTATACCGCCCCAGGTCGCGCAGTCTCCAAGCGCAACAACGAACTGGGCGACTCCTGAAAGCTCCTTCACCCATTCCCTCATCGGCCGGCCACAGAACCGGTTCCACTCGCCGGTACCGTTGGGAGCGTTGATCACCGTTCCTTCGAACACAAAGATGTCGAGCTGGATTTCGCCGGAGATGCACTTTTCCAGAATAGCCTTGACGTTGTCGCCAAGCTCAAGGCCGAGCGAGGGTTGCCACAACACGTTGATCCCGAAATCCGTGACCAGATCACAAGCGCTCGGTTCCTCCGCATTGAGAAACGACATCGTGTTGCCTGAACAGGCTCCGCCTTGAAGCCATAGAAGATTGGCCATCCTTGTTCTCCCGGTTTTGACCACCGTTTGCCGGCGGGCTTTGACATATCAACGCCGCTTGATTTGCGGCCTTGGTTAATGGAGAAGCAATCGTCGCGCCAACTTGACGCACCATAAAAGAATGAGTAATTTCAGCTATATAGCCTGTCGCCCTGACCGAAATCGGGTGAAGATGCAAAGATACTTTGCTGGCGTCGGCGCAAATTAAGTTTGCAGCCGGTCAACCGTGACGGTTCCCGCACACGGGGCACTCGACTTCGCCTGCGCGCCCATACCAGACGCCGCGGCAATGGCTGCACCAGTGGCCGTGGGCACCGCGCCCATCAGGGTCAATTGCTGCTGCGCGTTTGGTCAATCCAAGCTCTTTGATAGCTCGGCTCTTGCTCCCCACCCGCACCCGTGAGTGCGGGAACTTGATAACGCGGTGGCCATCATCCGACATGGTCAAGCTCCAACCATCAATTAGCTGCCGTTGAGTGCATAGCGCTTGATCTTGTTCGCAAGGCCGACCCGCGAAAGACCGAGTTCCTGCGCAGCCTTGCTCTGGTTCCAATGGTGCCGTTGCAAGGTCGCCTGCACAACCTGCTTTTCAAGCGCCTCGACCATGGCTTTGAGGTTCTGGCCCGGTTTGGCGAATGCCGGTAACTCATTTGAGATCGGCCGGACCTCGTCGAACACCGATGAAAGATGACGCGCTGAAATGTAGCCGCCCTGTTCGGCTAGCGCCACCATGCGGCGGATTTCCGATTCAAGCTCACGAACGTTTCCAGGGAAATGATAGGCTTCCAACTTGGCGATTGCGTCCTGCGTGACGCCGACGACGCGCCGGCCAACCACGCCTGCGTGCTTTTCGATGAAGAACTGCGCTAACGCTGGAATATCGTCGGGGCGTTCTCTCAGTGCAGGAATGGACAATTCGAAGCCGCGTAGAAGGTAATAAAGATCCCGGCGAAATTCTCCGCGCTCGACCAGTTCGCGCAACGGCTTGTTGCTGGCCGCAATTATCCTGACATCGGCATGTTCGACCCTGTCAGACCCCAGCGGCTTGACCTCCCCCTCCTGCAAGAATCGCAGAAGGCTGACTTGGAAACTCTGCGAAACGTCTGAAATCTCATCCAGAAAAACAGTTCCCCCATCAGCCGCCCGAAACAGGCCCAAGCGATTGGCAACGGCCCCTGCAAAGGCGCCTCGCTTATGGCCGAACAGCTCCGAGTGCAGCGTTTCGTCAGGCATGCCTCCGCAATTTTGGACGTGCATGGGGGAGTTCATGCGGGTGGAATTGTAGTGGATCGCACGGGCAAGCAGTTCCTTTCCGGTCCCTGTCTCGCCCTCGATCAGCACGGGCAACTCGGTCTTGGCCGCCTGCTTTGCCTCCCTGCACAGGTCATCCATTTTGGCGCTGACATAGACCAGACGCTCAAACTGCGACCAGCCGCCTTTTACCGACAGCGTCTTTGCCTCCTCGAAGATCCCATCGTCCATCGAGATCTTTATTTCCCGCGACACAAGGCGATGACGCCGCGATAGCTCCGTCAACTCAAGCGACCGCTTTGTAATCAATCGCATCAGATCGATGGGGATGGGTTTCAGGGCATAAAGGTAGACGGCGGCCCGCTCCGCGATATCAGCCACACGCTTCTTCTCATTTGCCGAACCGATCAGAATCCGGGCAGCGTGCGGATGAGTAATGCGGGCACCGGTCAGCACGTTATCATTGGGATTTTCGATTAGGTCGCAGTCGCTGATAACAAGATGAGCGTGGACGTCATCGAAACGCGACAATGCCTCCGCTTCCCTCGCGCAGATGATCAGCCGGTAGTCTGGATCACCCGACAGAGCCTTCGTTGCCGCGGCTACGAGCTTGCTGTCATCGGAAACAAGGAGGACTGTATGCTCGGTCTGCACTGATTACCCGCTTATCAATATGGAAAGTTAGTTAGCATACTAAGCGCGTCGGGGCCAGGGTCAAGCAGAAGCATTTCAAGATGATTGATTGGGGCCCCCTGCCAAACTTCCGCTGAACTACTGGCAACCGGACGAACATGAAGACACCGCTCACCGGATAGCCCACGGCAGCCCATGGCCCTTTTCGAATTGCCGATGCTGCACACCAATGGCAGCCTCCCGGATGGGCCGCCCTTGAACAATGCAGCGCCGGCGTCATGAGCCAGCGGGAGACGATTTACAATCGCGGATCGACTGGTTCGCTTTCCAGCGCCAGTATCGCCAACGCGCACTGATGCGCGCGCGCAAGCGGCGCACCTTCGACAAATGAATGCAGCCCCTCCAGCCCGAGTGCGAATTCACGCATGGCCATGGTCCATTTGCGTTTGAGCCCTCGTTTGCGTAAGCGATCGAGGTTGTGGGGGGCGTCGTAGTCCGGACCGTAGATAATGCTCAGATAGTTTCTGCCCCGCACCTTC
The DNA here is from genome assembly GCA_022600345.1 of Alphaproteobacteria bacterium. Lineage (GTDB taxonomy): Bacteria > Pseudomonadota > Alphaproteobacteria > Rhizobiales > Hyphomicrobiaceae > Filomicrobium. The sequence goes on along the minus strand of JAHZKP010000025.1, from coordinate 13,885 downwards.
ATGGCGGGCTGAACCATGCGGCGTTCTCCGCGCGCGATGAAGGTCGAGGGCTTGATGACCATGCCCTCTCCGCCAGCATCCGTATGACCGATCCACCAGTCTATCAGCGCTGCACGATCATCTGAACTTGACGTTGACAGGGCACGCCACGTCGTCTCCTGCAATATCGGATCATGCGCACAAATGCGAGCCAGCGTCTGCATGTGCCAGCTATGCGGCTCACCATCGTAAACGTGGCCTTCAGATGCCAATAGGTGAAACGGAGCCAGCCGGTAGTCGTCCAATGACGCCGCCTCCCAGCAGTACCCCTTGAGAGCCTGTTCAAACCGTTCCGCTCTTTCAATGCCGCCAGCAACCTTGGCCTTGAGTTCATCGAGTTCGCCAGCGTTGCTAGCCGCGCGAGCAAGTGCGTCCTGCAGGGCCTCAACCGATGCCCGCGCAGCAACCGCCGTTGGCCCATACTGTTGCCGAAGCAGATCCTGCGCCTTTGCCGACCACGGCATCAGTTCGGCATCGATCAACAGCCAGTCGCTGTCAAGCTCATCCCACAGACCTGCTTTGCCGATTGCGCTGCCAACGCGATCCACGAGCATTGCTTCCATTTCATCGCTGCGGAAGAATGGCCGGCCGGTGCGCGTATAGATAACGCCTGCCTTGCCGTCTTCGACCCGGAACCGCCGGGCTGCAGCCTCGCCATCGCGGCAAACAACAAGCAGGGAGCGCGATCCCATGTGCTTTTCCTGCGCAACGACTTCCTCGATACCCTCCTTGTTGTAAGCGTCGAGCGCCTGATCGGGATGTTCGAGAAACGGGCCTTCTGGTGCCGTCGGGCAGGGCGCCATGGTGGGCGGCAGATGGATTAGCCAGCGCGGATCGATTCCAAACCGGCTGGTGATCTCAAGAGCCGCAGCAGCATTCTGTTCCGGCACGATGATCGTTGACTTGAAGCGCGTCTCGATGCGTTGCTTACCTATGAGTTCGTCAAAATAGATGAGCTGGCCATCGCCAAATGCTCCCGTATCAGTATCCAGTGGCCGGGCGGGCTCGGCGTACTCCTTGAGGGCGGGTAGGGCGACAAGTTCCTTTTCGGGCCACCGCAACGCCGTCAACGTGCCGCCGAACACGCAACCGGTATCGATGCACAACGTGCCATTCAACCACTGCGCTTCCCGCGTCGGTGTATGACCGAAAACGACCGCTGCCCGGCCCCGGTAGTCGCGTGCCCATTCAAGTCGGACCGGCAAGCCGAATTCATCGACTTCCCCCGTCGTATCGCCAAACATCGCAAAGCTCCTCAGAGCGCCCGACCCGCGGCCATGCATCTCTTCCTTGAGACCGGCATGCACCACGACAAGGTTTCCATCGTCCAGCCAGGCATGCGACCTGAGCGAAAAGATGAACTCGCGGACGCTGCGGCGGAATTCCTCGCTGGTTTGTTCCAGCTCCGCAACCGTCAGGTCGAGACCGTGTGTCAGCGTCGTTTTCTTGCCGCGCAGCCATTTGAGAAGTTTGAAGTCGTGGTTGCCGATTACGCACCGGGCCGTACCGGCAGCAGCCATCCCCATGACAAGGCGCAAGACATCGACATTGCGAGGTCCGCGATCGCACAGGTCGCCCACGAAAAACGCAATCCGGCCATCCGGGTGGAAAGCGTTGAAAAGCGTTTCACCTTGTTCGTAGTCGTCGACCTGATACCCCAGTTGGGCAAGCAGGGCTGTCAGTTCATCAAAACAGCCATGGACGTCGCCGATGATGTCGAATGGGCCGTGTTCTTTGCGCAGGTCGGTCCACAGCGGTTCACGAACGATTTCGACCGCCTCGACGGCGGCCTCATCGCGCATGACGTGCCAGTCGGAAAACCCCTCGAACTTGAAATTCCTCAATCCCCTGCGGATCATGCGCGAGTGGTTGCGCGGCACCTGCTCGCCGAAGTTTCGGTTGTCGCGGCCAGCGTTCCGAGCATGACAGATTTCCGGATCGATATCGAGAACCAACGCAACAACCGGCGCATGCCACTTGCGCGCCAAGGCGACCAACTGGGCGCGGTCTTCTTTGCGGGCTGCTGTCGAGTCGATGACGGTCAGCCGACGGTTTTTCAATCTTAGCCCGGCCATGTGATGGATCAGGTCGAACGCATCGGTCGTGGCGGACTGGTCGGTCTCATCATCCATGATGAGTCCGCGGCAGTTGTCGGACGAAATAATCTCCGTTTCCAAGAAATGCCTGCGTGCAAACGTGGACTTGCCGCTCCCCGATGCACCGACCAGAACGACGAGACAGAAGTCGGGAATACTTACCGCTTGAGTTTCAGGCATCGGCATCCCCCGCACCGACAATAGCCCGGAACAAATCATCCGCTTCCGCGCGGAGTTGAGGCTTGGGCGGTTGACGTTGGCTTGTCGCCTCCCGCGCCCAGTCAAATTCTGCCTTCAAGAACTCGTCAATCACCGGAATTCGGCTTGCCTCACCAATCTCTTTCGATTGGCTCTTGTGGATCAACAGTTTGCCAAGTCCAACTGACAGATCGGCGGCTAGGTCCACGCCGTCGCACAACTCTTGGAAGTTCATCGGCGGCGGGACATCGGGATGCATGCGGATCCAGCGGATCGCAATGGCCGGGCGAACCATATAGAAATACTTCTTGAGATTGATCGTCTGCCGCCCCTCAGCGTAGACACGGAACTGCCGCTCGCCGAGATGCAGGTAGTGGTGTAGGCACGCCGTACCGAATGCTGTCTTCTCAGCCAATGCAATGAGGTCGCGACATTGTGCTTCCGACCAGCGGTAGCGGATCGGACTGGATAGCCATTCGAGCATCACCGGATTTGGTTTGAGCAAAAGCCCCAATGCCTTTTGAATATCCCATCCTGCGATATCCAGATCGTCTTCGATTGGCTGCTCGATAACATCCCGGCCCGGCGTTATGGAAAGATACCAATCAAGCGGCCTCACGTAGACAAAGCGCACATCATAGTCGCTATCGGGGGAGGGAAATCCCCACGCGCGGCTACCGCTTTCAATGGCAAAAATAACGCGAACGTTTTCCTCCTTCTCGATGCGCGCCAGCTCTTTGCTGATCAACGCACGCATATCTACGGGTATCGCCGCATTGGCTTTGAAACGCTCCATCACTTCGCCCCCCGCTTGAAAACTGCCATTTGCGAAGGGGGCCCGTGGGCCTCGTCCACCGGACCCAGGGGTGAGAATTCAACCGTGTAGGCAAACATCTGGGCGACACCCTGTGACCAGTCTGCAAATTCTGCCCGGGTCCACTCAAAGCGATGATCGGGATGACGCAGCGTACCTGCCGGCATCGCTTCAAACAGCGCGTTGTATTCCCGGTTGGGCGTCGTCACGACGACAAGATTTGGCTTGGCGACACCGAAAACGGCGCTGGCCAGCGCGGACAGACGTGGTGGATCGATATGCTCGATCACCTCGACCAATGCAGCCGCGTCAAATCCTTCAAGACGGCGGTCGGCGTAGGTGAGACTACCCTGCAGCAACTGCACGCGTTCGCGCATCGTCTCACCGGCACGGTCTAGATAGAGTCTGCGTGCAGCCCGTTCGAGCGTTGCGATCGAGGCATCGACTCCGACAATCCTGCGGATACCGCGTTCCTTGATCAACCGCGCCATTAGCTTGCCCTCGCCGCAACCTAGATCAAGGACGCTCGCCGCGTTATTTGCGCGAAGGACACCAGCGACCGTATCGAGGCGCAACTCGTGCAGCCGGATCGGTTTTTCCAACGCGCCTTCGGACTGCTGCTGTTTTTCGGCGGCTTGTTCTTCTTCGTCAGGCGCGTCTTCGGACGCCTCGGCTTCCTTCAGCCGGGCCAGCGCCATGTTGGCCAGGCCGCGACGATGCTTCAGCGCGCGCCGGGCGATGAATTCCTTTTCGGGATGGCCTTCGAGCCAGCCTTCACCCTTCGCCAGCAGATTTGCAACTTCGGCTTCATCGATCCACCAGTGCTTGGCGTTGTCGAGCACCGGCAGCAGGACATAGATATGGTTCAAGAGGTCGGCCAGCCTTACTTCGCTGCAAAGCGTGAGGCTTGCATAACGCCGCTCGTTTGCATCCAGCGAAACCGGCAATAAATCTGTCACGACTTTGTAGCCCAACGGCTCAAAGAGGCGATGCGCGACATCGAGATCACCTGTCAGCGCAACTGGGACTACGCGCGCTTCGAAGTCCAACTTGCGCTCGGCGAGGTCCTGGCGCTCCTTCGAGCGGCCCGACATCGACTGACCGAAACTCTTGGAAATGGCAACCGAGAGAAATGAGCTGGCCGCATACGGCCGGTCGTTGACATATTGGGTCAACAGGCCTCGATCGCCGGGGGAACGCCCACGCACCAGTGCCACGGGATCGACATCGATGGCCAGCACCACCGTTGTGCGCTCATCGCCAGATTCGGTGAAGAAAACATAAGCATCCCCGACGGCAACCTGCCGTTTGTGAACGTGGTCAGGATGCTTGTGTAGGAGGAAACCGAGGTCGCGCGCGGAGAAATCTCCTGCACGTCCCGTCAATGTGAGTTCAAGCTGCATCTAGAGCCATTTTTGGTAAAGATAAACATGGTCAGTAACATGCAGCATCGCCAGCGGACAATGACATCAACCTGATCAATTTCTTCTTCGCGGGTGGTCTTGTGTATCACGGGTTGCTCGATGGCCGCGATGCACACCGGACCTACGTCGGGTTCTCCTATGCGAAGCTGGCCGACGGAATCGCACAAGTCGCCGAGGACGCTTTTCACGGTCCGGCCATCGTCCCCAACCAGCCTTACGAGGCGATCCTGGAAGTCGGCCATGTCTTCCAGGGAACGCCGTTCTGGGCTGTAGCGCCAGCGGTTGAGTAAATAGTCAATCCCGGTTTGACCGATGATGTTGGCAATGCACTGGTGCTTGGCGTGCAGACAGTCGTGACATATTGACGTGAGCAGTGGCCAACGTCGGCCCATTCGGCAGTCTTGCGTTCGCCGGCATCAAGGGACTGCAACTAGGCTGCGCGCAAGCCGGCCTTGCGCCAGCCAGCCAAAGCCACATGCCGCATGGCATCGTCGGCACACCAGATCGTCAGTTCATTTTGGATTATATCGCAGAATTCGGGACAAATCGTCAAAACCTCATTGGCCTCCCGCGCAGCCGCGTCAAGATCCGCTGCCTCAGCATAAAACCAAGCCAAAAAAGCATGATGCCAAATAAAGCCGAGCATCGGGACTTGTTTGATTTCGGCAATCGCCTCGGCCGGCTTGCCACTCACAGCAAGGTCACAAGCTGGTGCGTGATGATACCAACCCGGATGGACTGGCGACAAAGACAAAGCGCGATCGATCAGTTGCAGCCCACGCTCTCGTTTTCCGGAGATCCAGTAGCTGTGCCCAATGTCTGCAAGAACGGTGGCATTTCCAGGGTTAAGTTGGATCGCCCGTTCTGCTGATATTTCGAAATCCGTGAATTCCCGTGAGTGATAATAAGCAAGAGCCAACGCCTTTTGGGCAAACGCATTCTCCGGATCGCAGCCCACCGCAATTTGCGCGTGTGAAAGCGCGTTGGATAACGCCGGATATTCCGGCCTTTCGTTGATATGAAACCGATATTCATCGAGTAGTATGATCGAAAGAGCCGCATGCCCGTCTGATGACTCGTGATCAATTTCCAGCGCACTCGCAAGCCCATCGCGGACTTCAGCATGCCTCACTGGATCATGTGTTGCGTAATAATCGTAGAACCGCGTGATCCAGCGGTACGTTTCCCACCGTCGGGACTGCCCGGTTCGCTTTGCCCGATAAACGTAGCGGCCCAATGGCCCATAACGGTCCGCAACGCGGCTCGCGATCTGCATCGCAATTTGGTCCTGGATCTCGAACACACCTTCGGGCGTACAGGCGCGGTCAAAGTTATCGGCAAATATGTGGCTGTCGGTCGCGGCATCGATAAGTTGTACGGTGACGCGCACGGCTTGCGACGTTTTGCGCAAACTGCCTTCGACGACAAAGTCGACATCAAGCTCCTCGCGAATCTGGCGGATGTCGGCGCCATCGCGTGCAAGTTTCGACGACGTGGTACGCGACAAGACGAACAGTTCGTTGAAGCGGGCCAGATTGGCGATCGTTTCTTCGGTCAATCCGTCTGCAAAGAATTGGTCATCCGGATTGCCGCCAAAATTGTCGAACGGCAACACGGCGATTGATGGACCACGGACGGGCGACACCTTTTCAATGGGATCGGGCGGTGCGACCTGTGCAGTGATCACACGGTCGCCGGCACGATATCGAAACTCCGGCACATAGGTGCCTTTCGGGACGATGATTTCGACCGGGTCTTCTGAGCCTCTCTCGCGGTAGTATTGATCCAAAGAACGCCTGAGACGGCTTGCTTCGACGCGCACGTTGGTATCGATCCGCGGATCGAAATCTTCAGGTTTATCGAACACGTCGACGCCGATTGAGTAGCCGGCTAGCCGGTCGCTGCGGCCAGCCAGTGTCTCCTCGACGATGTAGGTCAGGAACCGCGACAGGCGGAGCGATCTCGCGAACGGTGGCTCGGTCGTGACGCGTTCCAGCGCACCGCGCACTTCTGTGTCCAGGGGACATGCGGCGTCATCGGTGGCGCTTTGATTTTCCCGCCTTTCGGCCATGGAACGCAAACCTCTCGCCGCGATCATATCCCGGCCATCTAACACTTTATCTCGCTGCGACTCACTCCTCCAGCGGAAATTCGGCTGGCACAGTGCCGTGTATGGCTAGGCGACACGAAACGACGTCAGGCCGATCACAGAACGCCCTCGACATTACCCAATGGAGCAAAGCAATGGCAACGAACGGAACACTCAGGTACGGCATGAAACCAACGCCGGTGCTGGGCAAAAACATGTGTTCGTACAATGCGGTCTTTACCCTGAAGCAGGATGACCCGGATGCCCATGCCGCTGCCCTGGTCGAAATCCTCAACTCGGACGAAGTCCTCAACCAGTTTCAAGAAACCCAGATGATCCACATCATCGGCTTCTACCGCATCAGCCGTGACAAGGTCTTCGTTCAATCGAACTTCGACGGTGGCGATGTCGTTGACTACTGGGAAGTCATCCTCAATTCCAATCCGGCACTGGTGGATAAAGCCTTGCAGCACCTGGAGGGTTTTCCGGGGATGGAAGCCGGTGTCACGGCAATGGCGGAGTTTCTGGGCAGTGGGCAGGCCGATGTCGATGTCGTTTCTTATTACTGCGCCGCTCCAACAGTGACCATCAATCAGCTCTACCGCGATGCCGACTGGCGCAACAAGGTGATGGACCTGCAGAAGTCACTCGCCCAACCGGCCGGACGCCCTGTCAAAGGGGAAACTGCATCAAGTCTGTAACGGCGCCGAAGCGGGCGGACGATACATCGCGCCCGAGCGACCCTTTAAAAAATTTGGCTGGCCAAGCTCCCCATCCCCCCCAGCGCTTGGCCAGCATCTCCACAACAACCAAGTCATTCATGGAGGCGGTCATGCCCGGCCAGCAACCAACGAGGACGCTTACCCCCACCGACCTGAAGGCCAACCTCGGCGACATCCAGGGCGGGCTGCTCGAGGAATACGACACTCTCGCCTGCGCCTACATTTTCTATACGGTTGGCGACCCGGATCGTGGCCGCGCGTGGCTCGCCAATCTGCTCGGTTCTGTGACGACGTCGGGAGCCGCACGATCGGCGAACAAGCCCGAACAGACTTTGAATATCTGCTTTTCGTCGTTCGGCCTGGCGGCGCTCGGCGTCACCGAGCAGACGCGGGCAAGTTTCCCGCACTCGTTTCGTGCCGGGATGGCCGCGCGCGCTCTTAAGTTGGGCGATACCGGTCCGGGCGATCCATCGAATTGGGAAGGCGGACTTGGCACGCCTGATATCCACGCCATGATCACCATCACGGGTGCCGACAGTTTTGCTGTCGATGACCGGCGACTTGCGCTGAACAAAGAAGCGGCGCGCTATGGCGTTAGCGAACGACATTTCGTCGAAGCCGCCGTCGTGTTCGATCAGCGCTCGGGCTGTCCGGCCGCCCACTTTGGGTATGTCGATCCGGTCTCACAGCCCGCCATAGCCGGTTTAGACGACGATGCCGCGCCAGGTCACGGGGCCCGCGACGGCGAAGGCTGGCGCGGAATTCAACCCGGCGAATTCCTGCTCGGCTACATTAACGAAATCAACGAACGAACCGCGACACCGCCCCCTGACGAGCTTGGAGTCAACGGGACCTTCATCGCTTTCCGCAAGGCAGGCCAGGACGTTGCAGGATTTCGCGACTACCTCAAGCAAGGTGCGATGGGGCTCTGGGGCAAAAATGATACCCATCACCAAGAGAAGATGGCGGCCAAGATCGTGGGGCGCTGGCGCTCTGGCTGCCCGCTGGCCGTCTCGCCCGATCACGACGACCACAAAATCGCCGACGATCCCAACCGCGTCAACGATTTCGACTATGCCGATGATCCAGAGGGGCTGAAATGCCCGCTCGGTGCGCATCTCAGGCGCGTCAACCCGCGCAAGTCCGCGATCAAGACGCCAACCGATATCAACCGCAAACGCATTCTTCGCCGTGGGCTCGAGTACGGCCCGCCGCTGCCCGAAGGCGCGCCCGATGACGGTGTGCCGCGCGGTCAGGCCGGCCTCTTCGTCGTCGCGGATCTTGAGCTTCAGTTCGAGTTCATGCAGGCGGACTGGATCCAAAAAGGCGACTTCGCGGGCCTTCCCAGCGAGGAAAAAGACCCACTGGTTGGCACCAACGGTGACGGCGGCCAGTTCACCGTCCCGGGCGCTGACATGCCGTTCCTGTTCGACGTTCGCCAGTTCGTGACCACCGAAGGCGGCGAATATTTCTTCGTCCCCGGCATGAACGCACTGCGCGGCATCGCCGACGGCAAGTTCTCACGCTGAACTTTGCAACCAAACCCCTCAGGTAAGGAGACGCCACATGAGACCCTCAAAATCGATCGTTCTTGCATCCTTGGCCGCCCTCGCGGTTGGCGCAGGCAACACCACCCATGCTTCAGATCACTATGATGGGCCCGCCGTGTTGGGCGACCCAACCACCGACATCACGGATATGTATGTCTTCCCCAGCCCCGGGAACGCCGACCGGCTGGTGATGGTGATGAACGTCATCCCGAATGCGGGTACGACAAAATGGTTTTCGCACGCGCTCGACTACCGCTTCCGGCTGAGGCCGGTCACCGTTTCCCGAACCGGCCCCAAGGCCGGCTTCAAGGTCGGAAACCCGGACATCACATTCCGCTGTGTGTTCTCCGACCTCAAGCAGATCAACGGTTCGCCCGGACAGACGGGCCATTGCCACACACCAAAAGGCGAGATCAAATTTGCTGTCGGGCGCGCAACGTCCGAGAAGAAGTTCAAACAGCATGGCATCAGGGTTTTTACCGGCTCGCGACTTGATCCGTTCTTCATGGATGTGGAGGGCATGATTCGATCCACAAAGGAAGGCCGAGAGAATTTCACCGGCATTAATTCGGCTGAGGGCAAGAATATCCTGAGCATCGTGCTGGAGGTCGATAAGCGTCGCATGCTGCCTGATGGGAAGGGCATGTACGGCGTCGTGTCAGAAGTGAGGTCGCGTGGGCGCAGGTCGGTCGTGCTCGACACATTCGGGCGACCGGAGGTGACGAATGTCATTCTCGCCGATCCGAGCTTTGACAAGGTCAACCGAACAATCGATGTGCGCGACCTGTTCAATCGCCATGATCCCTTCACCAGGGCAAAGGCCTACGCCGAACCGTTCCGCGCGCGCTTCAACGCAAACCTGCACCAGATCGACAAGATTGACGGCAAAATCGATTGGCCGATGCACAGTGGCGTGCACCCCCTGACCGAACTGCAGTTGGCGGACTTCACGGTGATCGATCTCTCGCAACCATTCGGCAAGGGCAATTGGTTCGAAATTGAAAAGGCAATTGTCGAAGGCCGCGAGCACCAAACAAGTGGCGGGCGCTGGCTCGATGATGACATCTGCGATATCCAGTATTCGTTCCTGATCGCGCGTGATCGCAAGAAAATCAGCGACGGCGTCGACAAACCGACACGCTGGGCCAGCAAGAAGTTCCCATATTTGCGCAAACCTACGGCGGCGTCGGAATGAGCAGCCCGCGACGCAAAGAACGTTTCCTTCCGGGGCGGGCAATCGCCGCCCCGGTTCGCCGTCCGGTGATCATCGACCTTCCACCCAATGTGCCGTTGAGCCCACGCACAAAATTGATCGGTGCAATCGTCCCCTCTGTGCGGCAGCGAATCCATGTGCGTGGTAGGCACCAGAGTGAACGACCAGTCCGACTGGTCATCAGCCTCACGGAGGCAAATGTGAAGCTCTGCGAAATCACCCGCTCAATCACAAGCCATCCTTTGACGACGCTCGCAACCGCGCTCATCTTGATCGCGACGGGCGCGGCAGAGGCCTGGGAGACTATCGAGCGCGATGTTGCCCAGGCAAATGTCGGCGCGCATCACGGCGTCCTGATATTCGGGCTCGTCAGTCTAATCGGCGTTATTCCAGACATTATCGAAGGGTTGGAGCGGCTCACCTCCGTATGTAATTTCAGCTAGGCGGTTGTTTATTCCTTCATCAGTAAAATTTGGCGAGAATTGCTGCAGTGACCATTGCCGATCACCTTCTGAAGTAAGTATGCCGAGAACAGTTCGAATGCTTGCGCCGGAAGACCAGCCCTTCCCTGCATCGAAGGCTGCAGAATGGCCTGAAGTGTAACGTCGAAGCGCCCTAATACCTGAGTTTTTTTGACCATGCGTCGCACACGACTCAACGGCAAGCAAGCTGGCGACATGCACCTTGAAACGCTATTTGGAATGACCGATGCTGACCGTCGATTTTGAAGGAGCATTACCCGTGAAGTTGACCGCAATTTTATCATTGAACATTTTCCTAGCAGCCACTTTGATGCAACTGCCGTCTTGGACGTCAAGTCTACTGCGTCGCATCAACGTGCGGCAAGTTCTCGGCGACAATGGCTGACCCGCATTCCTACCGAGCCCCCCGAAACGGCAGCTCTAAAATCTGCGTTTTGCATTACGAGTGCGGTTGTCGATACGTTGGCAACAATGGCCCTTTAAGCGGCGGCTCATCGGAGTCGCTGTTGTTCCAGTAAATTTCCCAGACGGTCGATCCAACAAGCCTGGATGCTAGACTTTCAATCGACCTCCTTCCTCCCAAGCCATAGTCCTTATCAAGCATGACGCGGCTGTAATAATATTGCTCAAACGCCACCTCGATTGCTTCATCTACAGTTGATATTGGTCTTTGAACTGCCCACTCAACAGAAAGGTTAAATGAATCCTGGCGAAACGTTTTTATTGTCGCGCCAAATTCCAAGTTCCATTTCTGTGAAAGACCAATGTGTACACGTGGATCTGGAGCTGTACCCCACGCATCATGCCCCAAATACGCAGCCCATTGTGTGTCATTATCTGTTGGGAGCAAAACGATGATAACCTCCATCAGGAAGTCATCCGGACAATCCATATCCATGTCCCCACTCAGATGTTTTTTGGGCGTCGCCTCTGACCAAACGCCGCGTGCAGGTTGGTATTGATTCCGTTGACCAATGAACCAATTGTCCAGATCAAAATCCTTTGACCGAGCAATCCATTCTGATGGTGCAAGATGCCCCTGAGATTGGATTTCTTTCCAGACGCGCACATTGTACGGCGATCCCATCATCACCGGCGTCATGTCTCGGTAATTGCTCGCCATCCAATCAAGGGCATTCTTTGCGTCTTTCCCGGGAGCTGACGCATGATGGAACGGTATTTCGGTTTCATATTTCCCGCCCAATTTGCCTGGAGGGTGCATTTGGATAGCCATACCCTACTCCGTGTGATCGTCTTTACCCAGGACTCTATCTCTGATTGGATGGGAAAAGGGGATCAGGTCACCTGAAATTCACCCGCCCGCGAATACCCAAGAAGTCGGACCAGAGGGGCGAGAAACAGCTCCCTCACGGTGGCTTCGCTGGCACCCTTGAGATCGATTTGGCTCAGCTCTTTTACTTTCGCAAGATCATCCTGCGAAAGCTCGGTCAGATGCTTGTGCAGGAAATAATTGTCGTCTGTCATTTGCTTCTTCCGGCACCGGCGCGAAGCCCTACTCTCCTGCATTTCAAGAATCGCGCTACAAGCGTTGAGCTGGCCCCACTCGTATCCGACTACGACGCTCAGCGCCGGCAGATTAGCGAGCAAATTGCCCTGTTCTAAGGCAGTCCATGACCCGAAGTTCTCTACGCTCTCCTGATTGTTGACCTTCTTTGCGGCCTTGCCCCTGACCGCCGGCGCAGGTTTGCTGTCCGATGTCGGTGCTGCTCCCAATTTTTGAAAAAGTTGCGAGCAATCCCGGGATCACGCCAGCGATTATCTGTAGCACATCGCTAGCGGTGCGAACCATCGAGCCGGGCAAGTTTGTGGTCATTGGAACAGCATGCAAAGCTCGCCCGTGCGCTTCCGCTATCAGATTTGGAGCCGATTACTCTCTATGCCGATCCTAAATCTATTTAATGATGCGAAAGGCAGCCCACGTCGAGCAGCGAAACGCGCTCAAAATGTTATCTATATGTTATCTGGGGCTTGCGGTGCGATCGGGAGATTTGAGCTAACCCATTGATTTTATTGGTGACCCCGACAGGATTCGAACCTGTGACCCTCAGATTAGGAATTTGGGGCTTTGGGGGTGCATGCTGCACATGGTGCACAGAACTCATTGAAACCCTTGCATTTTAATCACGATGGCTGCACATAATGGGCGTCACTATCCATCAACTTTGCCCCCTATTTGCCCCCTATGGCGAAAACGAAGCTTACAGATCTTGCATTGAAGAACCTGCGGCCTCCGGCTGAAGGACAGGCGGAGTATTGGGATGAGAACTTATCCAATTTTGGGGTGCGGGTATCGCCTGGGGGAACCAAGTCGTTTGTATTGTACATCAACCGCCGAAGAAAGGTGATTGGGCGCTATCCTAGGATGTCGTTGAAGGAAGCAAGGGCGGAAGCGATGCGCGTCCTTCACGACCCAGTGGGATACGCCAGAAGCCAACATATTGATGTGTCTTACGCCGAAGCGGTTGAGCGATACCTCAACATGAAACAGGGAGAGGTGCGTCCGCGCACATTGGAAGGTTACGCCCATCTGCTTCGAATGTTCGAATTTCCAGAGTTGGTCGCAGATATCCGCCCCTATCACGTGGGTGATGCGTTAGATCGGATTGAACAGCAAACGAAGAAATCAAACGCCTACACTGCGCTGAAAATGTTTTTTAATTGGTGCGTCGCAAGGGAGTACTGCCCAACTAATCCATTGCAAAACCTGAAGAAGCCAAAGGTACCGGCGTCTCGTGACCGGGTACTTACCGACAACGAGTTAGCGGCGATTTGGCAGGCCTGTGAAAAGCTGGGGAAGTATGGACTGATCGTGCAGGTCTTGATGGTGACAGGACAGCGCCGAGAGCAAATAGCTTCATTGCATACTTCGTGGATCAAAGACGATTGGGTCACGTTTCCAGCCGACGTCATGAAGGGTGGGAAGCGTCACGAAATCCCCTTGGCAAGGCTGGCTGCAGAAGCGCTCCTGCGAGCAATCCCAATGATCGATGGGTATTACTTTTCGCCGGTCACAGCAGTCGGGCGTCCATTTAGTGCGTGGAGTAAGTCGAAGGCCAAACTGGACAGCATGATCGACATTGATCCTTGGCGGTTGCACGTGACCTGAGCCCCTTTTCCCATCCAATCAGAGATAGAGTCCTGGGTTGAATTCTTGCCCTTGCTTGCTGCGTGCGGCAAGGGTGAAATGCTTCATTCGAAATTCCTCCGGCGTCTTGTTCTGTAGCGACGAATGCGGTC
>JAHZKP010000024.1 GCA_022600345.1 Alphaproteobacteria bacterium | reverse complement strand
GCAGTCCGGCAGTCAATTTCGCCGCATCCCTCTGGGACACCGCACTTTTTCGCCTCGGCGGCGTCGCGGCACTGGCACGATAACCCATATCGCGCTGCGCGCCGCTTCTGGCCGAATGCGAAAAAGTGACAGGTGTCGCGAGCCACATGAGTTTTTCAGCAGCCTGTTAAAGTTTTCTAGACACGACTGGTTTCATTGTTGCCTCCTCACGAAATCAGTTGTTTGTGCCCGTATCCCATGGTCTCGAAATCAGGGATACGGGCTTTTTCTTTGCCATCGCGGGAAGGCCATCACGGATGTGTGAGACAAATCTGATTTGTCGGCGATTGCTGGTCACGGCATTGTCGGACCTGAGGGAATCAGGGCTGAGGTTTCATGCGGACACGTCTTTTACATCTGGTGTTGGCGGTTCTAGCAGGGCTGACGATTGCCACGTCGGCGTTCGCGGATGGGTCCCGTTTGCCAACCAATGCGTATTTAGAGATGCGGTCTGACGGCGTACATGCGGCGCGGTCCGAGCGTTCCCAGTCCCAATGCGAGTGCCGCAAACTGGGTGTGTGCGGTCAACAGCAGACGCTGGGGCTTGAGGGTTGCGGTGGCGAATTCTTTCAGCGGTCATTGATGGCTGTATTGAAACCACTGCGGCGCTCTGAAGTCTTGTTGGCGCATATTCCAGAACTGGACCCGCCGCCACCACGAACCAACCTGTGCTGATCTTCAACTTTACCTTTTGATCAATAGCGGTTCGAGCCAGCGAGGCTTGCCTTGACCATGTCAGGGCCAGAGCCCGATGGATGCTGCCGTAAGCATAGGATACCCAACAAAATGACGACGACGTCTTCGCGGCCCGGTGGGTCGCAATCGGCCGCCCTAACCGGGCTGGAGCGATTTTCGAGTAATGCGCAAACAGCCCTTATGCTGAGGGTTGGACTAGGTGCGGTGTTTGTTATCGGAGGATGGAGCAAGCTTTCCCAACTTCTCGATCCGGCCCGTTATGAAGCTATCGTAGCGCTCTATACGGGGCCCCAGGGATACATCAATACGTTCTTCCTGGAGTACCTGTTCGGGGCGGGAAGCTGGCTTTCGCCCTGGTCGTTTCTGACTGTCCTTTCCACCTTCGAATTGTTGTCAGGCATGGCGCTACTGGCTGGCTTTCTGGTCCGGCCATTGGCGCTGTTGTACGGCTTCTTGTTGTGGACCTTCGTGTTTTCGCTGCCGGTGGTTTTGACGCCCGGCGTGGCGGTGACTGAAAAGACCTATCTGGCGCCGGCGCTGTTCGTGCAAGTGCGCGACATCACGTTGTCGGGGATGATGTTTGTCCTGTTCAACCTGGGTTCGGGGGCTTACAGCGTCGATTGCCGGTTGATGGGGGGAGCTTCGCAGCGGCAGTTGGTTGCGTGGCCGAACCTGGGACTACTGCTGCGGCTGTCGCTTGGCGTGACACTGCTGGTTGGTGGGTTCTTTGCCGGGATGGCCAACATCAAGACTTTCGGCATGCCGGGTTGGTTGTTGATCGCGGCAGGCTTGGCAATGGTTGTCGAGGCGCGCGCGGCGAGGGTTGCTGGCGGTGTCCTGGTGGCGATGATGCTGGTTTACATGTTCGGCAAGCTCAGTTTCGACAAGTCGCTCATCGGCAACCTGAATGCGGTGAAACGAGAGTTCGCCTTGATCGCTGCGGGTCTTGTTGTGGCTATTCGGGGCGGCGGGGATCTTTACACCTTGCCGTGGATGCAGGCGCGTATCAGTGAAACGTTTGCGACTGTGCGTCAGCGTCTGAGTGGGCAATCCGCCGGGTTGAGTGGCCGCAGATTGGTCCCGGTCATGCTGGCTGGCGTATTGTTGGGTTTGGCAGCAGGCGTTCCCGATGCTGAGGCGCAGGGCTTGTTTGGCACGAGTGGGCGGTTGGCCAAGCAGACGGTTTCGATTCAGACGCGTGAGAAGGTGGGCACGGTCATCGTCAGCTTTGCCGACCGGCGGCTTTACAAGATCACGGGCCGGGGCCGAGCGATTTCATATCCTATCGGTGTGCCCAAAAAGCTCGCTCGCTGGAATGGAACATTGCGGGTGACGCAAAAACGCAAGAACCCGGCGTGGCGGCCTACCCGCTCTATGTTGAAGCGGAACCCGAAGTTGCCATCGTATGTTCCCGGTGGGCATCCGCAAAACCCGATGGGTGTCCGGGCGCTGTATCTGGGGCATACATTCTATCGCATTCACGGGACCGACGCGCCGTGGACCATCGGCAAGGCGGCGTCGAGTGGTTGCGTCAGGATGTATAACGACCACGCCATTGATCTTTACAACCGCACCAAGATCGGCGCCAAGGTCGTCGTCAATTGGAAGCGTTACAAGACGAGTTCAAGTTTGGCTGGGGCTTGATGGGCGCAATGCACGAACTGGTATGAACGATATTAAAAAAACCGGCCGCGGATTGCTCCGCGGCCGGTTCTGTTTAGCGTATTAAGGCTGGGTTGGAGTTGGCTTACATCATGCCCATGCCGCCCATTCCGCCCATGCCACCCATGTCAGGCATACCGCCGCCAGCAGCACCTTCCTTCTTGGGTGATTCGGCAACGGCTGCTTCAGTGGTGATCATCAGCGAGGCGATGGATGCGGCGTCCTGAAGTGCGGTACGCACAACCTTGGCAGGATCGATGATGCCGGCCTTGACCATGTCGACGTAAGCGTTGTTCTGGGCGTCGTAGCCGTCGTTTACGTTCTTGGTTTCGAGGACCTTGCCCACAACGATCGAACCTTCAACGCCGGCATTGTCGGCGATCTGGCGGATTGGTGCCTGAAGCGCCCGGCGGACGATCTGGATGCCTGCGTCCTGATCGGGGTTGTCGCCTTTGACGGTGATTTGGGAAGCGGCTTTGAGAAGCATGACGCCGCCACCTGGGACGATGCCTTCTTCGACGGCTGCGCGGGTTGCGTTGAGGGCGTCATCAACGCGGTCCTTGCGTTCCTTCACTTCCGTCTCGGTTGCACCACCGACGCGGATGACAGCAACACCGCCAGCAAGCTTGGCCAGACGTTCCTGCAGCTTTTCGCGGTCGTAGTCAGAGGAGGTTTCCTCGATCTGCGCCTTGATCTGCGAGGTGCGTGCAGCGATGTCCTTCTTGGAGCCGTTGCCATCGACGATGGTGGTGTCTTCCTTGGTGATGGAGACGCGCTTGGCGCGGCCCAGCATATCAAGGGAGACGTTCTCCAGCTTGATGCCGAGGTCTTCAGAGATCGTCTGACCGGCTGTCAGGACTGCGATGTCCTCCAGCATGGCCTTGCGGCGGTCGCCGAAGCCAGGTGCCTTGACGGCTGCAACCTTGAGGCCGCCACGCAGCTTGTTGACAACGAGCGTTGCAAGCGCCTCGCCTTCGATGTCTTCTGCGATGATGAGGAGCGGCTTGCCGGTCTGCACGACGGCTTCAAGCACAGGCAGAAGCGGCTGCAGGCTCGTTAGCTTGGCTTCGTGGATGAGGATGTATGGGTCTTCGAGTTCGGTCACCATCTTGTCGGCGTTGGTGATGAAGTATGGCGACAGGTAACCGCGGTCGAACTGCATGCCTTCGACGACGTCGAGTTCGGTGGCGAGCGACTTGGCTTCTTCAACCGTGATGACGCCTTCGTTGCCGACTTTCTGCATGGCTTCGGCGATCATGGCGCCGATTTCAGCTTCACCGTTGGCGGAGATGGTGCCGACCTGGGAGATTTCGTTGGTGTCCTTGACCTTCTTGGCGGTCTTGGCGATGGATTCGATGACCTGGGCAACCGCCTTGTCGACGCCGCGCTTGAGGTCCATCGGGTTCATTCCGGCTGCAACCGACTTCATGCCTTCGCGAACGATGGCCTGAGCGAGAACCGTTGCCGTCGTGGTGCCGTCGCCAGCTTCGTCGTTGGTTTTGGAAGCGACTTCGCGGACCATCTGGGCGCCCATGTTCTCGAACTTGTCTTCGAGATCGATTTCCTTGGCGACGGTGACGCCGTCCTTGGTGGTGCGGGGGGCGCCGAAGGATTTCTCAATGACGACATTGCGGCCTTTGGGGCCAAGCGTGACCTTGACGGCGTTTGCGAGTGTGTCGACGCCGCGCAGCATGCGTTCGCGGGCATCGGTTGAGAAGCGTACGTCTTTTGCAGACATGGGGCAGTCTCCTGCGTTAATTTCTCGAAGTTTTGGGGATTAGGTATTCAAGATGAGGGGTGGCGCCAGGGCCGCCTCAGCCTTCCAGAATGCCCATGATGTCGCTTTCCTTCATGATCAGCAGCTCGTCGCCGTCAATCTTGACTTCGGTGCCGGACCATTTGCCAAACAGGATGCGATCGCCTTCTTTGACGTCGAGAGCGACGATTTCGTTGTCGTCACCGCGGGCACCGGGGCCAACCGCGATAACCTTGCCCTCTTGCGGCTTTTCGGCTGCGCTATCGGGAATGATGATGCCGCCAGCGGTTTTTGTTTCGCTGTCGACGCGCTTGACGACAACGCGGTCGTGAAGTGGACGGAATTTCATATCTAGTCAGCTCCGATTCGTTGGCTAGGTCGAAATTGGCGGAACGGGGATGGGAGGGACTTGAACCGGCCGGCCCGAAGTACCAACTCCCCGTCTACCGCGTTTAATCTCGAAGAAGCTGTTAGCACTCGCGACTTGAGAGTGCTAACGCTGCGACTGAAGTAGGTTGAGGCCTGTTGGTTGTCAAGCATTTCAGGGCGAGAATTTTTGCGACTGCGAGCGGACGAGTGGGTTAACCATTTCAGCGCGGTTCGCTGTTCGTCAGCGTCGCAGGCATGCAGCGGCATGACCGGCAAATGGCCCTACCGCGAATGATCGCCACCAGGATACGTCCTCCAGTAGAGCGGTTAGCCGGGTTTGGTCAGTGTTTTGAAGCCATGAGGCGATGACGCATTTTGCCAGGGCGTAATGGGCTTTGCCCTGGTTTCCAGCTTCAAAGAAGCCGCTTGGCCAGCGCAGATCGGCAAGCTGCGTGTTTTTCAGCCGTCCGCTGGCGATGTGATCCATCAAGCTTTTTGCCGAGTAGTCGTTGCGGTGGTCCAACTGCATCGCAAGACCCTCGTCGAACCATGTGGGCAGCCTGTAGGATCTGAGCAGCGGGCTGGTGCGGGCTGCGATTTCGGCATGGGCGAATTCGTGGGCTGCAACGTCAACGTTCTGGCCTCGGGGACCGAGCACGACGATTGTAGGCAGCATGGGTGCAAAACGCGCGGTGCCGTGGCTGACATCGAGGCCCAGCCGGGGTTCATTAAGGCACACGAACCAGGGCGCGGAGCGGACCTCGCCGAAAAAGGTCGCAACGCGTTGCCGGGCGGCGATTGCGAGGTCTTGCGGGCATGAGGCGTTGTTGCCTATGGACAGGCCGGCAAGCGCGGCGTGTGTCCAGGCGAAGTTCAAGGAGAAGAACAGTGCCGCTGCGATCGCGAGGGCCAAGGCGGTTCGGATCATTTTCTTGTTCCATGCGTTCTGTTTCCGTGCGTCGGCGGGGTACCCGCATAATTTGCAGGTACTGTGGCCGGCGGCGGATCAATCGATTTCGCTGGCGCGCGTCGTGAAAAGTTTTTAATTGCTGTGCAAACGGACCCCTGACAAGGAAAACATTATGGCCCAAGAGGCACATCCGAAACCCCAAACGCGGCGCAAACTGGTGATCCGCCGTGCGAATGCCGGGGATAGCGAGGTGATCGCGGCATTGGGTAAGCGCGTTTACGCCCCCCACCCCTCGATGAATGCTCGTATGATCAAGGGGCAGATCAACAACTTTCCCGAAGGGCAGTTCGTCGCCGAGTTTGACGGCCGGGTGGTTGGG
The DNA here is from genome assembly GCA_022600345.1 of Alphaproteobacteria bacterium. GTDB lineage: Bacteria > Pseudomonadota > Alphaproteobacteria > Rhizobiales > Hyphomicrobiaceae > Filomicrobium. Next base: position 4,702 of record JAHZKP010000024.1, on the reverse strand, counting down.
CATTGTGCGACCTTCATCATCTCGGGCGAAGTCGCGTTGAAGCGGCATACGTGGAGTGAAATTACCGCCAATGGGTTTGCTTCCCGGCACAATCCCGACGGCGATTATCTCTATGGAATGGAGGTGATCGTCGATCCTGAGTTTCGACGATTGCGGATCGGGCAACGGCTCTACAAGGCGCGGCAGAACCTGTGTCAGGAGTGGGGGCTGAAGGGCATTGTATTTGGGGGTAGGATGCCGGGGTACAGGAGGCGGAAAAAGCAGTACGCCGTGCCGATGTCCTACATCGAGGCCGTGCAGGCGCGCGAGATTCGCGACGTTACAATCAACTTTCATCTCTCTAATGGTTTTGAGCCAATCGGCGTTTTGAAAAATTACGATCGCGATGATGCGCAATCGTGCGGATATGCAACGCACATGTTGTGGCGCAATCCGCAATTGCCTGAAGAACCGGCCAATGCAAAGTCGAAGGATGAATTGAGCCCGCAACAAATGGTGCGTGTTGCAACGGTGCAGTTCCAAATGCGCGGGTTAACGAGCCAGGAGGAATTCCGCAAACAGGTTGAGTATTTTGTTGACGTGGCGTCGGACTACCGTTGCGACTTCGTGGTCTTTCCGGAAAATTTCACGCTGCAGCTTCTTTCTCTTGAGCCAAAGCCGATGCAGCCCAAAGAGGGCGTTGAAAAAATTACCGCCTATACCGACTGGTTCTGCGAATTCATGAGCGGGTTTGCGGTCAGCTACAACATCAATATTATCGGTGGTACGCATCCCATTATCGATGGCGATGGCGAAATCAAAAACGTCTGCTATGTATTTTTGCGTGATGGTTCCGTGCATGCCCGCGAAAAAATTCATCCAACGCCCAGTGAAGCCTATTGGTGGAACATAAAGGGGGGTGGTGAGGCCGACGTGATCAACACCGACTGCGGGCCGGTCGGTGTGATGATCTGTTATGACAGCGAGTTTCCCGAACTTGCGCGTCATCTGGTCGATCAGGGCGCGATGATCCTATTCGTTCCGTTCTGCACAGATGAGCGGCGCGGTTTTCTTCGCGTGCGGTACTGTTCCCAGGCGCGCGCCATCGAGAACCAATGCTATGTCGTGTTGTCGGGCATCGTGGGCAATCTGCCCAATGTCGAGAACATGGACATCCATTATGCGGAAAGCTGCATTCTGACGCCGTGCGATTTTGCGTTCGCGCGCGATGGGATTGCTGCTGATACCGCACCCAACACCGAAACGATTGCGTTTGCCGATCTCAATTTGTCGGACTTGCGGGTTTCGCGTTCTGCGGGAACGGTCAAGAACCTGCAAGATCGGCGGTTTGATCTTTACCGGGTCGTTTGGCGGGATGGGTGAGGACGGCAAAGAGAACAAGTCTCGTTTTTCAAAGGACGATATCGACAGTGGTTTCCGGGCCGTCGTCGCCGTCGACAAAGATCATGCTGACGGCTTCTTGCTGGTCTGCGGACATGCGCTGAAAGAGAAAATCGCCAGCATTTTGCCTGTGGTCGGCAATGTAGAACTGTGTGGTCAGTTCGCGTCCATCATCAATGACCTTTACGTGGATGTGAGGCGTTCTGCCTGGATAGGCCACAGGTAAAATCGTGCGAAACGCGTATGCGCCGTCGGCGCCGGTGACGACATGGCCGAAGCCTTGGAAACCGGGGTCACGTGTGATGCGCTGGCGATCGCCGGTATGCAGGTAGCGGCCATTCACGTCGCATTGCCAGATTTCGACGCGGGCGTTTTCGACGGGTGCGCCTTTTGAATCCAGTACGCGGCCTTTCAAGGCGATCACCTTGCCGCCAGCTTTTTCAACAACGCCGGAAATCCTGACCAGGTCATTGTCAGCGTCGGTAAATCGCATCGATGGGGTTGGATAGAATGGGCCTGCGGTTGCCGGTGGTGTGCGCCTGGCCAAGGCGGGCCAGGGGGTGACGACAGCGAGGGGAAGGCTTGCAAGCAGTTTGACGGCGTTACGGCGTGTCTGCGATAGCGATCGACGCTGGCTGTCATGGCTTCGAGACATTGGCACCTCCAGGTGGATGGTCATGCATGTTTTCTTCGGCCATTGGGAGGATACTGCGGGACAAATGTATGTCCAATGCAATATTGAGCGTGGGGCAAGTGTTGCCTGAAGCGGGGGGAGGCGTTTGTGTCTCGTGCGTGATGGGGCAGTGACGACGTTCCAGCCAGTAATTTTTGTGAACGAAGCTTGTTCAGGCCGGCACCGGAAAGTCTCGTAATCGCGGAAATTGGGAGGACTTGGCCGGAAACGGGCCCCAAGGCACGGAACCATACGCCAAAGGTGAGGCCCTGACAGGCTGGTATTCTGGTGGTCGATTTTTCGAACCGGGGTCGGCTTATAGGACGCACACGGGCAAGTGTGGATTCGGTTGCGCTGTAAGACGGTCCATCGATTGCGCTGTATACTCCGGGGCTGTGAATTCGATGGTCAGTGGTCCCTGGGCGTTGCTGACACTTCGGTCGTAAATGCTATTATCAGAGTTACCAGCCAACACCTCTTCCTGGGCGGGAACCTCGACTGTCAGGGATTAAGCCAAAGCACTTTGCCTGCAAGTAGCTGTCGCCAGATCAGAACACCGGCTTGACTTGCTTGATGGCGGCAATGCTCTGGTCGGCTTCTGATTTCGACACCCAGTCATAGAAAACGTTATAGTCTGAATGATAAATTTTCAGATATTGGTGCTTGCCAGGCTTGAAGATCATCGCGCTGGTATAGCCCTTTGGATTGAACATGGAGCCGCGATTTTCAACAGAGAATTGACGCTGCCCGGAGGCAACGCTGAAGCGGGTGTGGCCGCAGTATTTGATGCTACCAACGACCTTGTTGTCGACGTAAATGCGCGACGCGTAATCGGCTATCTTGCCACCTGTCAGGTAGTTGATTGGTGCGCAGACAAAATAGGCAGTGACCGTGGTTCGGCCACCCTTGAGTTTTGCGAGTTCCTGGGGCGATAATTTTGGTTTCGTCGCGCAACCTGCGACTGCCAGTGCGACAATCATGGCCGCGCTGAGTACCTTAATGAAACGCATTTTCTTTCAAACCCTGACTGCTACTGAAATCTGCCCGCTGGTATATTTGAATGGAAATCGTCAGGCAACGAATGATTGGGTGCTCTGGGGGCGTCGGGTTTTTGTGTTGTGGTGGGGCAACAAGGCTTGGTCGTTGCTGTCATGGCCGGTTGCGGATTTTTTGCCGGGCGAAGGCGGGCCAGGGGCTGAGGCCTGCGACCGGATGTGTGGCTTTGCACGATGCTGCAATGCACTTAATCGGCGTCGTCAATTCAGTTCAACCGTCATAGAGGTTGGACCTGACGACATCCTCGTTCCAGTCCAACCCGACGCCTGGCACATCGGGGATCTCCAACTGGCTCTCTTTGATCTTGTAGGGTCTCTGCAGGATCGGGTCTGCCCAATTCTGCCATTCCAACCAGTGAGCGGTCTCGCTCACACGCATGACGTGCGCGCCAACTTCCGGGTAAAGGTGCGTTGAAATCGGCACTCCTGCAACGCCGGCAATGCTTGCGGCCTGAAGCCAACCCGTTACGCCACCGATGCGCATGAAGTCAGGCATCACAAAATCGCAGGCCTTTGCGTTTAGCGCCTTGTGCAGATCGCGGGGCCCGTAGAAATTTTCGCCAATTTGCAGCGGCGTCTTGAGTTCGCGCGCGAGTTGAGAATAGCCATCGAAGTTGTCATATATGATCGGTTCTTCGAGCCATGCCAACCCAAGGTCATCAAGCATATGGCAGCGTCTGAGGGCCTCTGCCAGGTCAAGGCCCTGATTGAAGTCGGCCATCAATGCCATGTCTTCGCCGACTGCGCGGCGCACCGCATCGATGGTCGCCAAATCATCTCGTGGATTGTCTCGGCCCAGCCGTAGTTTAAGGCCGGCAAAGCCACCTTCATCGCGTAGCGCTTCCGCCTCTGCTGCAACGGCCTGCGGCGCGTTCAGCCATAATCCGTTGCTGTTGTAGGATTTGACCGGGCCAACCGAGCCCCCGAGCAAAACACACAGTGGCATGTCGGCTGCTTTTGCAACTGCATCCCAGGCTGCCATGTCCACGCCCGAAACCGCAATCATCGCAAGGCCTTCATAGCCGACGAAATGCAAGGACTTCCGAGCCGACTCATAAAGCTGGGCGGGTGCAACCTGCTGGCCTTTTAGCAAATCGCTCATGTCTTGAAGGGCAGGCACAAGATAGCGCATCGACTTGACGACATAGGGTTCGAGGTAGGACCGGCCGGTTATGCCTTCCTCGGTCTTGAGATCGATCAGGATCAGCGGCCAATCAGTGATTGTCGCAATGCGCGCCACAATGGGACGTTCTAGCTTCAGCACAACAGGACGGGCTTCAATGCTGTGTAGCGTCAGCTTCTCGAATGGCATTGTGAAGGTCCTTGTGGGGCTACGAGAGCACTTTCCGACCAAATCGGATCAATTCTGTTTCTCAAGCGGCGAGTCGATCCAGCAGGAGAGTGGCGCGGGTCGATCTGGGTGATCGGCCGAGCCGCTCGACGCACTGGGCGGCCGCCGCTTGGAAACCCGTATTGGCGGAGCCAATCTACGATTGGACGGGCCGGGCGGATTTGCGCCAATCTCTGCGCATCCCGTCTTGCCCGTGACACCGCCACGCGCTGCGCCGGTCCACTTGATCTTGTCACTAATCCG
>JAHZKP010000023.1 GCA_022600345.1 Alphaproteobacteria bacterium | reverse complement strand
CGTTGCTTGCGCTGCTCACCACTCCGGTGCGGAGAATCGTACGGCGCCGGATGCCGCCAGTTCCACAGGACTTTAGGAACTGTGGACCAACATCAGAGCGGTGGGCATCTGGAGGCGCAAAAAAGAGATTCACCCCCACCTATCCGCGCCAGGATCGTTTAGCCCCTTGGCTTCAAGTTGACCTGCTGAATGCCGCGATTCCCCATCCCCCCTCACCTAGCGCTGCCACGATGACTTGCAAACGCCAAGACGCTGCCGTTGGCATTAGCATGGTCGGTATCGTTCGCCAGGGCGCTTGCAAGTCATGGCAGCCCGTCCTCTCCCTCCAGGGGAGAGGAGCCGACGGCGTCCTCCCCCTGAAGACATGGGCAGGGGCTGCGTTGGGTCAAACATGACCCTAGGAAATGTTGGCACAAGAGGAACCCCAACATCGGCTTGCATCTGACACGAGCCTGGGCAGTGTCAAGCAGAGGACGTGTTGGCAAAATGAATCCAGCCCCGCTATTTGTCCGCCTCACAGGTCTCCGCATCGAGAAGCTTCAGGCCTGTCAGTTTGCCGCGAATGGCAAAGTCGCCGTAGTCGATCAGCAGCTTGCTGGAAATGCCGCTCTCATGGAAACGGAAGGCAAGTTCGTAGCTGGGAGCAGCATCGGTGCCGCGCGAACCCGGTTCATAGTAACTGATCGCCACAGGCCATGCGGGCTTGCCCTCGAGACCGCCTGCCTTACGCAGTTTTTCCGGCACGCCTTGCAAGGCGCTGGACTCGGGCAGCGCATTGCCGATGAACGAATTCGTCTCAAATACCGTCTCGCCTTGTTCAGAGCCGTCATACAGGCGGGCAGGAAACTGCCGCTTGCCCTCACGCGCCGCCTTCAACAATGCGATCGAGTGCTGAATGGGGAAATACACTTCAGGGTCCAGGTTGATCGCCCGGTTGGTCGGCTTGGTCAGTTCCACATTGATCTCGCCGGTCCTCAGTTTCCGCCCGGCATAACCCTCCGTGGTCTCGGTCAGTTGCTTTCCGCGGTACTGATTGAGCAGGAACCGCATCTTGTCGCCAGAAACCGCCTCCCAGCTCCGGGTTCTCAGATCGTTGATCATGGAGGCCCCGGTGCGGTCGGTGACGCGGGTAACGAAGCGCATACTCTGCGTGTAGCCCGTGCAGGCCCCGCCAACCAACTCATAGACCATCCGACCCGACATATCGGTAATGCCAGATGAGGTTGATGCCCGTTCCAATGTAATTTCATAAACCGCTTGATGCGGCGCCAGTGCCGCACCGCCGGCCAAAGCGGGAACCGCTGCGACGCCAAGCAAACAAATAGGCACCAGGACCGATGCGGCGAGCGATGATAAGTGCGGCGCGGATTTCATCCAGATCTCCGATTTTTTCCTGCTCAAGCGGCAGCAATTTGTATCCGGTTAACCGCCCACGTCCCGGCATCCGGTTCGAAAATATAGGCCCTACCGTCCACAACGGCAAAGGCGAAAGCGTAGGCTTGATTGCAAACATAATAACAGATCTTGGCAATATTCCTGCCAGGCTCCGCCAGCAACGGTTACTTCGCGTTGACGACGTTCACTGGCGTAGCGGATGTTTTACGTCCCACGACCGCATCGGATAATGCCGCGACAAACGCTTGACGAGTTCCATATGGGGGCTAATCGTTGAGTGGGAAACCTCAAAGTTAAAAAGGCCCAGCCATGACCGATGCCGTCCTCGCCCGCCTTGATGCGCTCAATCTGAAACTCCCGGCCGCCCCGGCCCCTGTGGCAAATTATGTGCCCTATTTGCTGACAGGCGATCTGCTATTCATCTCCGGTCAGGTCTCCAAGGCACCTGATGGATCACTGCTTGCAGGCAAACTGGGGGCCGATCTCACAGTCGAGCAGGGTCAGGAAGCCGCGCGCTTTTGCGCCCTCAATATCCTGGCGCAGGCCCACGCGGCACTGGGTCGCCTGGATCGCATTCAACAAGTCATCAAACTTAATGGCTTCGTCAACGCAAGTCCCGACTTCAGCGATCACCCCCTGGTCATCAATGGCGCTTCCGACCTGATGGTCGAGGTTTTAGGCGAGGCAGGCAGGCACACGCGCGCAGCCCTCGGCGTGTCCGGCTTGCCCGTTGGCTGCGCTGTCGAGATCGATGCAATTCTGCAGGTGACGGCCGACTGACCGGCATCGTTCCGTCAGTCCAGCGACGGTGTGCGATACAGCCTGCTAGGGGTGCAACGCATTGCGCGTTGCACGTTTACCCGCTCACATGCCGACCAGTCCGGTTCTGTAAAAGCGGCGCTCTTTCGCCCGGCGACGACGGATCTGCTGGGCGATCACACGGTTGCGATGGGCTTGAAACTCGCGATAGCTGCTGAACCTTCGTCCACGGCGTGATCGGCGTTGCGCTTGCCGCGCCCTCCGCACCCGCTTGCGCTTCGTCTGCAGGGCAGCTTTGCGCCTCAATGCGGCACGCCGTGCCTGGACTGAGCGACGGCTGCGGGCCTTGCGGGCGGCAGCCGCTGCCGCGCGCGCGCGCTTGGCCTTGGCCGCGGCGCTCTTTCGCTGGGCCTGACGGGCTGCAGCAAGCCTTTGGGCCGCTGACCGTTTTGCCTGCAGGACACCAGCTTCAGGCTTGATCGCAGATACGGCCTCGCGCCGACCCGGACCGATCGAACTCACGCGGCGCGGGCGCACCAGGACATCCGGCTTGCGCTGGCCTCGCCGCAATAAGGGGGCGGCCGCCGGACGTTGCCGGCTGACGCGCGCTGCCCGCTTTTGACGGAAGGGGCTCGCGACAGGTGTGCTGACATTACCACCGCGAATGCTACGTACCGAAACGTCAGGTCTCAGTGCGGCAACCCGCCGATGGCTGCCTGAAGGTTTCACCAACTTGCGCTGCGGTGGCGTAGGACCGCCCAACGAACTGCGCTTGAACCTTTCGAACTTCCTTGCTGCGGCGGTCTTTGCAACTTTGGCAGCCCTGGTTGCCGTTGCCCTCGCCGGTGCCGCTTGCCGCGCAACTTGCCTTGCAGTTGGCCTCGTCTTCGCCCCTGCAACCATTGCGTTTCTGGCGATACTTCCGGTGACGATCCCGTTTCGGCCGGCCAGGGGCACCTGCCGGGGGACACGGTTCGGCTTGACGTGCGGCAGTTCGATGGTGGTGCTCGCCAATATTGGACGGCGCGTCGTCAGATCAATGCTGCGCAACGCGATGCGGCGATCCTTGGGTGCAAGTTCGGGCAGCGGAGGGGTGGGTGTTGCCCTCTCCTGTGCCAGTCGGGCCAGGGCGGCCAGCGGCTGAATCAGCGGAGCGACCTGGGCCTCCAAATCACCGGCCGGTTGCGTTGCCGAAGGCAGTGCACCGGTCAGCGGGGCCGCATCTGTCCGGCTATTTCGCGTGCTGGCACGTGCAGCGGCAATAACCTGCATTTCTCCCAGGGCAGGCAAGCCACTGGCAAGCCCACCGCGACTGGCGAGCTGCGCTTGTGCAGGCGCGGAAGCCTCACGGCGAGTCGGCGGTGGTGGCACCGGCCGCATGGCAATGACACGGTTGCTATCCAGGAAGGTAGGCCAAGCCGCACCGCCCGTCGAATTGTTGCCCGCAATACCTGTTATCTGAAAAAGCGACGCATAAACGTAGGCGGTGGCCGAAACCGCCGCCATTACGAATCCAATGGTGGTAAAACGCATTCCCAATATGCTCCCGGCGCCGCCTGCAAAAGGCCAATCTTCGCAAGGGGCGCTTCATCCCTGAACCAGTGCCGATGCCCCAACATCGGCGCGACAAAATGTCATCGTCTTGACTACTCTTTCACTGCTGGCCGGAGTAGACAACAGTCGAATGTGCAGAAGTGCGTTTCGATGCCGTTGCAGCCCTCCCTCGGCAGCAAAATCGTGATCAAAAACATTCGCCTGTGACAAGATTGATCCTTATCGTGGTTCATTCGTAGCTCTTCTAAGTGTTCCCTGAATTCGTGGTGCCCGGTGTATGCAATCTGACGACTTCCGCGACACTGAAAACGAAGTTTCAAATGCGGCGGATGCAGCATCTGAGGTGGTGCGCGTCGAAGACCGCATAGCCAATATCGATGCCCAGGCGTTCGATGCCTTGGCCAACCCCGATCCGGCCCGTTTCAATCCATTTGTAGCGCACGCGTTTCTGGATGCGCTGGAAGTCTCTGGTTGCGCGGGTCCGCAAACCGGCTGGCTGCCCCAGCATCTGGTGCTGGAAGATGACGACGGGTCCATTGCGGGCATCATGCCGGGCTATTTGAAGTCGCATAGCCGCGGTGAATTCGTCTTCGATTTTTCCTGGGCCGAGGCCTACCACCACGCCGGCGGGCGCTATTACCCCAAGTTCCAGGCCGCTGTTCCGTTCACGCCGGTCACCGGTCCTCGGCTGTTCGTAAAACGCGGAGAGAATGCAACCAGGTTTGAGCGGATCTTGGCCGCCGCCGCCATTCAATACGCCGATAAGGCCGGTGCTTCATCCGTACACATGACATTTGTCGAAGAACAAGTCTGGCGGCGGCTGGGCGAAGAGGGCTACCTCCAGCGCACCGACCAGCAGTTTCATTTTCTTAACCCCGGTTACGGATCTTTCGACGACTTCCTTTCAACCCTGGCCTCGCGAAAACGAAAAGCGCTGCGCAAGGAACGCACCCGGGCTCTGCAGGCGGGCCTCACAATCAAACACCTTACAGGAAGCCAGATCACGGAAGCCGACTGGGACGCCTTCTACGACTTTTACATCAATACCGGCAGCCGCAAATATGGGCAGCCCTACCTCAACCGGGAATTCTTTTCGCTGCTGAGCGAGCGAATGCCGGACAGTTGCTTGCTGATTTTCGCAACCCGAAACGGCGATCCGATTGCCGGCGCCCTCAACATGATCGGCGGCGATTGCCTGTATGGGCGCTACTGGGGCGCGATTGAACACCACCCGTTCCTGCATTTCGAGCTGTGCTATTATCAGGCCATCGATTACGCCATTGCGCACGGGCTGGCGCGTGTCGAAGCCGGTGCTCAAGGACAGCATAAACTGGTCAGGGGCTACGTTCCCCAGACCACCTATTCGCTGCATTGGTTCTCAGACTACAGCCTGTCAGTCGCCATAGAGCGTTATCTGGAATCCGAGCGCGAGCAAGTCGATGCCGTGCAGGAGATTCTGGCCGAGGCAGCGCCTTTCAAGAAGACCCTTGCAAGTCCTTTTGGACCCGAACCAGGCCTGTTGGATTGTGACCCAGCCGGACAGACCAAACCCGACCGCAACAAAGCCGACCGGAAACAAACCGGCCCGCATCAAGACGGGTCCGGCCCTGACGATAAGAACCGAAATTGAACTCGCACTGGTTCAGGCACTTAACCGCTCCCTCGCCGCCACATGAAAGAGAACGCATACGATGACTTCGACCTACGACGCTGACAATATCTTCGCCAAGATCCTGCGCGGCGAAATCCCCTGCCACAAAGTCTATGAGGACGACATCGCAATCGCCTTCATGGATGTCATGCCGCAATCTGACGGGCACGCCCTGGTCGTTCCCAAGTCCCCGTCGCGCAATTTATTAGATGCCGATCCCGCAGCACTCGCAGCCGTCATACCGCTCGTGCAAAAAATCGCCACCGCAGCCAAAAAAGCGTTCGAGGCCGACGGCATATCGATCCAGCAGTTCAATGAAGGCGCAGGCGGCCAAACGGTGTTCCACCTGCACTTCCATGTCATCCCGCGCTACGAAGGCGTGCCCCTCAAATCGCACGGTCGCGATATGGAGCCAGACGACATTCTGGCAGCCCACGCCGAAAAACTCAGCGCGGCCCTGAAAGGCGGCAAATGACCCGGATCCTCATCATCGGGGCCTCTCGCGGCATCGGCCTGGAAACGGTGAAAGTCGCCCTTGAGACGGGCCACGACGTACGTGCATTTTCGCGCTCGGCCGACAAGATCGCTGTGTCTCACCCCAAGCTGGAAAAACTCTCCGGCGATGCGCTTGAGAAAGATGATGTCGGACACGCACTGTCGGGCATGGACGTCGTCATCCAGGTTCTAGGAACCCCTAGCGACCCGGCCACGCTGCTCGGCGGTACAACTCTGTTTTCACAAGCCACCCGCATACTGGTCGATGCCATGCAGCGCGTTGGGCCTAAACGGCTCATCTGCGTCACAGGTATCGGCGCTGGCGATAGCCGCGACCACCTCGATGCGCTTTACCGCATAGCGTTCATGCTCGCACTGAAGCGCATCTACGACGACAAGGACGTGCAGGAGCAGGTGGTTCGCAACTCCGGGCTCGACTGGACGATTATGCGCCCCGGATTATTGCGCGATGGCCGGGCGACCGGTCTCTACCGGGTTCTGGAAAATCCTGAGGATTGGAAGGTCGGCCCGGTCCGCCGTTCAGACGTTGCGCTAGCCCTGGTCGAAGAAGCTGCGTCGGGTAACTTCCTCGGAAAGGCACCCGTCGTCATTGGGTAGCGTATTGAAAAATCAGAAGCACCGCCGCACCACCGGAGACACCGGCACCCAGGTGTCGCCCCCGGATAAAGAAAATCGCGATGCCGGATGCCAGGGCGCCAAGTCGCATCCAAAGCGCCACGCCCTCCAAAGCCCCCACAGGAAACATCACCAACCGCGTCACCAATCCCGCAACCAGGGCTGTTGCCACTGCCCTCACCCAGACGAATATTTCAGAATCGGCCTCCAGCCCGTGGCCAAGATAAAGCCCCAGCCAACGGAACGGCTCATGCGCAATTATCGCAACCAGCGCCAGGGTGAGCAAGCCAATCGGCGAACTGAGCAATGCCTCGTTGGTCACGCGTCATCCTCAGCTTCGAAGGCCGACAATTTCTTACCCAGAACGTAGGCGGCCGTTCCGCCGATGATGCCTGTGAGGAATAAATCGAGGCCGGGGACCAGCAGGTATAAAACCGGTCCAAGCAGCGCGCCGATTACGATGGCAAGTCCATCCATTGCCTGCCGGGCGGCCGCCATCAAGGACAACAGGAAATAGATCGGTGTCAGGAACAACAGAGCTGCGGCCAGACTGGCAGGAACTGAGCCCGCCAGCTGAAAACCGATCGCAGTCCCGATCAGCGATGAAGCAAACATACCCGTGCCGATTCCCAGGAACGTCGTCAGACGATCGGCGGGTGCGACAGATGGCAAATGGCGCATACCCTCAAGCCAGGCCGTCACGGCAATATAGTGCGATGCCAGGATCCGCCAGCGCAGACGGCCGCGCCTTAACAGCGGCAACATCGACAGCGTCATAGGCAGAAGGCGCACTCCGGTCAGTGCAACCGCCAGCCCCCCCGCGATCAGCGAGCCTCCCCGCGCCAACGAATCCAGCATAACGACCTGGGCCGGCAGGGCAAACAGCACGCCCATCATGAATACGGCGTTTAGCAGCGACATCCCTGCATCGTTTGCCAAAGCGCCAAACCCCGCAGCACTACCCAGCAAAATGGCAGCCGGTGTCGACAGGGATAGCCTGAGCCCAGCGGAAAACGCTTGCAGGCCACGGCCCCTGGTCGGTTCGCCCCGGTCGCCATCCAGCGTGTTCACGAGCGCTCAGTGACCATAAAAGATGCGTCCTTCGTTTGCCGGCACGGTATGGAACAGTACATCGAATTTCTCGGCGTGCTCGCGCACCTCATCATCGCGAACCGAACCTGACGGTGCAAAAATCGCCTTGACCTTCCGGCGCGCAAGATGATCGACGGCATCGGCAAATGAGAAGAACGAGTCGCTGCAGACCGCTGCCCCCTTCAGCTCCTCCGTGCGCTGGGTCAATCGAGCGTGCAATACCGCATTCTCGGCAGCCGTCACCAATTGCACATAACCCGCGGCATTGGAGATCAGAGCCTTGTCCTTGACGACTGTGATGCAGCTTGACGGGCTGGCAGCACAAATGCCCCAGGCCAGGCTCATATCCCCCTTCAGCGCCTCATCCCAGCTTTCTGGAAACTGCGGTACATAAGGGTTGGGCTGCTGGGAAACGATGGCACCGCGGATGGCATGGGTGATGAGTTCCTGGCGCAGGGTGTGGCGCCCCAGATTGGACAGCGCAGGATTTGCAAGCAGGTGGCACTTGCGTCTGTTTCGCGCGAAATACGCTGCAGCATTTGCATCGATCAGCGGAGCCGCAATCCCCAGGAAGGGCCGGTTCTCGCCCATCCATTGCCTGATCTTGTAGGCCGTCTGTTCGGTGATCTCGACGTTGGTTACCAGAAAAGCACCGAAGGCAGAGCGAAATTCGTTTTCGATCGCCCGTTTTATGACGCCGTCAGAACCGCCTGCAACCGCGGAAAACGGAGTGCCCCGGCTGGTCAGCACGGCTATTTTGGGAACCGGGCCGACGTTCGCCTCAAAGGCTGCCGCAATCCGCGTAATGGCTTCCAGCGAGTTATCGAATTCCTTCAGCGTCGACCAACTCATGGACGCCGCATCGCTCAGCGCAGGCGCACCGTCCGGCGTTGTAAACCGGGTGATGGCCAGCGGATCCGGGCTACCTGCATCGGCGGCAACGAAACCCTGTTGTTGCGGGTTTTCTCCGTAGTTGAGGGAAATCGTTCCCATGAAGGCAGCTCTCCGTTGTTAGTGGCGCGATTGGGCATTGCAGCCCTGCTGGATAAAGTAGGCCTCGCGCGAGGTCACATTCTAAACTTCCCGTCCAGTATCACCGCCCGGCAACCGCCTCCGCAAGGGGCAAGATCAACACTGGAAGGCTTCCACACCAATTCCGCCCTCGGCCAGACCGGTCTCCGCACCGGTCTGAGCCCTGCGCCGTCAGTGCAACGCGCGCCCGACCACGGCCTATCCCCTTCAGGCGTAGGTCAAATCACCCGCGCTCCCGCCCGAACGTCACAAGGTACGATTGATTTGGGCGGTCGGGCGGGGGCGCGGGCCGGCGGTGCGATTCCGCTTAAGGCGGAAATGATCCAGCACGCCCGGTCAGGCTCGATCATGCGGCCGCGCTGCGGCTGCCAGCCGGGCTTCGGCCTCCTCGTCGATTTCGAATTCGCCTTCGGACAGTGCGCCGGCATCAGGATCTTCAAACACTGCCATGTCCAGCTTGCCTTCGGATTTGGCAACGATGGTTGAAACCACGGCATCCCCGGTGATGTTCACCGCGGTGCGGATCATATCCATGAGGCGGTCGACACCCAGGATCAAGGCGATCCCTTCGATGGGTAGTCCCACTTGCGCCAACACCATCGTCAGCATTACCAGGCCGACACCTGGAACGCCGGCTGTGCCGATGGAAGCCAGCACCGCCATTCCGATAACCGTCAGGTATCCCATCAGGCCCAGGTCAATCGAATAGACATTGGCAAGAAAGACGGTCGCCACACCCTGCATGATGGCCGTGCCGTCCATATTGATCGTCGCCCCGAAGGGAACCGTGAAGGAAGCCACCGAGTTGTCGGCACCGATGCGCTGGGTCACACAGCGGAACGTCACCGGGATCGTCGCATTCGAACTGGCGGTGGAAAACGCGAAGATCTGGGCGGGGCGGATCTTCTTCATGAAGGTTATAGGGTTGAGCCCGGACAAGACCTTCAGCATGATCATCAGCGTGACGAACAAATGCAGGAACAGCGCACTGACGAGCGTCACGACGTAGGCCAGGACTGGAATAAACAGTTCGATACCCTGCTGGGCGAATGTTTTCGCGATCAGGCAGAACACGCCATAAGGCGCAAACATCATCACGATCTCGACGACTTTCATCATCAGTTCGTTCATGTATTCGCAGGCTTCCACGAACCCCTTCGAGCGGTCTCCCAGCATCAATGCGGCAATGCCGATGACGATCACGTAGAAAATGACCTGCAGCATCTTGCCTTCGGCAAATGCGGCGATCGGATTTGTGGGAACGATGCCCGCAAAGACATCCCAGACGGTCGGGGCTTCTTTGGCGGCAACGGTGCCTGCCTTGACGCCGGTCATGTCGAAGCCCGCACCAGGGGCGATGATTGAGGCGATAACGATTGCCAGCGTAATCGCGATTGCCGTCGTCGCCATGTAAAGAGCAAACGACTTGCCGCCGACCCGCCCCAGCAGGCGAATGTCTCCGATCCCCGTCACACCGCAGATCAACGAGAAGATCACCAGCGGGACGACCAGCATCTTCAGCCCGTTGACGAACATCTTCCCGATCATGGCGAACAGGCCGCCAACGATGTGTTCGTTGATGAAGGGGGAGTCGATTACGTTAAACAGCACGCCAACCACCAGGCCGGCGACCATGCCGATCACAATCTTGGTCGTCAGCGTCATCCCGCCGCCGCCTTCGCTGTCGTTTGCCGCTGCTGTCGCCACTTTCGTCCTCCTTAACCGCATAAGCGGTCTGGTTTCGGGCCCCGATGGATATCTGCGGCGAATTATTGCGTTATTCGCCGTCCGACAGCAAGAATGGGGGAGTTTGCCTGGTGGGCTGAGGGGTGGGTGCGTCGCCTCCGACAGCGGAGGGCCCGGATTAGTCGACGTCCACAGCGGTAAACACGCAACACACCTGTGCGGTCAATCCGGTGTAAGGTGGCGCGGTATCCCAGTTGTTCAGGATGGTTCTTATGCACAAACTGCCCGGCATCTTACTTGCGACAGCAATGCTCGCCTCAACCCCGCTTAAAGCCGCCGAGCCCGCCTTTGTCGGCACATGGGGCAAGGATGCCCAGCAGTGCTCCATCTCCCAGGAACTGCAAGGCGCCCCGATGGTGATCACCGCCGACGGCTACGACCAACACGAGGCCCATTGCAAATTCGCCGACTTGAGGGGCGTTGGTCCCTCCTGGACCATGAAAGCGCTTTGCTCGGTCGAGGGCGATCAACAAATTGAACAACTCACCCTCACGGCAAAGGGCGACACCCTGGATTTTATCGACGAATATGGAACACGCACGTTGATCAGGTGTGAGTGAACGCGCTCATTGTTCAGCGAACGTCTTCAAAAATAGCCGTTGTTGGGGGCCTCGATGGATGCTCGGACCGAAGTGATGGATTGGGCTTGGGCACGCCATCACAACGTACTGAAAGTGCTCTAGTCGCCCCGCTTCTTGCACGGCCACCCTCACCAAGGTGTTGTCTCGGCAGCTTGCCGATGTGAATTGTCGTCGTAGACGAGTTCCGTGAACTTGCGTTCGACCTCATCGATTGCCTCGGCCTTCGTGCGTGCGCGGACGTGCTGGCCGGCATAGCCTTTCATGACTTCGATGGCATCAGCCTTCTTGATCGACTTGTCGTTTTTGAACATGCCGAAAATCTTCAAGAAAGCAGCCTCGTTGAGCCCAGCATCCTTCAAGGCCTTAACGTAGTGAGGTGGCGAGAGCTTCTTCTGCGTTGCCTGATCGATTTCCCGATCGAGTTGGTCAAGGGCCTGGTCGGCCGTCTTGCCACCTGTCGTCTCAATTCGATCCGCAAGGATGTCAAGATCCTTCGCTGGGGCATTCGCACCACCAGCGCGGAAAAGGTCTGCCAGATCACTGACAACAGATTTTAATTCGGTAGCCTTCATGTTGGGGCTCCCATTTGACCTCCGGGCTGCCCGCTTCCACTGTGGGAAGTGCGAGCTATGCTGCATTTAACAGCGATTCGTAGGGCAAAATGGTGTCGCGGCAATCCTACCCACGCTTTTTAAGCGACCTCGCAACCGTATCGTTGGGAGGCAGCTTGGAAAGAATCCTGGCCAAGCGTTTCAGCAAGCTGGCGCGCTCACCGGCCGAAAGTCGGGATGCACGCTCAATAACAGCAACAAGCTCTTTTACTTTCATATGTTCAACTGCTTGGACATTTCATTGGCCAAAAGAATATAAGCCTCCCGGACATCCTTGTGCTTCAGGTAACCAACATTGGAGCCCGCTTCCCGCGCCAAGTCGACGAAATACTTGATGTCACTATTGAATACATAGGAAGTGCCGGTCCATTTTGCCACGCCCTACTGGGCAATTTCAAATGCACCCTCCTTGACGTCGGCGCCGCCGATTTGCCCTCGCAATGTGCCAATAACGCCAGCGTACTGCAGCGCGGGGTTCATGGGCCGGAAATGATTCAACCGGCTTATGAAATTGCCAACCGCTTCTGCTGACAACCGGTCAAGGACGGTCGGGATCAGCACGACTTGGCTCGATGCGAGGGCATTGATCGCGCCCGTGCTCAATCTGGGTGGGGCATCGATGAGGATAAGGTCGTAGGAATCCCGAAATGGTTGGCTTGTTAGTGCACTGGCGAGACGATAGCGAACGTCGTCGGTTTCATCCCCGATGAGCCACCGCAACATCAGGCGGTTTTCGAATCGGTCAAAGGTCTGTCCGCAAGAGATCAGGTCTACGTTTTCAAGCGTGGGGTGGAGTGAGATAACCTGCCGCTGCAGCGCTGCGAAATCCTGATCACCCGATAGTAAGTTGATGGCACGCGGATCGTCTTTGTTGCGAATATTTGCCGCCAGCATCAGCATGCGCGAAAGCGACCCCTGATAATCGAGATCAATGGCCAGAACTCGCTTTCCTTTTTTGCCGAAATGCGCGGCCAGATTGGCAACTGTCGTTGTTTTTCCAACCCCGCCCTTTAAGTGCATCACGGTGACGATCTTGGGCAGGTTCTGGGCCAGTGCGCTCGCTATAGCTGGCGGCATCTCGACAGCATGCAGCCGCCACAGCTCGTCTTCTTCTCCTGTTAGGGCGTCTCTGAGTTTGTTGAGGCTAATCAGTTGTGGCCGGATTTCACCCAGTTCGCCTGTAGCCGCTTTGAGGCCGTCATCCAGCTCTTGCCGCTTCCATTGGCATTCGATTAAGTCGCCGTCGATTATGCGCCGCAATATATGGCGTGTGAAAAAGCCGGCCCCTGTGCCAAGGGCAAAAATCCCGGCTGCATCCGCTATCGGTCCAAGACCAGTTACGCTGACCACAAATAATTCCCCTATCCCATAAAGTACTCCGTGCAAGTTGCACAAGTAGGCCGTGGCCGTCCAGAGCCAGACTGACCGAAAGCCCACACGAAAAAGCCCGCTGACGTACATCAGCGGGCTCGTTCATTTTAAAAGCGCCTGAGTAGAAGCTAGTCGCCCCGCTTCTTGCGCGGCACGCCGGGCACGGTGCCAGAACCATTGCCAGCGCCGCCGCCCTTGCCCGCTGACTTGCCCTTCTTGCCTTTCGGGCTTGGCAGCGCCTTCCGGGTCGATGCGGTCACCAGCGCGGGTTCATCATCTCCGACGGATTCGGTCTCCTCATCGTCTTCTTCACCCTCGACGCGCTCTGGCTTTTTGGCTTTGGGATCGCCGGGAAACAGTTCGAAGCCGAGTTTCTTTTCTCCGTCTTCTTCCTCGACGATGACTTTAACCGTGCCGCCGTTTTCCAGCTTGCCAAACAAAAGCTCTTCGGCCAGCGGCTTCTTGATGAACTCCTGGATCACGCGGGCCAACGGCCTTGCACCGAACTTTTCATCATAGCCCTTTTCGCCGATCCATTGTGATGCTTCGGGGCTCAGTTCAATGGTGACGCCGCGGTCGGCAAGCTGCGCTTCAAGCTGGAACACGAACTTCTCGACCACCTTCTCGATCACGTCCTGCGGCAGCCCGGAGAATGGAACGACGGCATCGAGCCGGTTTCTGAATTCCGGTGTGAACAGCTTGTTGATTGCCTCTGTGTCGTGGCCTTCGCGTTTCTTACGGTTGAAGCCCATTGGGGCTTTCGCCATGTCGGAGGCGCCCGCATTCGAGGTCATGATCAAAATCACATTGCGGAAGTCGACCGACTTGCCGTTGTGATCGGTCAGCTTGCCGTGGTCCATCACCTGCAACAGGATGTTGAACAGATCAGGATGCGCTTTCTCGATTTCATCGAGCAGCAACACCGCATGCGGATGCTGATCGATGCCATCGGTGAGCAAGCCGCCCTGGTCGAACCCGACATAGCCTGGAGGTGCACCGATCAGACGTGAGACGGTGTGCTTTTCCATGTATTCAGACATGTCAAAGCGCAGTAACTCGACGCCCATCAGGGAGGCCAACTGCTTTGCAACCTCAGTCTTGCCAACGCCGGTCGGTCCGGTGAACAGATAGCAGCCGATCGGCTTTTCAGGTTCGCGCAATCCTGCACGCGCCAGCTTGATGGCACTGGAAAGAGCGGTAATCGCCTGATCCTGGCCAAACACCAGCCGCTTCAAATCCTTCTCAAGATTCGACAACACTTCTGCATCCGACTTGGTCACCGTCTTGGGCGGAATGCGCGCCATGGTCGCCACCGTCGCCTCGACTTCACGCGTTGTGATCTTCTTCTTGCGCTTGTCCTCAGGCACCAGCATCTGCGAAGCGCCGGTCTCATCGATGACGTCGATTGCCTTGTCGGGCAATTTGCGGTCGTTGATATATTTGGCCGACAGTTCGACAGCCGCGCGAACAGCCTCGTTGGTGTACTTGATCTTGTGGAAATCCTCGAAGTAAGGCTTCAGGCCTTTAAGGATCTCGACGGCATCCTCCACCGAGGGTTCCTTGACGTCGATCTTCTGGAACCGGCGCACCAACGCGCGATCCTTTTCGAAATGCTGGCGGTATTCCTTATAGGTGGTGGAACCGATGCACCGGAGCGTCCCCGACTGCAGCGCCGGCTTCAAAAGGTTGGAGGCATCCATTGCCCCGCCCGACGTCGCGCCCGCACCGATCACGGTGTGGATTTCGTCGATGAACAACACCGCCCCTTCGTAGTTCTCGATCTCCTTCATCACCGCCTTCAGCCGCTCTTCGAAGTCGCCGCGATAGCGCGTGCCAGCCAGCAGCGCACCCATGTCGAGCGAGAAGATCGTTGCGGTTTGCAGAACTTCTGGAACTTCCGATTGAATGATCTTGCGCGCCAGGCCTTCCGCAATCGCAGTCTTGCCCACTCCGGGATCGCCAACCAGAAGCGGGTTGTTTTTCTGACGCCGGCACAGCACCTGGATGGTGCGCAAAACCTCAGGTTCGCGCCCGATCAGCGGATCGATTTTGCCGTCACGGGCCTTCTTGTTGAGGTTGACGCAATACGAATTGAGCGCGTCCTGACCGCCCTTGCGCTCTTCGCTGTTCTCGCCATCTTCATCCGTGCCGTGGGGCGGGCGGGGCTCTGACAGGCCGGGCGTCTTTGCAATGCCGTGCGAGATGTACTGAACCGCATCGAAACGCGTCATTTCCTGCTGTTGCAGGAAGAATGCAGCATGGCTTTCGCGCTCGGCGAAAATCGCGACCAGGACATTGGCCCCCGTCACCTCCTCGCGGCCCGATGACTGCACATGGACAACGGCGCGATGGATCACGCGCTGAAAGCCGTTGGTCGGTGTCGCCTCGTCGGTCGATTCCGAAATGAGGCCTTCCAATTCGTTGTCCAGATAATCGCTGACGCGCTCACGCAGGACGTCGAGGTCGACGTTGCACGCGCGCATCACGCCAACCGCATCACGGTCGTCGATCAGCGCCAGCATGAGGTGCTCAAGCGTGGCGTATTCGTGTTTACGCTCATTGGCATATTCCAATGCGCGATGAAGTGCGGATTCGAGGCTTTTTGAGAACGACGGCACTAGAACCTACTCTTTCTCCATAGTGCATTGCAGTGGATGCTGATGCTGCCGGGAAAAGTCCATCACCTGGGTGACCTTGGTCTCGGCAACTTCATAAGTGTAGACCCCGCAGATGCCGACGCCCTTTTGGTGAACGTGCAACATTATTCGCGTGGCCTCTTCGCGCCCTTTGCTGAAGAAGCGTTCCAGCACGTGAACGACAAATTCCATGGGCGTGTAGTCGTCATTCATCAGCAACACCTTGTAGAGGTGCGGCTTCTTGGTTTTCGGGCGCGTCTTGGTAACGATCCCGGTCTGACCCTCGTTATCCGAACCCGAACCGCCCTTGTCGGGTCCG
Organism: Alphaproteobacteria bacterium; assembly: GCA_022600345.1. Lineage (GTDB taxonomy): Bacteria > Pseudomonadota > Alphaproteobacteria > Rhizobiales > Hyphomicrobiaceae > Filomicrobium. The sequence goes on along the minus strand of JAHZKP010000023.1, from coordinate 4,117 downwards.
TCGTCATCCGACATTGACACAACCGACCAGTCGATTGCATCGGGATCGTCGTAATTTTGCGCGCCATTCGCGTGCACTTGAAATTCCCTTTTCGCTAAATTCGTCTGCTTCAATAGCCACGAATAAAGACCGTCACTTGTGGCATTGTTGCTCAAACCGCCACGCCGGGCAATGCCGCCCTGAGGGGCTTGTCGTCCCCGTGCGTGATAGACCTCGAACAAAGTTACTACAACAACCTTACGACTGATTTCGAATCGCAAGATGGGGAGACTTGAGGACACAAAAAAGGCCCGACTGGAGCCGGGCCTCTTACATTACCAATTTTAAATGCGTCCTGCTGCCTCTCAAGGCCGATCGACCGGCGGCTGACGCCGTGGATCGACCGCCTTGGTGGACAGTTCAGTTGTTGAACTGAAACGCTTTTTCCATCGGCTTGGCTGCGTCTTTAGCCAGGTTTGCATACATGCCGCCGACTTTGGTCATCTGGTGCATGTAGTCGTCGTAGGCGCGCTTGGCATAGCTCGACTGGATTTCGAAAGCCTGATCCAGCGACTTGACCGACATCAGCTTTTCCATCGTTGCCGTGGATTCTTCGAAAGACCGGCGTGTGTAGTCGTTCATTTCCGCAGCGATAGCCTGGAAGCCCTTGCTCCACTCACCCATCAGCTTCATTGCTGCATCTGCGTTCTGCTGATTGAGCTTCTGGATTTCTTCGAAACCCTGGCCTGCATTGAAGTTGTTCATCGCATTGAAGTCCATGCTCAAGCTCCTTTTAGTAAGGTGTGTAACGAGCGGCGGTCCGGCTTTGTCGCGGGCCAGCACCCAATAGAGTTCACTGTTAACAACGCCGTAAAAACGTACGCCTCAGGTACAATGAAGCATAGTTTTGTGCGGTGCACAATGGGGTCTTCGCATGTGCAGCTTAAAATCATGTTAGTATCAATCGTGGTTAATCCTAATCGCGGCGTGGTCAGACGTCGCACCGAAAATGAGTAAGTGCGCCGCAAAGGGGCCAAGAAAGGGTGTTCTCAAAGCCTGATTGGACCTCTAACCTTACATTCGCAATGCCTCGTGCCCGGTGCCTTATAGATGTCGGAAGTCAAAAACCTTATTGGGACAGCGAAAATCTGCCGCAGCCCGTCGTTACGGCTCCTGATGGCAGTCGCGACGGCATTTGCGCTGCTGTGCGCCCCCATCAATCAGGCTTGGGCCAAGTCGAAAGCTGCGAAATACGCTTCCATCGCCTATGACGTGAACACCGGCAGCACGCTGTTTGAAACCTTCGGCAGTGCGCGCCGATATCCCGCCTCGCTGACCAAGATCATGACGCTCTACATCACGTTCGAACTGATCGAGCAGGGGCGCATGAGCTACAACACCCTTATTCCGATCAGCGCCCAGGCCGCCTCCCAGCCCCCTTCGAAGCTTGGTTTCAAGGTTGGCGAACACATCAAGGCGATTGATGCGATCAAGGCGCTTGTTACAAAAAGCGCCAACGACGTCGCCGTTGCCCTGGCCGAGCGGATAGCAGGCTCGGAAGAGCGGTTCGCGCGCCTGATGACCAAAAAGGCGCGCGAGCTTGGCATGAAGAACACGATCTTCAAGAACGCGTCCGGCCTGCCCGACAGCGAACAAGTGACCACCGCCCGCGATATGATCAAGTTGGGCGTGCGCATACAAGACGATTTTCCCCGCCACTATAAGCTGTTCAAGACGCGCAGCTTCCGTTATCGCGGCAAGCGCTACAAGAACCACAACACCCTGTTGGGTAGCGTCGATGGCGTCGACGGCATCAAAACCGGCTATATCCGTGCTTCCGGCTTCAACCTGTTGTCATCGGTCAAGCGCGACGGCAAGCATGTCGTCGCCGTAGTCTTTGGCGGTAAAACCGCTCGCCGGCGCAATACCCATATGCGATCGATTATTGCGCGGGCATTGAAGCAGGCATCCCGCCGCAAAACCCGCAGGCCGGCGTTGATTGCCAAGCCGCGCCCGGTCATGCGCCCCCGCCTGCCCGAACAAAAACCTATCATCGACCAACAGATTCGCGTCGGCCGAGCTGATTCTCCTCGACCGAGCCGCAATGGCGGGATCAAGATTGCAAAAGTCCGGCGCATCGATATCGCTGAAGCCCCGCCCAGACCGCAGCTTGCCGGTCGCAGACCCGCCCAAAGCGGCTTTGACTATGACCCCAGCCGCCGTCCCCACGGGCTCCAGGACAAGCTTGCCGCCCTGTTGGCGCGCAGCGGCATCGCCGATAACTTCAAAGACGAAGAACAAGGCTCCTCCGACGACCTCGACCGCGCCATCGCCGCGCGGCAACGTGCCCAACCCGCTTCGCGCAGCCAGCAGCGTGGCGTCGGCGACTTCCAGATTCAGGTCGGCGCTTATGGCAGTCGCAGGGAAGCTGAAGCGCAGTTGAGTGCGGTCGCCCGCCGCGCCGAACAACTCCTGAACGGCTACGCCCAGTATACCGAGGTCGTCGCCAAGGGCTCGCGCCGGGTCTATCGCGCCCGCTTTGCCGGCTTCGATAAACGAGCCGCCCGAGCCACCTGCAGCGAACTCCGCCGCCGCTCGATTGATTGTATTGTTGGCCGGCAGTAGGGCGGCCAGCACAGGCCGGGCGCAATCCAATGAGCCCCACAATGATTCCGCTGTCGCGCAGGACTCACTGGCTTGGCGGTTTTCGATGCTCTTTGCATCGCTGATCTTCGAGGAGAATTGGCATGGCGCGGATGCTCAAGGCGAAGCCGCATCGCGGCCACCAAAGCCGCTTCCCCCACCTCCGTCATCCCGTTGAAGAACGGGATCCAGTCAAGCCTCAAGGAACCGCTATCAGCCCACCTTGACGACATCCGCTCCGGCTTCTCATTAAACCTGCGCGGAGATGCAAAACCCGCCGGTATTCCCGCACCTTGCGTGGATGGCCGACTGCTCGGCCATGACGTTGCGGGGATGCGAGGCTTTGCCGGCTTGCAGTGTTGACGAACGACGCGCTGAACAAAAAAGCGGCGAGCGGAAAGTGAAGGTGGCGTGATGGAACTACAAGATCAGCCGGATTTGTTCGAACTCATCAGTTCCCCGATCACAGAGGAGAACGGACCAGGGCGCGATTACGAGCCTCCAGGACCTATTCTGTCGATAGACGAAGCTCGATGGGAGATGTCCGGCCTTGAACGGCCGTTAAGAAACGATGTTCGCGAAGCTCTGCCAACTCTCGTTATTGATCACGCGCCCGTTCCCAGCGTGTTCGACTTCCAAACCACTCATTTCCTTCCACTCGTTTCTCCACGGTTTCGTGACCTCTTGGAGTCTCTCGATCCAAATACGCACGAGTTTATCGAAATCGAGCTAAAGCTGTCTAATTTTCCGGATGTCGAGATGCCCCCACACTACTTCCTGAATATTTCGAAGGTGAGCAATGGGCTGGACTTCGACAGGTGCCCCAAAAAGACCTCCCCTCCAACTCCTATTTCCCAGGAAATGCAAGATAAGTACGGAGTGAGGACAATGCCAGCTCGTCACAGGCTCTATCTTACACCCGGCAGGGGACGAGTATTCAACGAAGATGCCATTCGTAATAGAAATCTGTTTGGTGTCTTCAACGAACTCTGCGCCTGGACCCCGACATTCGTTTCCCCAAAACTTAAACAGGCCTTTGAAGAATGGGGCCTAAAGGGGCTTGATGTTGTCCCCTGCCGGCCCGACTAACAGCAAGCGAGCTGCAAAAAATACGGGCTTGCAAAAGCTATTCAGTCCAATGCTCCGCTTCGCGGCCGACAACGTCGCACCCCCCACCTCCGTCATCTCCACGATGGTGGAGACCCAGTCGAGCCTCAAGGAACCGCGATCAGCCCGCCTTGACGACACCCGCTCCGGCTTCTCTTTCAACCTGCGCGGAGATGCAAAACACGTCAGCCATTCCCGCACCTTGCGTGGATGGCCGACTGCTCGGCCATGACGTTAGTGGGAGGGGATACCGTACCCAATAAAAGGAGCCTACTTGCCGTATCTTGTCACCTAGCGCCAACACCGGTTTACCGAGTGTTGGGCAAAGAGAGACCACAACGGCTTGCCGTATCTTGTCACCTAGCGCCAACACCGGTTTACCGAGTGT
>JAHZKP010000022.1 GCA_022600345.1 Alphaproteobacteria bacterium | reverse complement strand
TTGGTAGCGGAGGAGGGACTTGAACCCCCGACACGCGGATTATGATTCCGCTGCTCTAACCAGCTGAGCTACTCCGCCAAATGCAGAGCCGTTGCGGCGCTGCAAATAAGGAATGCAGTCTATAGGGAGCGAGCACCAATGCTGTCAAGCGTCCTTAAAGCCCCATCCAGCTCATTGAAAAGGCAAAAGGGCTGCTGCACGCCCTGCGGCACATCCGGCCTCCACTCTGCCGGCTGCCGTAATTAGCTGGCGAGCGCCAGGTCCCGGTCGGTACGGGTTGCATCAATCCAGCCGCCGCCCAGTATCTGCGCATCGTCCGAGCCATCCGAATAAAGCACGCAGGCCTGCCCCGCAGCGATCCCATCGGCGGCATCAGCAAGCTGAACTGAAATCGCACCATCCAGGCTTCGATACAACGTTGCCGGCTTGGGAGCCTCCGTCGAGCGAACCCGGGCATGAACCTCAAGACCGTCCTCGGCAATCTCCTCAATCGGCCGCTCGCCCAGCCAGTTGATGTCACGCAACATAACAGTGCGCGTCGCCAACGCCTCGCGCGGGCCAACGACCACTTGGTTGTTGCCGGCGTCCAGCTTGATGACGTAGAGCGGATCGCCAGTCGATACGCCAAGCCCCTTGCGCTGCCCGATCGTGAAATGAATGATTCCCTTGTGGCGCCCCAGAATCCGCCCGTCGATGTGGACAATCTCGCCCGGCGACAGGGCCTCCGGCCTAAGTCGCTCAATCACGTCGGCATAGTTGCCGGTAGGCACGAAACAAATGTCCTGGCTGTCGGGCTTATCGGCAACCGGCAGGCTGAGCTGGCGTGCCAAATCGCGGACCTCGGCCTTGGGTAGGTCGCCAAGCGGGAACCACAATTTTTCCAACTGGTCGCGCGTTGTTGAAAACAGGAAGTAACTCTGGTCACGGTCGGCATCTTCGGCACGCGCCATGATGGGACCGTGCTCACCCTCCCGTCGCCGGATGTAGTGTCCGGTCGCCAGATAGTCGGCGTCAAGCTCCAAGGCGGTATCCAGAAGGTCCTTGAACTTGATCTGCGTATTGCAGCTAACGCATGGAATTGGCGTTTCACCAGCCGCGTAGCTATCCGTGAAGGTATCGATCACCGCCTTCTTGAACCGCTCCTCATAGTCGAGCACGTAATGCGGAATCTGCAGGGTCTCTGCAACCCGGCGCGCGTCCTGAATGTCCTGGCCCGCACAGCAGGCCCCTTTGCGCGCAGTCGCTTCGCCATGGTCGTAAAGCTGCAGTGTAATGCCAATGACTTCGTGTCCGGCGTTCTTCAAGAGAGCAGCCACAACCGATGAGTCGACGCCACCCGACATCGCCACCACCACCCGAAGAGGCTTTGGAGACTTGCCGTCGCTCGAAAAAATACTAGTATTAACCATGGGTTGCTTGCCGTTTCTTACAGTCAGTTCTGCGAAAGGAGTAACTAACTCGGTGATCTGCGTGCCTAAGCTGAGCAATCTGTCCTGAATGCCGCCGGAGCGGTCGACGTCCCGATGTGGTGCCAGAGCGGGGAGATGTCCAGTCCAAAGTGCCAATTCGCTGACCGGAAATCGGGGATGCCTTCTTGCGGCAAACCAACTGACCAGCGCGGTGGCTTGGATTGATAGCCTGTTTTTACAGGGCATGCCAGTTCTGTGCGCATCGGGCGCCACCTCCGGTCGGTTTGGCCCATGCTTTGCTTACATCCCAAGGCAAGCTGGCTGGTTGGCGACCGTATGCGGTCCGCAACAAGCAGCAATAGCCTCGATCGGTTGGCCAGAAATTCCAGCGGGTCGCAGGCGGAAATACTCGAACGAAGGGACGCAACGGCGTTCGGTCACGCGATATTAATCACGATTATCTTTGTGGAAGCGCATTTTCCCGCCACCAAGGGGCGTTGGCACAAGGCTTGGGACAAGCGGTTATATCGTGTTTACTGAATGACTTAGGGCATCCTTAAGCGCGTTCGTTTATCAATGTAGTAGGCGTCAAAAAGAGTGTAAAGCGTACCATGAACGAACAACAAATGCGCGCGCGAGTGCGTTATGTGATCGGACCGGACGGAAGTCCGCTTACGGTCGCGGATCTACCACCGTCCAATACCAAGCGCTGGGTCATTCGCCGCAAGGCGGAAGTCGTCGCAGCCGTGCGTGGCGGACTATTGAGCATTGAAGAGGCCTGTGACCGCTACCGGCTGACAGTCGATGAGTTGCTTTCGTGGCAGCGCTCGATTGAAAAGCATGGTCTTCCCGGACTTCGTGCAACACGGCTCCAGGAATACCGCGAATAGCCAAACCGCAGTATTTGGGGCCATCCAATCCGGTCTGGCTGCTTTTCCATTAGGTTGGAATGCGGACTGTCCGCGTTGGAGAATGCTTGTTCGCTGTCGGGGCTGCGGATTGCGTCCGAACGCCTTCTGGCGCACCCCAAGCAGATACTGCGCCTCTAACCGCCCTTCTTGGGCGGCTTGCGGCGCTGGGTAGTTTTCTTTTTCCCGGTTCCGGCTGCTGGCTTGGCGCCGTCGGCGGGCACTGCCCAGCCATCAAGTATCGGCTCCTTGAAACATCCTTCTTCCGCAGCCGCCCACCTGTGGACGTCCGCCTTCATGCCTTCGCCCAGCTTTTCTCCCAGTGCCAGGTTCTCAGCGCCAACGACAGCGCTGCTGCCGACCGGCGAGATCGAAACCACGAAGACCTTCTTGCCAGGCTGGTTGGGTTTGCCCTTGAGCCGCTCGTGAATGTCGATGCGTGCCGCTCCCCCCTTAGCGCGAGGTTGTGCCTCAGCCTGAAACAAATGTGTACCCTTCAGGGACCCATGGGCGCCCATCCAGCAGGTCAACGCACCGCGGGCCACCCGGGTGTAAACTTCTGTCGCCGTGCCAACCGGCGGCTTGATGCCCTTGGGAACAAGGCTGCTGGCCGCAGCCGGGATCTGGCTTAATGCACCAGTCGCGCCGGCCTGAAGATCCTCCAGCTTCAAGTCGCCAGAGCAGCCACCCGCCAGCAGCGCCGGCCAGACCACCAGGCCTGTACTCAAGCGCACCCAGGCTTTGGGCCGTATCCGAGATGAATGGATCAGCATTCTGTCTCACAGGCAGCAATCGGAAAAATCATGATCAGGCGTGGACCATCTTTAGCGGCATTCAGTCCTATCAGCTATCCATGAACGAAAATGCGGCGCCGGGCAAACCGCCCAACGCCGCATGTCAATTAGGATCCAATAACCAGCAGGACCCGGACAGATTGCAAAGCCGCCAAAACGAGCTGGGTCAACCGCCGGTCCCGCGCGCCGCCACCGCGGACTTAAAGGGAATTAACGCGCCGTAGCACTCTCCGGAGTTCCCAGTGATGCACTTAGCGAACCGCCCGAAAGCTCCTCATTGTCGAAACGGGCCAGTTGCGACCGCGCCTCGTCATGGTCTTTTTCCGCCGATTCCAATTTGCTCCGCAATTCGGCTGCCGACGACATAAGGTTGTCGCGCCGCTGCATGGCCGCTTTCGCAAACGTCGAGTAGGCGAAATGGGCGATGTCCTTGACACCGGTCCTATCTTCTTCGGCAGCAATCTGGCGCTCGAGGTCAGCGGCGAGCTGCTCGAAATCACGGATCATATATTGCAGCTCGGCAACCTGCCGGGCCTTTTCGTCAAGTTCAAAGCGTTTGACGCGCGCTGCGCTATCGCGGGACTTCATGGCTCGATACCCCTCACAAATTCGAACACTTGCCGAGTCCACTAACAAGATCTGTGCCAACTGCCCCGAATTAACTTCAAACGCAGCCTGCACTGTTTCGCCTAACCTGCTCTAGGAACACGCGAACGTCAAGTCGAGCATAGTTATAGGATCGGTAGGCCGCATCATACGTGGGGGAGAATTAACGTGGCACTAAAGCCACTGGAAGTTCGGTCAAGACTCAGGAAATACCGAAATTTCGCCATTTTCTCTAATCGAGCACTAGGGAGCATCTGCGAATAATGATACCTGTGGATACATGAGCGCTTATCGGTGACAGCCAGAGCGTTTTGAGGGGTGAAGCGCGAGTCGCCAGAGCAGCGGCTCGGTTTTAGTTTAAGGCTAAGCGCGCCTGCGCTTGGCGGGGCACATGTGAAAAATAGTCCTCGCGCAGTATTTGCGAACAAGTAACCAACAATCGAGTTTTTCATAGGCGGATCAGGCGCTTGCTGTGGCGGGCGTTGAATTTGTCGCGGCAAATGCTGTGCGAATTGTAAATGGTTGTGCTGAAAGATGCGTTGTCTGCAAGGGGTTATTAGGATTTGTTAACCTCTGGCTGCTAGTTTGCTAACAAATCGTGTTTGTTGAAGAGGGTCGGTGCGTTCTCTTCACAATCGGGGCAGCGATCCAGGGATGGTGGATCGGAAGAGAGAGGATTTGGCATGCGGGTGCTTCTTATTGAAGACGACAGCGCCACTGCGCAGAGCATTGAGCTCATGCTGCGGTCGGAAGGTTTCAACGTGTTCACCACGGAATTGGGTGAAGACGGCGTTGAAATCGGTAAACTATACGACAACGACATCATTTTGTTGGACCTCAACCTGCCGGACATCTCCGGATATGAGGTCCTCAAGGCGCTCCGCGTAGGTAAAGTCTCCACGCCGATCCTGATCCTTTCGGGGCTTGCCGGCATCGAAGACAAGGTCCGCGGTCTTGGATTTGGCGCCGACGACTATATGACGAAGCCTTTCCATAAGGACGAACTGGTTGCCCGCATCCACGCCATCGTTCGCCGTTCGAAAGGCCACGCACAGTCCGTGATTTCGACAGGCAACCTGAAGGTCAACCTTGATACCAAGACCGTCGAAGTTGCCGGCTCCCGCGTTCATCTGACGGGCAAAGAGTACCAGATGCTGGAGCTCTTGAGCCTGCGCAAGGGGACGACCCTGACCAAGGAAATGTTCCTCAACCACCTTTATGGCGGAATGGACGAGCCGGAACTGAAGATCATCGACGTGTTTATCTGTAAGCTGCGCAAGAAGTTGCAGGCAGCAACCGGTGGCCAGCATTACATCGAGACAGTCTGGGGCCGCGGCTACGTTCTGCGTGATCCCGACGATGAGACGGCAGCGGCCTGATCAACAGGCCAAATAATAGAATTCACTGAATTGATGAGCGGGGCCCGGTGCCCCGCTTTTCTTTTTCCATCTGGCTCATTGATGTTCTACAAAGGCCGCCAGCCCTAAAATCCTGCCGGGAGAACACTGTGAGCGAAGACAAACAGCCGACCATGAAAGCCGCCGTCATCCAGGTGACGCCCTTCCAGCAGAACTGCACTCTGATCTGGGACACCAAGACCAATCTCGGGGCGGTGATAGACCCAGGCGGTGATCTCGAACAAATCAATCACGCCATCTCTGAGGTCGGCATCAAGCCCGAGAAGATCGTCCTCACACACGGCCATATCGACCACGCCGGAGGGGCGGCCGATCTGAAGGCTCAATTGAAGGTGCAAATCGAAGGTCCGCATAAGGCTGATGAGTTCTTGCTCAATGGATTGGAAGAACAGGGCCGCGAATACGGTTTTGCAGCAAAGAACGTTACGCCTGATCGCTGGATGGACGAAGGCGACAAACTCACCATCGGGGGCCATGACTTCGAGATCGCGCACTGCCCCGGTCACTCGCCGGGGTCATTGGTCTTCATCAACCACGCGCACAAGTTCATTTTGATGGGCGATGTGTTGTTTCAGGGCTCAATTGGCCGCACGGACTTTGAGTACGGCGACCATGATGCGCTGATCAACGCCATCAAGACCAAGCTTTTGAAGCTGGATGATGATTACGCGTTCATCCCCGGCCATGGCCCCGGCAGCACCATCGGCATGGAGCGCCAGAACAATCCATTCCTTAAGTAGGGGCTCCGGTATCCGGTTACGGCTCAAGGCGAGCCAATATCGCCGTCTTTCAGTTTAGAACCTCAGATCCAGACAGCCGAAGATCCCACACTCCTGCGGAATCCCGTCCTGGCGGCTGTCCCAGAAGTCGATTGTCTCGACCCGCAGTGTTTCCGAGCAACTGCGCCGGCACCATTCCCAGGTGCCACCGGGAAGACGAACCTGCGGCCCAAGGCGGCGGTGCCGGATAGGTCCGCTGACCGTGCCGTTGCCATAGCGGCTCTCGGCGACAACATACCCGCGCGACAGGTCTTCAGGGTTACGGTCGAACAAGCCCCTGGCAGTTGCCGCTGAGGCCATGAGGGCAATGCCAACTCCCGCTGCCAGGGCCACCTTAGCTGTCCGGGATAGATTCAATGCGTCTGCCATCTTGTTCTCCATCGGCGCATGCCGGTCGGCGGGGCGTGCCAAATTAATGGCTCCAACTCGTTGCCAATCCGGCTCGCGAAAAGTGCGAGCAAATCATTTGGAACATTCATACTGCGATAAAGCGCAACTGGCGAGAGCACCAGTGTCACAATGGGTCGATAACTAGGCCCATTGCGATACGACGGCCGCAATCGCCCATCCCCCTCACCTAGGTCCGCCACGATGACTTGTGAACGCCAGAACGCAAGCGTTGCGGGCTTCGATATGTATCGGCTTGCAGGCCGCTCACAAGTCATGGCGGCCCGTCCTCTCCTCATGTTTCTGCCCAACACTTTCCAGGGTCGTGTTGATGTGGGTAGAGGAGCCGCTTGGGGAGAGCATTCTGCACAGCAGTGGAACCACCCTGCGATGCCTCTCCAGTTCCAGTTCCCTTTCTCCCCTCTCCCCACTGGGGAGAGGGCGGAACGCCACCGTCTTAGACCTGCCATTTCACTGACCACCAGATCTTCCAAACGCAACCGGCAGGGCTAAGTCGTTCCAACACCGGCTTGCCGAGTGTTGGCAATTGATGGCGTTGCGGGTGAGGGGGGCAAGGGTCTTGCTTCAGCAGTTGCCGCAATCGCCCATCCCCCCTCACCTAGGTCCGCCACGATGACTTGTGAACGCCAGAACGCAAGCGTTGCGGGCTTCGATGTGTATCGGTTTGCAGGCCGCTCACAAGTCATGGCGGCCCGTCCTCTCCTCATGTTTCTGCCCAACACTTTCCAGGGTCGTGTTGATGTGGGTAGAGGAGCCGCTTGGTGCGTAAGAGGCGTCCAACTGCGAGGCAGGAAATAGCGTCGGCCCCGATTGTTCACCCACCCGGCCGGCCGGTTTTGCGCGGACGCCTCCCGCTGCGGGTCTTTTTGCCTTGCTGTGCGGGATCTTCGAATTCGACAGTGCGGGCCGAACGCTTCGGCCGCTGCTCCGACCCTCGCGGAATGGCGCTCATGGCATGCGGCCCCATCTCTTCTAGGGTCGGTTTGTGGGCGCCCTTGATGTTCTCGCCATAAGCACCACCACTACCATCAGATGGACCGTCTCTACGGGGCACGGCGCGGTCGGTGCCAGGCCCCATCTTGCCCAGTTCCGGTTTCTGCACCCGGCTCTTGCTCGCCTTCTTCCCCTTGCTCGGTGGAAGGTTGGCACTCGAACCGTATTTCTCCGGCCCGGCATAACTCCCCGCTTGGCTCTCCACCGCTCCTTGCCGCGCCATCGGATCATCGGAGATTGCAAGCTCGGTATCACGCAGCCGTTTGACTTCATCGCGAAGGCGGGCGGCTTCCTCGAACTCAAGGTCGGCCGCCGCCGTCTTCATGCGGGCTTCAAGATCTTCGATCACCTTGGCAAGGTTGTTGCCATACGTTTCAGGCGCATCTGCCAGCCCTGGATCAACCGAAACATGATCCTGCTCGTAGACCGAGCTCAGCACATCGGCGATGTTCTTCTTGATGCTTTGCGGCGTGATGCCGTGCTTCTCATTATAGGCCAGTTGCTTGGCGCGGCGCCGGTCGGTTTCGGCAATGGCGCGTTCCATCGAACCGGTCATTTGATCGGCGTAGAGAAGTACGCGCCCGTCGACGTTTCGCGCCGCCCGCCCGATAGTCTGCACGAGTGACGTTTCCGAACGAAGGAAGCCCTCCTTGTCAGCATCCAGGATCGCAACCAGCGCGCATTCGGGAATGTCGAGACCTTCGCGCAAAAGGTTGATGCCGATGAGGACGTCAAACGCCCCAAGCCGCAAATCCTGGATGATCTTGATCCGCTCAACCGTGTCGATATCCGAATGCATGTAGCGCACGCGAATGCCGGTTTCGTGCATGTACTCGGTCAGGTCTTCGGCCATACGTTTGGTCAGAACGGTTACAAGGGTGCGGTAGCCAAGCGCCGATGTCTTGCGCACCTCATCAAGTAGGTCGTCAACCTGCGTCTTGGCCGGGCGGATCTCGACTTCTGGATCAATCAGCCCCGTTGGGCGAATAACCTGCTCGACGAAGACGCCGCCGGTCTGTTCCAACTCCCAGTCCTGCGGCGTGGCTGATACGTGCACCGACTGCGGGCGCATGGCATCCCACTCTTCGAAGCGAAGCGGCCGGTTATCCATGCACGAGGGCAGACGGAAGCCGTATTCAGCCAGCGTCGCCTTGCGCCGGAAGTCGCCACGGAACATGCCGCCGATCTGCGGAACCGTGACGTGGCTCTCGTCGATAAACACCAGCGCGTTGTCAGGCAGGTATTCAAACAGCGTGGGCGGTGGATCCCCGGGTCTGCGGCCGGTGAGATAACGCGAATAGTTCTCGATCCCCGCGCACGAGCCCGTAGACTCCATCATTTCCATGTCGAACATCGTGCGTTGTTCCAGCCTCTGAGCCTCCAGAAGCTTGCCATTGGCATACAGCTCCTCCAGCCGCTGCTTCAGTTCCTTCTTGATGGACGCGATGGCCTGCTGCAGCGTCGGCCGCGGTGTCACATAGTGCGAGTTGGCGTAGACCTTGACCAGTTCCAAATCGTCGGACTTTTGCCCGGTCAATGGATCGAATTCTGTAATGCTCTCGATCTCGTCGCCAAACATCGAAATCCGCCAGGCGCGATCCTCGAAGTGGGCTGGAAAAACTTCGACCGTATCTCCGCGAACCCTGAATGTGCCGCGCTGAAACGCCTGGTCGTTGCGCTGGTAATGCAATGCCACCAGATCGGCGAGCAGTTGTTGCCGCGAAATGCTGTCGCCGACCTTCAGCGCGAACGTCATCGCCGTGTAGGTCTCAACCGAGCCGATGCCGTAGATGCAACTGACCGATGCCACGATGATAACGTCGTCGCGCTCCAACAGCGCGCGCGTTGCCGAGTGGCGCATTCGGTCGATCTGCTCGTTGATCGAGCTTTCCTTCTCGATATAGGTGTCGGTGCGCGGAACGTAGGCTTCGGGCTGGTAGTAGTCGTAGTAGGAAACGAAGTACTCGACCGCGTTGTCGGGAAAGAAGCTCTTGAACTCGCCATAGAGCTGGGCGGCCAAAGTCTTGTTGGGGGCCAGCACGAGGGCCGGGCGCTGGGTGGCGGCGATAACGTGGGCGGCGGTAAAGGTCTTGCCCGAACCCGTGACGCCCAGCAGAACCTGATCCTTCTCGACCGCGTTGACGCCCTTTACCAGCTCTTCGATGGCGTCAGGTTGATCGCCTTTGGGCACGAAGTCCGACACCAGATTGAACCGTACCCCGCCCTCGCTTTTCTCCGGGCGCTCAGGCCGGTGCGGTGTGAAGTCGATCTCCTTGCCGGCGACGACCGGATGCGCGGCCATTAGCGGCTGGGTTTTGAGGAGGTCCTTTTGTTGTGGCGCACGCTCCTCGGGTTTGGCCAGCAACGCGTCGAGGTATTGCGTCAGGCTGCCGGTTCCAAACGTCGGCATCAGCGCTTGGTTGCGCAACGCCGGCAGCGCGTCGGGGCCGTGCTCGAATGCCGCCTGAGGTGCTTCGCTAAACCCTCCGGAATCTCCAGCCTTCGCCGATGATGCCTTGTTGACGCCTGTCTTGGACTTGGCAGCCGATTTGGCCCGGCGCTTAGGTTCCGCCAGCCCTGGCGTATGCGCGGCTGTCTCCGCCGGCGGTGGTGTCGGCTTGCCAGAACGCCCGCGCGCCGGACGCGGCTTCTTGGCAGCCGGCTTTTTCGCCGCCGTCTTTGGAGGCTTGCCTGCCTTTGATGTCGGTGTCTTGGCCATGGCCGCAATATGGCGTGGCGGCGTGGTGGAGGGAAGGGGGGCGTTTCATAACAGTTGTGACAGATGGACAACGTTTCGCCGATATTCGACGTGAGTGCGCAGGTCCCCGATTCTGTCGCACCACAGAACAGCCTAAGGATTCTCAACCGGCAAATGGACCCGCCTGCGATCACGACGCATCCCTGCCCGGAGAGAAAGCCGGGCTAGGGTCATGACGTGTCACGCCCCTCTGGAACGGAGGATCATAAGTTTCTATAGAAATTTCCGGTTAGAGGTGAGCTGCAACCTTTGCGTCCACCACAGAAGGAAGTAGTTTTCGGATAAAATGCGTAGGTCATTTGGATATTTCGAGCGACATTAGTAATGCAAAAAAAGATATTTTTGAGTTATCGGCATCAGGATTCCAAGGGCGAGACCTTGGCGGTGATGCAGCATTTATTAAGCAATACCACAGATTTAGAAGTGTTCTTGGACGTTGGCGGGGGCATTGAAGTCGGTAGCAATTTCCTGCGTTCAATCGAAGAGGCGGTTGGAAAAGCAGATCTGATGATCTGTATTATTGGCTCCCGGTGGCTAGAGCTAAGCAATGCTGCCGCTTTAGATGGTCGCGAAAATCAGACGGATTTCGTAAGAGTAGAAATTCATGCAGCCCTCGTCCGCGAAATCCCCATCATTCCGATCCTGCTCGATAATGCCGAGATGCCGGATCGTGAGTCTCTACCGCCCGAACTATCGCTACTAGCATCGAAACAAGCCGTTCGCGTCCGGCATGATTGTTTTATCGCAGATATGGGAGCAGTTCTGAGCGCAATTCGGCGAGTGATTGGAGGTGGGCGGAGCAACTACGCCGCGACGTCTGCGGCGATTTTGGGAGGTTTCCTGGCTAGTGGTCTTTTTGTGGCGCTGGGCTACGAGTCACGTGATTATTTTTTGAAGGGAAATGACGCCCCTATCAGCATCACTAAAATCTATGCCAGGGCAAATGACTTCTTGGGCGGGGCTGATCCCACCTCTTTTCTAGGATTACTGACAACCGCAGAAAAAGAAATATGGATGGTTGGTACGAGTTTCCATATTTCAATTGATACATTCCAGCAACAGATCATCCAAAAGGTATCTGAAGGAGTGAAGTTCAAACTGGTGATGTTGAATCCAAATTCTCCAGCACTTTCGAGCATGGCCAAAACGTTCGAAGTATCTGAGGAAGAGTTGAGTGCCTATTGCACCTCCGGCATAAGAACTGCCAGGCGATTGATTGAGGCGTTGCAGCGGAGCACAAGGGAAAATGGCGGAAGTTTCGAAGTAAGACTTTCAAACGTTCCCATCTACATGCGAATGTATTTCTTCGATCCAGAGGATCGGAAAGGACGGACCTATATTATTCCGCAAGCCAATCTGGCGAATTCGCAAGGGTTGCCGGGCTTTTTGATCGGCAATGAGCGAGGTATATCTCACAAGCAATATTATTACAGTTTAAAAAAAAATGTGGGATAGCGAATTCGTTTCCGAGCTCGAAACTTGGGAGCCGGGTTCTTGATGCAAATAATATTCCTCTACAAGTAGCAGAACCTGTGGGTTGGGTCTTCCAACAACAACTGGACGGATGTTGGCTCGCAATAGTGTGAGACACACGTTCATTGAGAAACGATGCGATGCAAAAAGGGGGCCGGTTTCCTTTGCGAAGCGATTGTTTCGTCCGGTAAAGCGGCTCCCTTGGATTAATCCACCTCAACTGGGGTGATCTGGTCGTCAACGTGCCGTCACGGCCACCCTCAAGCGGCGCGGGTTTCCGCACCGTCCTTGGCGCTTTGGCGGATCATGCGCCCAGTTTTGCGATTGGCGGTTTCCGACAGCGGCTTGAGTGGCGGTGGCGGGGAGCGTTGGCCGTCGGCCAAATCCGAGCGGTCCGTCAGGCATTCCATCAACTCGTCGATAGCGGAACTGTGCTGCAATCTGGCGGCAACTTCGAGTTCACTCATAAATCCCACGGCGTTTTCCCTTTTCCCAAAACAGTCTTTTTCGTCAGGCTTGTTGTCACTGCAATAATGCAACTTTTCTGACTTCCTCCTTTCACTAGGTACCTACAGTCCGTATTGCCTGGGCGGCGCTGACAGAGGGCTTTGAAAGCCCCCGCTGAAGACCGGATCACGGGACTTCAGCAGTCAAACCGCTGGCATCAAAGGCCCTGCAAGATAGTACATAGTGTCGTGAGAAGCCGATGCAAATAGTTTCTCGAGTGCTTTGCGATTGCTTTTTTTCTCTATCAATCCACGGACCCAACAGCCCCGGCCCAATCTTGGGATCGGGGCTTTCAGCCCGCCATATGGAGTAGGAAGAAAGAACAAGTTAATGGCAAACGAAAGGCTAGTAGCAGTTCCACGAAATATATCGCAGCAGCGTCCATTCAGCATCGTGACATCCTGACGCGGAGCTGAGGGTCGCGCACATTCTCGCCACATTTCAGATTCTTTTTGCGCTGCAACATAAGTGGAGAAAGAATATGAAATTCAGTGCAGTTGCAATCGTTGCCTCATATCTCGTGTGTGCATTCGCCGGTCCGTCATTCGCCTTGAAGGCTGGCGGAATGTTTGAAGAACGCGATGGCGCATTCTACGCCAGCCCCTCGGCCCGCCGCAGCAACGTGGGCGCTGGCAGCTACACCGGCCAGACCTACAAGAAGAAATACAAAAAGAAGAAGCCATCTTACAGCTACACGAAGTCGTATTCCGGCGGCGTGGGTAAGCGTCCGCGCAAGTGGTGCGGATGGTGGATGCGCACCCAGCTCGGCGGGGGCCCCCACCTCAACGTTGCCTGGAACTGGCGCAAATACGGCCGCCCGAGTGGCCCGCAGGTTGGCGCGGTTGTCGTATGGCGCCATCACGTCGGCATTATCACGGGCCGGGCGGCGAACGGAAAATGGATTGTAAAGTCGGGTAACGACGGTGGCCGGGTTCGCGAACGGGCCCGCTCGGTCAAAGGCGCGATCTTCCGGATCTAGCCCAACACCGGCCTGCCGAGTGTTGGCCAAGAATCAACTGCCAACACCGGCCTGCCCTCCGACACCGGCTTGCCGCGTGTCGGGCCAAGGAGCTGTTGGCCATGTGAGAGGGCCCCCACGCCTGGCGCCGTTCCAGGTACGCCTCTACTTACTGTCACCGTGGCGTTATTGGGTCGTCTCTGAATAGCACTGCACGCGGTAGAGGTCGCGCTCGATAAACGGACTATAGGCGCGCCCTCTATCGGGTGCCCGAACCACTACGATGCCGCGCGCGCTGCGGACGATCTGAGGTTTTTCCGAGGTGTCCGAGATGCCCAGTGCCTCAGGCGTGAGTCCCATGAAGCGATCGTTGGTTGGCATGATCCTAAGGCGCAACCGGGTGACCCGCTCATCCTGACCGGTGGCCGCATAGACGTTATCTCCGTTGGGACTATGCAGCGCCAGCGACCAGCCACGCCCAGGCAATTCAGCCATAACGATCACCGGAGCGTCGGCGGTATCATAACGGCACATCGCATAGCGGACGTCTGGTGTCAGAAACGGCAGCGGTTGGAATTCAGGTGTAATGGGCTGCAACACGATCATCTCGTTGATTGGCAGCAGCGATGACAGGCGGTCGTAAGCCGAACGCCCCATCATGGCTGGCGCAGCCAGGGTCGCGACGATGTGCAGGATCCCCATGGCGCAGAAGGCCGACAGGATCAGCCTCAAATCAAGCCGCATTTGACTTAGCCGCTTGGCGTAGCCCATCGCCTTCTTAAAGACAGGGTGATTCATCATCGACAGGCCACCTGCTTGATCTCCGGCAGGGAAATAGGTGTGGCCTCGCCCTCCGCGTCCCCGGCAATAGCCGATTCGCTCTCGAGCAAAGTCAGAGATAAGGCCAACCTCCCGGCGCCGGCCGTGGGTAACCAGTTGCCTGGCCGGGCATCGCGCGCAAGCGTTACGGTGAACGTCCCATCGGGGGATATCGCGACCGTATCACTGGTAAAGGTGTAGCGCTTGGAGGGGTTGGCAATCAATTGCCCGCGGTCGTTCATGGCGGTGATGCTCCACCACTGTGCGTCAAGTTGCTTGCCGCTGATTGAATACTCGCACGATGAGTGCAGGAAGGCCCCGTTGCTGTCCTGGTTGGTCAGATACGTGTTGGCGACTTCCGTCGTCAGATTGAGCGTGCCGGTCCTGGCGAAATGGGCGCGCGTGTAAGGGTCGGCATCGCTGCGTCCCTCGTGCTTCCAGGTGCTCCAGGGACCGATCGTGCGCGTCGTCAGACTACTGCCGGCAGATAGCATGTAGTAGCTTGAACCCAGGCCGCCGATCAGCACCAGACCGATAAATATTGCCCAGTCCGAAACCCTCAGGATGATGGCCTGGAGCCTCTTTTTTGCTTTGTGCAGGACGAAATGCATGAGGCGTTATCGAAGGTCCATAGTTCTGTTCGGGTATTTGCGAAAAAGGCATCGTCGGCCAGCCGGGAAGTTGGCCCACCAGCTAACGTGCCAATGAATTGTTATCGCCATCATTAAGCCGCCGGCGCAAATCCGCTCTTTGATCCGGTGGCCCGGAAGTCCCGGGCGGGTTCTTTTTCTCAGGCTCCTCGGCCGGTTCCTTCCCGTTGGCCTTGCGCATCGCCCGGGCCAGTTTTTGTAGCGCCTTGCGTGTCGACTCCGGCAATAGGCTGGCGGTGCTACGCTGCTGCTGGGCACGCGCCCGATAGGCAGGATCGGTTTGACGCAGATAGGCCAGCCGCTGCTGTTCGGCCACCTGCGTGGGATGCGGCTGCAATCCGGGGATCGTCGGGAAACTCATGTCGGTGTGGGCAACCGACATGTAGGCCTGCCATGTCTGCGCCGGCAGGCTGCCCCCGGTCACCCGGCCGGTCGGCCTGAAGTCGTCGTTACCCAGCCACACGCCGGTTACATATTTACCCGTAAAGCCCACGAACCAGGCGTCACGATAGCTGGAGCTGGTGCCGGTCTTGCCCACGGCGTGGGTGAAGTCGAGTTTCGCGCGACCACCCGTGCCCGCGTGCACAACCTGATAGAGCATTTTGTTGAGGTCGCGCGCCACTCGTTTTGGCACGATTTGAGGCGCGGGCTTCTCATCGCGTTCACGCGAGTAAATCAGTTCGCCGCGAGAATTGACCAGTTCGAGGATGCCGTAAGGTTTGACGAGCTTGCCGTCGTTGGCGAAGGTTGCGTAGCCGCCGACGTGTTCGAGCACGGTAACGCCGCCATCACCCAGCGCCATCGAGCAGGTTTTTCGGACCCCGCTGACCCCCAGTCGACGGACCATTTCCATCAGTTTGTCGCGACCCAGCGATAGCGATAGCTCTACAGCCGTCGTGTTCAGCGATTTGGCCAGGGCGTACCGCAACGGGATTCGCCTGCCGCTGCCATAACTGCCGTTGTAGTTCTTGGGCGACCAGCGGCCGCAACTCCGCGAGCGGTCACGAACGGTCGTTCCCGGCTTCATGCCCGACTCCAGAGCCAACGCATAGACGTATGGCTTGAACGATGATCCAGGCTGGCGGCGAGCCGAGGTTGCACGGTTGAACTGGCTGCGGCCATAGTCCGTGCCACCGACGATTGCCCTGACAGCGCCGTCCCTTTCCATGGAGACCAGCGCGCCCGCCCGCGTTCTCTTGTAGCGCCCCTGAGTCTTGATCGTTGAGACAAGCGCCTGCTCGGCCGACTTTTGTAACTTCAAATCTACGGTGGTGCGCGCGGTCAGGACATACTCACCCTTGCCCCTGGCGATACGCTCAACTTCCGTGAAGGCCCAATCAAGAAACCAGTCCGGACTATTGATATTGTTGTGTTCGACGATGCGCGCTGGATACAGCCGGGCGTTGTGAACCTGACCGGCAGTGTAGAAGCCCGATTCAACCAAGTTGGAGAGAACTTCGTTGGTGCGGGCTCTTGAGGCGGCGAGGTCGACGTGTGGAGCATACTTGGTCGGCGCCTTAAATAGTCCGGCCATCAGCGCAGCTTCCGCCATGCTGATTTCCTTCACCGACTTGCCAAAGTAGAACTGCGCGGCTGCTTCGACCCCGAACGCCCCCCCACCCATGTAGGCGCGGTCCAGGTACATCTTCAGGATTTCGCGTTTTGAATGTCGCGATTCCAACAGGAAGGCGAGGAACAGCTCTTTGAGTTTACGTTGGATCGACCGCTCCGGCGAGAGGAACAGGTTTTTTGCAAGCTGCTGCGTGATCGTGGAGCCGCCTTGCACGACCCCTGAAGCACGAAGGTTTTCGATCAGCGCACGCCCGGTGCCGTAAAAGTCGACCCCAAAGTGCTCGAAGAAGCGCCGATCCTCCGTGGCAAGTGCGGCCTTGATCAACGTATCGGGAATTTCCTCCAGCGGCACCGCATCATCATGCAGAATGCCGCGGTTGCCGATTTCGTTACCATTGCGGTCGAGGAACGTTACGGCGAACTTGCCGGTCTCATATTTGCTCTCGTCAAATTCCATGAACGCGGGTAGCGCCATGGAATAGAGAAGGATCAACCCGCCCGCCCCCAGCGTCAGGGTTTCGCAGGCCAACTCGTTGGCCGCGCGTTTCCATCCCGTCAGTTTGAACCGGGCGAAAAAACTGGAGGCAGAGTTCCAGCTATCACGGATTCGCCCCCAGGTTTCCGAGATCAGCGAGTCGATTTTCGAATCCAGGCTCAGCCAGTCGAAAATGCGGTCGCGGCCACCCTGTTTGAAAAACCAGTCGCTCAAGTCCTCACATCCTTATTCGTGGAATGCCTCACGTTTAACGGGAATCCCGCTCATATCTACCCTAGAGCGGCGGATGAGGCCAGTCGTTGGACAGCTTGCCCACGACTCCTATGAAAACTGTGGTTCTGTGGCATAGGTAGGGCGAAAATGACACGCTGTGCGGCAAGCCCGCCATAGCCAGAACGATACCAGGAACCGGAATTATGACAGACAACTCTAATCAGCCATTCTGGGAAGCCAAGTCCTTGGCCGAAATGACGCAATCGGAGTGGGAGTCAATCTGCGACGGCTGCGGGCGCTGCTGTCTGTTGAAGCTGGAGGACGAGGATACCGGCGATATCTACCTGACCGGATTGGCGTGCAAACAACTCGACCTGGGCAATTGCCGTTGCAAGGACTACCCACGACGGCACGAACTGGTTTCCGACTGCCTGTCGATCGACACCCAGGCCGTCGCCAATCTGAGCTGGCTGCCCGCCACTTGCGGTTATCGGCGGCTATTTGAAGGCCGCGGGCTGGCCTGGTGGCATCCGCTGGTCTCAGGAAGTCCGGAAACCGTGCATGAAGCCGGGATCTCGGTGCGCAACTGGGCGCGCCCCGAAACGCCAGCAGCATTCAACGACCTGGAGCGCTACATCATCGAAGACTTCGACGACGAATAATCTTTGCGCCAACTTATCCTCGCCGCTGCCATCATGTCGTATCCTGATGGATCGCCTGCTAAATGGGCCTTAAAGTATTGAAAATAAACAGGAAACAGCATTGACAGCGCGCCGCTGTTCGGATAGTCTTTATGTATGGCCGGAAGAGGATGAGGAAACAAGGTTGGCGCTGTAGGCGGCAGCTCTCCGCCAGATCCAAATTCCAATAACCTCATCGGTCATCTTCTCGTAAATTTTGGGCAAGGCATCTGATGAAAGGGTGCACTGGTACTCATGTCGCTTAATGAAGCGGCCTGGTCCGAAGTCCGGCATGCGTACCTGGCTGGTGGCGAGACAGTCGCCGCCATTGCCGCACGCTACGGGATTTCGGAAGGGGCGATATATCGCCGGGCTCGCCGCGATGGCTGGGCTAAGCGAAAGAGCAAGACGACTACGAAACTCAACCAACAAGGTAAGCCTGATCAGTCTGCCGCTAATCAGCAGCAGTCGCCAAAACACGTCCCAACCAAGACCGACAACCACAAGCCTAAGACAAAGAAGAAAAAGGCCACCGGCAAAAGCAAGTCACCAGCGACCAAGGCTGAACTGATTGAGCGCCTCTACGACGCAATCGATGCCAAGCTTGGCCGCCTCGAAAACCGCTGGCAGGACGCCGAAGAAATAAGCGCCGCCGAAAGTGAGCGCGAAACCCGGGAACTAGGTTCAATGATCCGAAGCTTTGAGAAGGTGGCCGCTTTTGCAAAAACGCTCCAGGGACGGATCGACAAACAGCGCAAAACCCCTGTCGTCGATGCCGGTGATGCGGAGCGAATGCGCGAAGAGATTGCGCAGCGCCTTGAACGATTATGCGCGCAAGAAGAAGCACAAGATAAACCTGGCACGGCTGAGCGATGAACAGATCGCCACGATCCATGCCGACTGGCAGGTCTGGGCGCGCGACGATCAGCTCCCTCCGGCCACCACCCTGCATGGAACCCCATGGCAGGTCTGGCTTGTGTTGGGTGGACGCGGTGCGGGAAAGACGAGAGCGGGTGCGGAATGGATCAAGGCGCAGGCGCTGGGCATCGATCCAATCGCCAAAGTGCCTGCGAAACGGATCGCCCTGGTCGGCGAAACAATGGCCGATGTGCGCAACGTCATGGTCGAGGGCGTGTCGGGAATTCTATCGGTACACCGCGATCATGAACGGCCCACATTCGAGCCGTCGAAAATGCAGTTGACCTGGCCCAACGGAGCAGTGGCGCAAATGTTTTCAGCGGAAAATTCCGAAGGACTGCGCGGGCCGCAATTCGCAGTCGCCTGGTGCGATGAAATCGCCAAGTGGCGCAACGGTGAGGAAGCCTGGGACATGCTGCAAT
The DNA here is from genome assembly GCA_022600345.1 of Alphaproteobacteria bacterium. Lineage (GTDB taxonomy): Bacteria > Pseudomonadota > Alphaproteobacteria > Rhizobiales > Hyphomicrobiaceae > Filomicrobium. The sequence goes on along the minus strand of JAHZKP010000022.1, from coordinate 4,089 downwards.
TCGCATTGCGCCTGGGCGAGCAACCCTGCCTCGTCGCCACCACGACGCCCCGCCCGGTACCGCTTTTGAAACGGCTGTTGACCGATGATGCAACCGTGATCAGCCGCTGCTCGACATCGGCGAATGCAGCCAACCTGGCACCATCGTTCATGGCCGAAATGGAACGCAGATATTCGGGTACGGCGCTTGGCCGCCAGGAACTGCTGGGCGAACTGATCCAGGAAGACGCAGGGACATTGTGGCGGCGTGACTGGATCGATGCGCAGCGGACGACAAGCCCGCCTGAACTGAGATCGATTGTCGTTGCCGTCGACCCTCCCGTAACGGCGACTGCCAAGTCGGATGCTTGCGGAATCGTGGTGGCCGCCAAGGGCGCTGACCATAAACTCTACGTCCTCGACGACCGCAGCGTGCAGGGACGAGAACCAGCCCAATGGGCGCGCGCCGCCATCGCAGCAAAGCGGGATTTTGAGGCGGACAGGATCGTTGCCGAAGTCAACCAGGGCGGCGACCTCGTGGTTGGCGTTCTCAGAAGCATCGACCCGACGGCTGTGGTCCGCAAAGTCAGGGCGACGCGTGGCAAGTGGGTGCGCGCAGAACCGGTCGCAGCACTTTATGCGGAAGGCCGCGTTACACACGTCGGGACGTTCGAAAAGCTCGAAGAAGAAATGATGGCGTTTGGCAGTGACGGCAAGGCGGGCGGCCATAGCCCCGACCGGCTCGATGCGCTGGTCTGGGCCATCACCGACCTGATGAACCCGGAGCCACCCCGGCCCGCACTACGCACGCTTTAATAACGCGGGGGGAGTTCCGCCCCCCAAAGATTTCGCACAAGCTGAGGATTACCGTATGCCGCGCATTCTTGACGCGCTGGCGGGGCTATTGCCGCGCCGGCCAATGCCTGTTGCCGAAGCGAAGGCCAGCAGAACGCAGGGGATCGTCTCATTCAACGGTCCAGGGCAACCTGTCTGGAGCCCTCGCGATTACGCAGCGTTCGCTCGCGAAGGGTTTGCTCAAAACGCCATCGTTTATCGCTCGGTCCGCATGATCTCGGAAGCCGCTGCAACGATTCCATTGATGTTGTTTGAAGGCGACAAGGAACACGACACCCACCCCTTCCTCGACCTGATCCGCCAGCCGTGCCCCGGACTGACCGGGACGGATATCCTGGAAAGCTTCTACGGTCATCTTCTGGTTGCTGGAAACTCCTACGTCGAGGCCGTTGCCGTTAATGGCGACATCCGCGAGCTGCACGTATTGCGCCCCGACCGCATGAAGGTGATTTCCGGCGAGGACGGTTGGCCGCAAGGATACGAATATTCGGTGGCCGGCCGCAGCGTCAGGTTTACCGGCGAGGTCGCACCAGGCGTCAGACCCGTAATGCACATGCGGTTGTTCCACCCGACCAACGACCATTACGGCATGAGCCCGATCGAGGCCGCCGCCACCGCAATCGACATCCACAACGAGGCAGCCACCTGGAACAAGGCGCTGCTCGATAACGCTGCCCGTCCCTCCGGTGCGCTCGTCTATGCCGCCCGCGATGCACACCTGACCGGTGAGCAATACGACCGGCTGAAGACGGAATTGGAAGCAGGCTTCGCTGGCGCACGAAATGCCGGAAGGCCGCTGTTGCTCGAAGGCGGACTGGACTGGAAACCCCTAAGCCTCAGTCCCAAGGATATGGACTTCATCGAAGCAAAGAACGCAGCCGCCCGCGAAATCGCGTTGGCGCTGGGCGTGCCGCCGATGCTGCTGGGAATACCCGGCGACAATACCTACTCGAATTACCAGGAAGCCAATCGCTCATTCCTGCGACAGACCGTGCTGCCGTTGGTCAACCGTTCGGCCAAAGCTCTGTCTCGCTGGCTTAGTCCTGCTTATGGCAACGCCCCCCTGGAACTGCGACCCGACATCGACGCCATCGAAGCGCTGTCAGGTGAACGCGAAGCACTGTGGGCGAGGCTCGAAGGTGTGAGCTTCCTCACCCGTGATGAAAAGCGTATCGCAGCGGGATACGAAGCGTTGGGTGAGGAACTAGCAAATCCGATTCTCGCTCCCCGTGAGCGCGACACGCCACCCGGCATCTTGGTGCCTGATGACGATGAGTCTAAAGGCTTCGAACCCGACCAGCCAAGAGTACCTGCTGGCGACGAAGATGGCGGTCAATGGACCGATGGCGGGAGTGGCGGCGGTAGGTAATCTCAGCAAGATGACAACCCGGCCCGAGTAGCACAGGCGCGGCGCACTTCAAGTGGCTCACGCGCTTCCCCGGGCGGCCTTTTGACGGAGGTCGAAATCCAAGCGATTTAGACTTGGCAATCATCAGCCCGACCATGATGCGTAGGGCCGAAGAATTGAAGATCCCGCAGCTGGGACGCGGTAAACGAACAAGGGCGCTTAATGACCGCGACTTGAAACAATTAGGACTTAGAGTCCCTGTGAAACGGTTGTCGGATCAACAGCAGCGGCCCGTTTCGATCATGATCTATCGAAACTACGACGCAATTAAAACTCGCGGCCCCAACCAGCGGCTTCCATCGGAGGATTAAATGGAAATCTACGCAACTTTCGGCTTGGCTACCCAAGACATCGAAGAAGCAAAAGGTTGGTTGCAAGACATCCTTGAGCTTTCAGCTCAAGGTGGAGATAACGACTACCATGGCGACTACTACTCTTTTGGGGAATTCGGCGGAGAATACGTTAAACTATGCTCTGGTGTTTCAGAAGACGAAGACGGGAAGTATCCAACTGACCACGACTTCCCTGATGAATCACTTTTGATGTATTTGAGTGGAGCCAAAGAAGGTTCCGCCATCCTTAAGGCGATTGAAAGCCGCCCTGACCGCTTCGAAAAACTCCGCCAGGATCGCTTCGATGACTGAAATGAGGGCGATGCCAGGAGGAATAAGTGAGAATACACTCTCTATTTGGACCGAAAACAGACGATATTGAACAGGCTAAGGACTGGTTGGAAGAGAATCTTGAGCTTCCAGCCCAGGGGCGACAAAACGATGAGGCCGGAGACTACTACTCATTTGGAAAGCTGGGTGGAGAGTTTGTACGGCTTTATTCAGGCGTCTCCGAGGACGAAGATGGCGAGTATCCCACAGACCACGACTTTCCTGACGAGGCTTTGATCCTGTATTTCACCCAAAAACACGAAGGTTCCCCAATCATTAAGGCACTAGAATCTCGGCAGGATCGTTTCGAAAAACTCCGAGAGGACCGCTTCGATGATTAAGCCCGGAATGTAATCAGGGATTAGAGACAAGGTTGGCCACCTTCACGCCGACCGACAACAACCGCACGCTTCGCCGGCCATCGCCAGCGGGGCTTTTTTTGTGCCCTCAACAATTGACCAAGGACGAGCCGCCAATGGCAGCGAATAGAACTGAACGGCTGGAAGTGAAATCCGCTGGCTCGGGATGGCGCATTGCAGGATATGCAAGTGTGTTTGGCGTCGCCGACCAAAGCCGCGATGTCGTTGTACCAGGCGCTTTTGCAAACAGCCTCGCGAAACGCGGGCCCCGCTCCATCAGGATGTTGTTTCAGCACGACCCCGGCCAGCCGATCGGCTCGTGGGACGTGATGCGCGAAGAAGCCCGCGGTCTCTATGTCGAAGGGCGCTTGGCGCCAGGCTCAGCCCGGGCAGCCGAGATCGCAGCACTTCTGAGAGCTGGCGCCGTCGACGGCTTGTCGATTGGTTTCCGGACGCTAAGAGCACGCCGCGATGCAGCAACCCGAACGCGGCGGCTCATCGATCTCGACCTATGGGAAGTGTCGATTGTCACCTTCCCGATGCAGGCACTGGCGCGCGCTCGACTAAGTGAAGGCGCGCCGGTTCCCGCCAATGTGCCCGCACACAAGATGACCCCATTGGCCCGGCGAATGCGCCTCGCCGCTCACCAATTGCGCACATGAAGAACAGCCTCCCAGCAATTCAGTATGAACGACCGGGCTGATACCTGACACTTTGAACCGGCAGCATCCCTGACACTATTTGTCATTCACCTTAGCCGGTTTCGAAGGTGAGCGCAGCCGCCATCGCGGCGGAGCGAAGCGGTGAAACCGGCCACTCAAATCGAT
>JAHZKP010000021.1 GCA_022600345.1 Alphaproteobacteria bacterium | reverse complement strand
GCATGCTCACCTTCACGCGGCTCGTTAGGGCAAATTTGATGCACTTCAGATCAATCCACGACCTTTATCGGCCACCGCCGCTAAAACCCTATGACGCCGCCCAACGGGAGTTGGCCCTATGCTAAACCGGACAGCAGTGATAACGAACTTCTGATCCACCTCACTAGGTGAGAATGGCTTCCCCGATAAAAGTTCCTCGGCAACCTCGGAGGAACATCCGTGGTAGCCGAGGACAAAGGATGATGACAGACGGTGCAATCTATTTGTACTTCTGAGTCAGCCTTCCCGTAGGGGTCACAATACCCAGATCGACAAGTGTTTTGTGCGCTACGCCCTTTGTAGCGGTATTCGCAACGGTGAAGCGATTGGCAACCTCATCAAACGATTCAGCATCGAGCCCCTCAATACGCTCACTCGAGTGTACCTCGATCTGCTTGTCTGCGCGCTTCGCTAACTTCGTCATCGTTTACCTCGCAACTCGTGCGACTTGCCCCAACTGGAATGACAACCAAACCCTAACCGGGCTGAGGCTCCATGCCACCGGTATCTGGATCCGGGTCGCGGCGCGGTTTTATCGGCCGTCCTGCAACCGGCACCGCGGAGTCGGCAGGCCCTGTACCGATATCGTCATCGGTTGGCCGCTCGATCTTCTCGCCCCGCATCAACGCCATGCATTCATCGCCTGAGATCGTCTCGAATTCCATCAGGGCTTGCGTAATGGCTTCCAGGTCATCGCGGTGCTTTGACAGAACTTCCCACGCCGTGTCATAGCCGGCATTGACGATCCGCCGGATTTCCTCGTCGATCAGGCGCGCGGTTTCTTCGCTCATATTCTGCTGCTGGGAAACCGAATGCCCAAGGAAGACTTCCTGCTGGTTCTCGTTGTAAAGCAACGGCCCAAGCTTCTCGCTCATGCCCCACTCGGTCACCATCTTCCGTGCAATGTTGGTTGCCTGCGTAATATCGCTGGAAGCACCGGTATTGAGGTGGTCCTTGCCATAGATCAGTTGTTCGGCGACCCGACCGCCATAGGCCATGGCAATCTTGCCTTCGCACCACTCCATCGAGTAGCTCAGCTTGTCACGCTCCGGCAAACTCATCGTCACGCCCAGCGCTCGCCCGCGCGGAATGATCGTCACCTTGTGCAAGGGGTCGTTGCCCGGCACGACGATGTTGACGATGGCATGGCCCGCTTCGTGATAGGCCGTCGCCAGCTTTTCCTCTTCGGTCATGGCCATCGAGCGCCGCTCCGCGCCCATCATCACCTTGTCCTTGGCGTCTTCGAATTCCGCCTGCGTCACCAGCCGCTTGTTGCGCCTTGCTGCAAGCAATGCCGCCTCATTGACCAGATTGGCCAGGTCGGCGCCCGAGAAACCAGGCGTACCGCGCGCGATGACGCGTGGCTCGATATCGGGAGCAATTGGAACCTTGCGCATGTGAACGCGCAGGATCTTTTCGCGGCCCGTCACATCCGGGTTGGGCACAATGATCTGGCGGTCAAAACGGCCTGGACGCAGGAGGGCTGGATCCAGCACGTCTGGACGGTTGGTTGCTGCAATGATGATGACGCCTTCGTTGGCTTCAAACCCGTCCATTTCAACCAGCAACTGGTTGAGCGTCTGTTCGCGCTCATCATTGCCGCCGCCAAGTCCGGCACCGCGATGACGTCCCACCGCATCGATCTCGTCGATGAAGATGATGCACGGCGAGTTCTTCTTGGCCTGTTCGAACATGTCGCGCACGCGGCTGGCGCCAACGCCAACGAACATTTCAACAAAGTCGGAACCCGAGATCGTGAAGAACGGCACGTTAGCTTCACCCGCCACGGCCCGCGCGATCAGCGTCTTACCCGTTCCTGGAGGACCAACCAGCAGACAGCCGCGCGGAATGCGCCCGCCGAGCCGCTGGAATTTCTGCGGGTCACGGAGGAATTCGACGATCTCCTGCAGGTCGGACTTTGCCTCATCGACGCCGGCGACATCTTCGAAGGTCACCCGGCCATGCCGCTCGGTCAAAAGCTTCGCCCGCGACTTGCCAAAGCCCATCGCCCGGCCAGAGCCCGACTGCATCTGACGCATGAAGAAGATCCACACTGCGATCAACAGCAGCATGGGGAACCAGTTCAACAGGACATTCAGGATCGAAGGCACATCTTCTTCGCGCGGCGCGACCTTGAATTTCACCTTCTTGTCGCGCAGGCGCTGCACCAGGCCGGGATCTTCAGGCGCAAACGTCATGAACGTCGATCCCTTGTCGCCAAGCGCACCCGTAATCTTATTGCCTGAGATCGTCGCTTCCGAGACGTTTCCTTCTTCAACCGCGGTCAGGAATTCCGAATAGGTGATTTCCTCACCCTTCCGGCTCTGCGCTGTGTTGTTATTGAACAGATTGAACAGCGCGGCCACCAACACAAGGAAGGCGACCCAGACCGCAAGTTTCTGGAAGTTTGAATTCATTTCAGTCCCTCAAAGCCCGATAACGCGGGCGGAAAAACCGCACCGCAGTCCTGTTCGGGCGCACGGCGGAAGATAACTGGTGCTTAAGATAGGCATCGACTATGGCTTTGCCAAGTTGCAGTGGGCATCAAACCTTCGCAAGAACCCTACCACGCCAGCCCTTTCTCAACCGTAACCCTGAATTAACGTTTAACGGCACGATACTCACCAACCGCATATCGCGCGTAGGGTCAGACCAGCCGGCCGGTTTTGGACCCAATCAATATTGGCTCTCAAAATAAAAAGACATCCATCAATCGGATCAGAAGTTGCTGAATCCCGCCGTAAACTGAGGAGAGCCAATATCCTGGCCAATCCCCGTTAAGATGGCCTTTTCCATCACTTGATTCGAGCGAAAGTAGTTATCGAAGAACGGAACGGCAACAATCGTGTCACCACTCCAGATCGCCGGAAGCGTCGCCATCGCGGCTGCCGGCAGCGATGGCTTCCTCGATTTCAGCCCGACAATGTCCATCTTCAGTTTCGCCCAGCCATGCGCCCCAATAGCCGCCACCGTGACCGGGTTGCCGTTTGAATTGGCCGAGGCAACCTTAAAACGCCCTCCATCCCAGGAGACCTCCTGGCCGGGCGCCAACTCTATCTCTCCAAGGTTAACTCCGCCGCCTTCCCGGTAAACCCTCATCACCGGTTCGTCTTTTTGCACCAGAAACTCAATGCGGCACCCACCCATTGTCAGACCGCCGGTCTCGAGAACCGCCCGGCAGTCGCCAGCCATGCACTTCGCAAATAGCCCTTCCACCTGAGCCAAACTCGCCGGCCGCGCCGCCCCGCCGAATGCCCTCAACACCCTCTCAAACAAACCTACACCCAGATATCGCTCGCCCTCACGGCACAGGCGGCGCAAACGGACAGACCCGTGCAGGCCGCCACCCCAGTCGACCTTCCCGCTTTCCCATTGATTGGCTAGTCGCTTCAGCGCGGTGTCGGCATCCCTCAGGCGGCGGGCGCTGAGCGCGATCATTTCACGTTTGAGGCCGAGGCTTTCCATTTCGTCCAAGGCCTGACGAACCCGGACACGCTCATAGCTCGCATCATCATTGCTGGGATCGCTCTTCCAACCAATTGCGCACGCATCCAGGCTCGAAACGAGCCGGGCCTTAGGGACGGACAAAAAAGGCCGTCGCAGGGTCCTGGAAATTGCATAGTCCCGCTTGTGGTTGGCAGGCAGGCTCAACACCTGTTCGGGGCGCATCCCCCCCAGACCCGCAAGGCCACTGCCACGTGCAAGCCGCATCAACACCGTCTCGGCCTGATCATCCAGATGATGCGCCATTACCAAGACGCGGCCAATACCACAGCGCGCCTCAACACCCAGATCGAGAAGCTGCCAGGCTTCGGCATCGAGCAATTCCAAAATCAAGCGATGGCGAAGATTGCGGGCCCATTCCTGGATACCGGTGTCAGGCGGCGGCTCATCAGCCCTCAACGCTTGATGCGGCAGCCCCAGCTTCGCTGCCTCTTCAGCCACAAATCTCGTCTCAGCCGCAGCCTCGGATCGCAATCCGTGATCAACGCTCAAAACCACAATCGGCGGTGGCCCACCAGCCTGCTCCAGCCTCTCTCCTGATCCATTGCCCTTAAGCCACCTTACAGTGGGCAGGAGAACCGGGCGCGGATCACGACGGATGACAGGGCGGTAAGGCCTGGAAAAACTGCGTGCCCCCGCGTGGTTCCCTGCCGCAGCCCACTCAGCCACCAGATGCATCAGCGCCATGCTGTCGGCACCACCCGACACACAAAGCGCCAATGGAACCCCGCTAAGCGGCTTCAGCAGCCGGTCCCGCTCGTCATCCGAAATCGGCCGGGCGCTATCGTCGTCTGAGAGGCTATTCATGAAGACACCGAGATACCCCCTCTCCCCGTCCTTTACGGGGAGAGGGTTGGGGTGAGGGGCAGCCGCCTGCAAAGGGAGGTGAAGGACAGTCACTGGACGAAGTCAGTGAGGGGCAGACATATCCACCATCCAGCGGCTTTCACATTCGAAAATCACCCGGCCCAATTCAACGCGCCGTGCTTGGATCTCCATCGACGTGGGGATGACGAATTTATCGTCCAGGGTCAAATGCAATCAACCCGTTAGCCCTGGCTATTCAGCCACATCAACACCCAGCCCGGCGCCGCTCCGACTGCGCCCGCCGCTTCACATGCGGCGGCGCATTCGGATACCGGGAAGCCAGCTCGGAATACGAGGAACAGGCCGCATCCCGCTGCCCCAGCCGGTCGAGCGACATTGCAAGCTTCAACAGGCTGTCGGGCGCCTTGGCATTCTTGCGGTACTTCTCATACCCCTCCAGGAAGGCCGATGCCGCTGGCTTATACTCACCGCGCACATAGTGGGATTCACCCAGCCAATACTGCGCATTACCCGCCAGACCATGATTGGGATAGCGCACCAGGAAATTCTTGAACGCCGTCTCGGCCGCCCCGTAGTCCTCCTGCAGCAGATAGCCATAGGCCTGCTCGTAAGCCTGCTTGGGGTCACCGCCCCCGACACCGGCTCCGCCGCCATCGCGAGACAAGAACCCGCCGATACCGTCTTCGGCACCGCGTGTTACCGTCGTTGAACCGAACCCGCCATATGTCGTCGCTGCATCATTGGCCCGCTGCTGGGTTCCGGCCACCTGGGGTGCCGCTGCATAAGACGGCCCGCCCCGGTCGATAGAACCCCGCCGCCCCGCCGATATGGAGCGCACCTCGCGCGACAACTGCTCGATTTGCGCGGTCAGCGCCCGGATCTGCGTCTCCATGCCATCAAGGCGCGCACTGTCCGCGCCACCGCCACCATATGCCGGAGCACCGACCGGCCCATAGCCCGCCGCAGGAGCCGGTCCAACCCCACCTCCCGAGTTCATCGTCTCAAGCGTCCCGATAACGACCTGCATATCGACGAGTTGTTCTTCAAGTTGCTGCACCCGCTTTGCCAAGGCTGCACTATCGGCAGCCCACGCCGGCAGCGAAACGGCCAAGACCCCCGCCGCGCAAACGGCAATTGCTGCAACGGCGCGACATCCACCAGCAACGCTTAATCCGTATTTCATCGTTATGCCCATCTTCATATTGCCCTGGTGCAAATGTTCCGCTGGCGCCTGATACCGGAGAAGCGGACTTTGTGTCCATCACCCTGGCCGTGAAAGTGAATTCCCGCAAAACAGATTCACGCAGCCAGCCTCATGCGGCCGCGCTACAAATCGAAATTATCTTGAATGAGGACCATACACCGATCCCAGTCTTTTCGCAGCGCCCACCTCATCATCTTGCCATCGGCTGTGGCAATCAGGCATGGCCAATCGCGGTCAGAAGGTCCCGTGATCGACCTGCCGGCACCAGCCCGTCATTCACCCAGAATGACAGTAACGGCCCGGCGGTTCTGCACCCCGCACAATTTGTCACGACACGGCGCAATCGGCTTATCCCGTCCCATCGCTATGACCGAAATCCTATTCTCCGCCACACCCTCTTCGATCAGCCGCCCCCTGACAGCTTCCGCCCGGCGCAGCGAAAGCTCCAAATCCACCGCCAGTCCCCCTTCACCAGCCCCGCCATCGTCTGCGTGCCCGATGACCGCAACTTTTCCCTTTATTGACCGCAGCCACTGCGCCTGCCGGAACAAGACGCCCCGGGCCTTGCCCCCCAGTTCGGCACTACCTTCTGCGAAAAAGACCCGGTCGCCGATCTCAAGTCGCAGGGTCTGCGTTGCAACCCGGTCGATACCCTTCAAAATTGCCCGGTCGCCAGCCAGCCCACCGGCCAACCCCCCCGACGGTGCCACATTGCCCGCCCGGCGCGGCTCGCCCGCCGGTGGTTCCGCGCCTTCGATCTCAGGCCCCAGGATCTCGCGATCGATGACCGCTTGCGCCCAAATCTCGCGCCCATCGCCAATGGCTAAAACAACCACGAGCCCGGACACCAAAAGGGCCCGCAGCGATAACGCGCGAGCCCGATCGGAATTGAAATTCGTCAGCAGATCGGCCACCAGCAGCACCCACCAGGAAAGCTTCGCGCACCGGCCCAGTGTTGTCAGCCGGCAACACGGCTGTTCAGCACCGTTTGAGCCCGGCGGTTCTGTGACCAACACGAGATATCGTCGCAAACTGCAACCGGCCGTTCCTTGCCGTAAGAGATCGTGCGGATCCGCCGCGCGTTGACACCATTGCGGCTGAGAAACTTGCGAACCGAAGTGGCCCGCCGTGCGCCAAGTGCAATGTTGTACTCACGCGTTCCACGCTCGTCGGCGTGGCCTTCGATGGTAATCGTGAACTGCGGATACTGGCGCAACCACTGCACCTGCTTTTGCAGCGTTTGGCGCGCTTCCGCAGTCAGGTCCGTGCTGTCGGTCGTAAAGTAGACGATATCCCCGACATTCACACTGAAGTCACGCTGCGTGCCTGGCACGACCGGTCCACCGGCAGCTCCGCCAGGCCCAAGTTGGGCAGAATCGGGCTGCATCGTTTTGTTCGCGCATGCCGTGACCGTTAAACCAGCCAACGTAACAATGAGCAGGTGTACCCAGCGAAATCGGCGCAACGGGCTGTTCATGGCTCATCCTTCTCGTCTACAGACGGTCGTTGTGCGCTCCAGCGCACCGCCGAATATCGGCAAAATCTACAAATCCCGTAGGTTGATCGAGACGTCCAATCACAAGCGCCCAAGACGACTTGTGCAAACATCACTCATCCCGACTCATGTCGGTCTACCGGTCCGATCAGCCCAAATTGTGACCGAAAACAACGCTGTTGGTAAACCCCGGTAGGTGACTTTGTCACAACGCGTCGTTGATAACCCCACCGCATCAAACCCATCAAACCCGTAAAACCCGGCAAACCCGCAAAACCCATGAAGACCGCCTAAGCACCAGAGCCCCCCGGCCTCTCCCAACCACGATGCTCCAGACACAAAAAAACTGGACCACCTAGCTATCCGCAGAGGCGATCCAGTTCTTTACGTCTCTTGCCTCGCGAACGAGGAAAGCGATGTTGTCACGGCTTAGCGTGCAACCTCAACCGTAGCAGGCACATCTGCGCCAAGCTTCATTGGGGTGTGCGGTACTTCGCGGCGGCATGCGCCCAGAGCAACAGCAGTAACAACAGCGGCGATAACAATTGCGCCCTTCATGATGGTATTCTCCTAGTTTTGAGTCCATGGCCCGAAGGCCGTTCGTTAACGAATAGCTTCGGTAGCCGGAACGTCGGCACCAAGTTTCATCGGCGTATGTGGAACCTCACGACGACATGCGCCGAGAGCAACAGCCGCGACGACAGCCGAAATAACGATAAGCCCCTTAACACCCTGCATAGTAAATTCTCCTGATGCTTGTTCGGCACTAGCCAGTTACTGGCGTACCGGTGCAGCGTTTCCGGATCAAGTTTGGAGACCGCTCGCGCACAGTTTTCCAACCCCCTTGATGCGATTATGCCACTGCGTGATCTATGCCCCTCAGGCCCGCGATTTGTATGCAAAACGATGGTCCAGCGAACACCGGGAGGCGACAACAATCCTGCCCACGCTCAACAACCGGCAGTGGAATCATAAGACTCCGACACCCGTTAAAACCGAGTTAAAACCTGTATCGAATCGGATCAATTGAGCAATGGCGACCATGCGGGGTCGGACGCGAATGATGGCGTTCTTACAACCTGCTCGTTATATCCGGTGATATCGACCGAGTAGATTTTGGGCCCCGCGTTCCGCCCTCGTTCCTCTCGAAAGAACATCAAAACCCGTCCATTGGGCGCCCAGGTCGGTCCTTCGTTGTGGAAACCTTCGCTGAGGATTCTCTCACCCGTACCGTCTGGGCGAATGACTCCGATCAGGAATCGCCCCATCAATTGCTTCGTAAAGGCGATGTAATCGCCCCTGGGTGACCACACAGGCGTTGAGTAGCGCCCGTTTCCAAAGCTTATCCGCCGCACCCCGGACCCATCCGCGTTCATAACGTAGAGCTGCTGGGTTCCCTCGCGGTCGGATTCAAACACGATCTGATCGCCATTGGGCGAATAACACGGCCCTGTATCGATGGCCTCAGGCACATTGGTCAGCCGCCGTGTCCGCCGCGACCTCAGATCCATCTCAAAGATCGACGAACCGCCGCTTTCCTGGAAACTCATGATGATCCGCTGCCCATCAGGCGAAAAGCGGGGGGCGAACGTCATTCCCGGGAAGTCACCGACCACCTGCCGCTGCCCAGTCGCCAGGTTCATCAGATAAACCCGCGGCTGCCCCGTCCCATAGGACATGAAGGCGATTTCCTGGCTGGAGGGCGAAAACCTGGGCGTCAGCACCAGTTCATTGCCACTCGATAGCGTGCGCACATTGGCCCCATCCTGGTCCATGATCGCCAAACGCTTGATGCGGCGCTGTTTGGGGCCCGTTTCATCGATGTAGACAACCCGCGTGTCGAAATAGCCCTTTTCACCGGTCAGGCGCTCATAAACCTGGTCGGCGATGATGTGGCCGATCCTGCGCCAGTTGGCTGCAATCGTTGTGAACCGCTGACCTGCCAGCTGCTTGCCACGCGCCACATCCCACAGCCTGAATTCCGCACCGACCTTGCCATCCGGCCGTCGGATAACCTTGCCCACAACCACAGCATCAGCGCGGATCGACCGCCAATCGGGAAAACGTGGCGCCCTGTTCACATCCTGGATGCGTTCCAGAAACGACGCCCGGTCAAGCGACCGAAACAGCCCAGAGCGCTCCAGATCCGCCGACAACACGCCCGCGATATCGGCCGCAAGCTTGGGGTCATCGCCCAGGAAGTTGGGAATCGCGATGGGGATTGGTGCAATCGTACCCTGCCGCTGCGTGCCGCTGAGGCCCTGGGCCAACGCCGGATTCGCGGGGGCCAACAGCGCCAAACATCCGAGCACAAGCGCGCTACAAACAACACCTCGAAGCCAGTTGATGTGCTTCATAGTCGGATTTCCTTTGTTAGTCCGCATCACAGCATCGCCCTCGGATCGAATTCCCAGGTAATCTCCTGCCAGGCTGAATACATATCGCGCGGCAAATCAAACGGCGCCGCGCATAAAACCGCGCGCACAGCCGCATCTCCCGCGACTTGGAACAACCGGTCATTGCGCCGTCCAACAACCTGCGGCTGGCCGTCGAGCGCGCCGCTCTTCTTCAACCGCCACCGCACCTTGACGACCGTCGTATCAATCCCGCCGCCACCGCCCGGAAGCCGCCAGCAATCGCGGATCTGGGCGCTGATCCGACCCTTCAGAAGATCTTCTTCCCGCGCGGTAAGCTGATCGCCTTGGCCTTCACGCTCGCCCGCCGTCGGACCTGAATAATCGGTATCTTGAGACGTCCCAGAACGCTTCGAACCACGTTCCTCCGGCGTCTTGTCCAGAAGGGCCGCCATGCGCTTGGTGAAATCTTCCTGTTTCTTCTTCTTCGCCTTGCGCTTTTTCTCCGCCAGCTTCTTTTTCCGCTCGGCTTCTTTTTTACGCCGGGCAGCAGCCTGCTTTTTGAGCTTTTCCTTATACTTGCGCTGGATCTCCGCCTTTTTTTTGCGCGCGGCCGCATCCGATTGCGGAGCAGGCACCGGCGGCACCGAACTATCGATTTTCTTGGCGATATCATCGGGTTTGGGCGGCGGCGGCGCTTTGGTCACCGGCTCCTTTGGCGGAGTCGGCTCGGGCAGGGTCGCCTCCGTAGGCGTCGGTGGCGGCGCAGGCTTGGGCGGCTTGGGCTTGGGAGCAAGCTTCTTGGTCACCTGCGGCGGTTCTTCCGGCGTCGCCTTGGCGACAAGCTGCTTTGCCTCAGGATCACCCTTCTTGAGCTTGGTGAATTCAGCAATCGTGATGATTTCGGCTTCAATGGTCGGCGCGGCAGGTTCGGGCAGCTTGGCAGTGCCCAGCAGTTCAAACGCCGCCCAGCCAAGCAGCGCCCCGTGAAACAGAACAGAGACTATCAGGCCAATCGCCTGCACTTATCTAAACCTCGCTTCGAGGGGCCACACCGGCCAATCCGATCACCCCGTTCAGCCTTCTTCCAGGTCCGTCACCAGTGAAATCTTCTTAAACCCACCTGCACTGATTCGCCCCATAACGCGCGCCACGATGCCATAAGCAACGCCCTTGTCCGCACGCACAAAGATCGTTTCTTCGTACCCATTGGCCGCAATCGCTTCCAACTTTGGCTTAATCCCATCCAGCGCAACCTGGGTCTCACCGATGTAGACATCGCCATTGCCACGCACCGAGACCGCTAGCGGCTCCTTATTCGATTGCAACTGGTTACCCTTGGCCTGCGGCAGCTCCAACGGCACACCGACCTGTAACAGCGGGGCCGCAACCATGAAGATGATCAACAGCACCAGCATCACGTCCACAAACGGAGTGACATTGATTTCCGACATCGGTGCATGCCGGCTGGAACGCCGCCGCCGACCGGTATTTTGATGTGCCGCCTTGATACTCGCGCCCACGGGCCATTCGCTCCTGGTTTGAGTGAACCGGGCTCCCCCAGCTTTCCATCATCAATTATCAAGCCCGCAACAGCAGGCTTGCAACCTCAGCTCCCCACATCGATCTGCCGCGAAACGATCGCCGCGAACTCATCGGCAAACGCTTCCAGCCGCTGCGAAATGCGCGCAGAATCAGCAGAGAACTTATTGTAAAAGATGACCGCCGGTATGGCAGCCAGAAGGCCGAGCGCTGTCGCAAACAAGGCTTCGGCAATACCCGGCGCCACAACCGCCAGGTTGGTATTCTTTGAGACGGCAATCGCCTGGAAGCTGCTCATAATTCCCCAGACCGTGCCAAACAGCCCGACGAACGGCGCTGTCGAGCCCACCGTTGCAAGAAACAACAAGCGCCGCTCCAGCCGCTCCATTTCGCGCGCAATCGTCACGTCCATGACCTTTTCAACGCGCAACTGAATGCCGCCCATGGCCCGTGTGTTACCCTCAACCGAGCGCTTCCACTCACGCATCGCCGAGACAAACAGGGCCCCCATCGCTATCGGTTTGCCGCGCGCTAGCCCTGAGTAAAGCTCATCCAGCGACTGCCCCGACCAGAACAATTGTTCGAATTTGTCGGCTTCGCGCCGCGCCTGCCGGAAAGCAACCAGCTTTTCGAATACAATCCCCCAGGACCACACCGAGGCCAGCACCAGGCCGACCATCACGACCTGTACGACGATATGAGCCGAAAGAAACATCTCGACGAACGAAAAACCGTGATCCGGTGTCGCTCCCAGAGCTTCTTTCGCAAGATCATTTGGATTCATAAATTCAACCGCCTACCTCACACGCCCAACTGAACGCAGGGGCGCTTTCAACTCCGGGCTGCCCGGCTCAGAGAAAGACGCAAAGCACCGGTGGCCGTCCCAAAAACCGCTGAGACCGCCCGTCCGATGCCCAATTCGCTTCAACTGTCCGCCACGCTGCCGACGCTGAAGACGATTCCCCGTAACCCTGCGCTTGTTGCCCTCCAATATGACCAAACAAGGGCTCCGGCTAGAGCATCATCCGACCACACTCGATCCCTATTGGTGATCGGGTGGTCGGATAAAGATGCTCTACACGTTTGATTCTAGAGCAACTTTATTCGATCTATGAATCGCTAGAGGCGATTGCGTTAGTTCGAATGTTGCTCTAGCCCGACAAACCGACACTCTTCTGCATTCCTGCTCCTCGAATGAGGACACACGCACGCCCCGCCTCAATCCATCCGATCGACCAAACGCTTCATAAGGTCCATCCGCTCATGAAGCACAGCAATGATGATTGGGAGGTCACCGGTCTCAAGGAAGAAAACGTAGTGATGCTCGCAATGACAACAATTGAGGCGAGGATCTATATCGGCAAATGATCTGCTGACAGCCTTTCCACCAGCAATAGCTTCGCACCCAGCATCCCGCTTGGAGAGATAGAGGTCTGCCTGATCGGGCCCCCATTTTTTGCAGGTGTATTCCCAGATCGACTCGATATCACACTCAGCCTCGTTTGTGAGGACATACCTGGCCATCAGGCATCACCCTTGGGTCCAGCTATCAAGAAATGCGTTTCCGACGAGCATTTTTGCCGACTTGCTGAATGGATTTTTCCGAAAGTTGCCCGTTATCGACCTCGGCCAGTCGCGGCTTCAATAACGCCGCCAGTTCAGCGAGAGCATCCCTGGATTCTACCTCGCCTAAGGACCGGGAAAGAACATAGTCCTTGAGGCTTTGGCCCTTGAGAGCAGCACTGGCCTTCAGGCGACGATGCTCATCTTCCGTTATGTCGATTGAAAGCCGTGGCACGGTGCGCCTCCATCCTGTCAACTCCAGAACCGAAGACAACATTACAACATTTGTTGCTCACTTGGAACCGCCCTTTCCAACTGCCACCTACCCCCCATCAAACGCAAACCGGATCGCAGACGTCAGGCGCAGCGGCTTACCGGCGACCGACACCAAAACCACCGTAACATCGGCCTCAAACACATCCCGCCCGTCCTTGGAAATGGTCTGCGTCAGCGTCACCGAGGCCCCGCCCAATTCCTTGACCCGCGTTTCAACGACCAACAGATCGTCCATCCGCGCCGGCCGTTTGAAATCAAGCGACATCCTCCGGACGACAAAGGCTGCCGGTTCGTTGGAGGCTTCCCCAGAGATAAGCTGGCGCGCCTCGACCCCCAGAAGCCTGAGAAAATCGGTCCGCCCGCGCTCACAAAACCGCACATAGGACGCGTGATAAACAACCCCGCCCGCATCGGTATCCTCAAAATAGACCCGCACCGGCAAACGGTGAAACCGCCCCTGCGCATCGTCCGCCAATCGCCCTGCGATTTCCGGCCAATCGTTATCGTTCACGCCGCCTCATCTCCCACATCGATCATCACAATTTCCGGCGGCGCTCCAAATCGGATCGGCAACCCCGAACAGCCAAGGCCACCCGACACGACTAAGTTACGGTCATCCTCCACGATATGCCCATAGGCATAACGCGTCCCGTATTGCGATGGCACCATCAACGCAAATCCGGCCAAGCGAACCTGGCCACCATGCGTATGTCCTGAAATCGTCAACGCCGCGCGGTCCGCAAATCGGCCCATCTCGGCAAAGATATCGGGCTCATGCGCCATCATGATCACGGGAGCCTCATCGGTGACCTTGGCAAACATACCGGCGAGGTCTTCAACTCCAGAAAACCGCCGATCCCCGATCATAGCTTTCACCGAAGCGGGAGCATGGCTCAGCTCCTTAACACCACGATAAGCACGCTCTTCGCGGACCTCACGACGCTGCCTGTGCTCGACCAACGCGACCTGATCGCCAAGCCCGGCAAGCCAGAACGGCTTGCCATCCTTTTTCAAACGAACCGCATCGTTCTCATAAACTGAAATTCCAGCACGCTCCAAGGCAACCCCGGCTTCTACCGGCCCGGCGCCTCTGGCCTGCGCTTGCGGATCTTCCCACCAGTCATGATTGCCCAGCACCGCATGCACACCTAGCGGCGCACGTAATTTGCCCAGCTCACGCGCCCAATCATCGGCCGCAACAACGCTACCGCCAACCCGTTGCGCCCACCTTTTCATGCCGCTGCTTGGCACGTAGTCCCCCAGCAACAGCACCGCATCGGGCGACAAGGCATTCGTCCGCGCAACGATCTGCTTCACCCGCTCCAATCCGACCCAGGGCTCGATGACGTGCAGATCGGCGATCACCGCCAGCTTCAGGCGCAAACCCGGCGGCCAGTTTCGAGGCCGCACCGCGTATTCGCTCACCCGCAAGCGAAACGGCTCCGCCAGCGCATAGCCGCCCAGGCTCGCCCCCGTCGCTGATAGCGCCAGAAACCCTTTCAGAAATGTCCGCCGTGAAATCAAATCTGTGGCCGCCTATTCCAACGGATCACCCACCCAGCTCAGGGTCTTCAAACAACGGCAACTCTTCCGGGGCACTTTTAGGGCCACCCGACAACCCAAGATGCCGGTAGGCTTTCAGCGTCAACACGCGCCCCCTGGGAGTCCGCCCGATAAACCCTTGTTGCAACAGGTACGGCTCGACGATTTCTTCCAACGCATCGCGTGGTTCCGACAGCGCAGCCGCCATCGTCTCGATCCCAACCGGCCCGCCTTCATAGTTGCGCGCAATGCAGTTGAGGTAGCGATGATCGAGCGCATCCAGCCCCTCGCTATCGACCTCCAGCATCTTGAGCGCCTTGTCGGCAACATCAGCCGTGATCCGCTCAGCACCTGCCACCGCTGCAAAGTCCCGAACCCGGCGTAACAACCGCCCGGCAATTCGCGGTGTTCCCCGAGCCCGGCGCGCGATCTCACGCGCACCATCTGAGGCCATCGGCGCACCTAACACCCGGGCGCCACGCTCCACGACGAGCTGCAGTTCTTCGATGGTGTAGAAATTGAGCCGGATTGGAATCCCGAACCGGTCCCTGAGCGGCGTCGTTAAGAGTCCCGCCCTAGTCGTTGCACCAACCAGCGTGAACTTCGCCAGATCGATCCGCACCGAGCGCGCCGCAGGTCCCTCGCCGATGATGAGATCAAGCTGGAAGTCTTCCATCGCCGGATACAAAATTTCTTCTACCGATGGATTGAGCCGGTGGATTTCGTCGATGAACAATACGTCGCGATCTTCCAGATTGGTCAGTAGTGCAGCCAGATCGCCAGCCTTCGAGATCACCGGTCCCGATGTGGCGCGAAACCCGACGCCCAGTTCCTTCGACATGATCTGCGACAGCGTTGTCTTGCCAAGCCCCGGCGGTCCGGCAAACAACACATGATCGAGCGCCTCACCGCGCGATTTGGCTGCCTCAATGAAGACCTTGAGGTTGGCGCGCGCCTGCTCCTGCCCGATGAATTCATCCAGCACCTGCGGCCGGATCGAACCTTCAAGCTCGTCCGTCTCCCGCCGCTCCGATGTCACCAGCCGATCTTCGTCTGTCATGAGTTGGTGGTGCATGTGTTCGCGTTGGTCGTCAAGTGTGGGCGGGGATTGGGACTATTCACCCCTCAGCCTTCTCAATAACCCCGCCCGATTCCATCGCCTGCTGAACACCGATGGAAACCAGCCCGGCGATAAACGCCAACACTGGCAGCAAATCGCGCTCGGGCGAACCGGTCACAACCGCAACCAAGCCAAATCCGGCCACTCCTGCAGCCGCCGCGTGGATCCACCCGAAGCGGCCGATCCGCAAAACGAGTGGAATGACCATCAACGCAGCCAAGGCGGCCGGGATTGCAGCCCAAACGTAGGCGCTGATGGCTCCAGGCCCAACCGGCGGAATGGGGTCCGGCAACCACCGCTCCATGCCGATCAGCGGCGCGACCAATAACGACACCGCGACAGCCAGCCCGGCAAAAAACGGCCCCACCAGCATGTAGCCCAGAAATACCCACATCGCCCGGCTGATATTGCTCGGCGCGTCATTCGACTGTTGGCTCATCCTCACGTCCCCTAAATCTCGGAAGCCTCAATTCCACCGCCAACCAAATCCCCTCTCCCCGTCCTACACGGGGAGAGGGTTAGGGTGAGGGGCAGACAAAAAGTAGAACGCGTGAGGGGCAGCGAAAATCGGCGATGGCCGCTTTATGAGGCTGCCCCTCATCCTCTCCTTCTCCCCGCCCGCGGGGAGAAGGAACCACCCGGCCTTCACTCTTCGCGCCACCTCAACTACTCAGCTCCTTCAAACCGCGCCGGATCAGCTTCGCGGTATCGGCATCGTCACCCAGCTCTTTCGCCGCCACAGCAACCGCCCGCGCAGCTTCAACCGGTTGATACCCCAAATTCGATAGCGCCGAAATCGCCTCCGCTGCGGCATTCGACTGAGCCGGAGCCGCATCGGCTTCCGCGCCCTTGGCACCCGCACCGCCGCCAGCGCTTACCCCGGCAATCGCCAACCCGGGCGCTTTGTCCTTTAACTCGGCAACGATGCGTTGCGCGATCTTCTTGCCGACCCCCGGCGTCTGCTCGACCGCCTGCCAATTGCCCAGCGCGATAGCACTTGCCAAATCCGATGGCGATAGGATGCCGAGCACCGCCAGCGCAACCTTCGCGCCAACACCCTGGATCGTCTGCAGTGTGCGAAACCAGCCGCGCTCGACCTCGGTGGCAAATCCATAAAGCCGGATCGCATCCTCGCGAACATGCGTGTCGATTGTCAGGCTCGCTTCCTCACCGATCTGCAGCGAGCGCAATGTCCGTGCTGACGCCTGAACTTCGTAGCCGACACCGCCAACATCGATGATGACGATGCTCTCGCCCATGGCATCGACGATGCCGCGCAACTTGCCGATCATGCTTTGCCCCGTTCCCTGATTTGCGAGCGATAACTGCGCCGCCCACGCACAGGCGCCGTTGCCTTCGCGGCTTCCGACCGGGCAATTGCCGTTGCCTGCCCGTAAGGCCCGGTGCGATGGTTGGCATGACAGATCGCAATTGCAAGAGCATCAGCTTCATCGGCACTGTCGAACTTTGCTCTCGGCAGCAAAATCCCGATCATTGCCTGGATCTGCTTCTTATCGGCATGGCCCGTGCCAACAACGCTCTTCTTGATCAGATTGGGAGAATATTCCGCAACGCTCAACCCCTTCATTGCCGGCGCCAACATCGCCATGCCACGCGCCTGACCAAGCTTCAACGTCGCCCGTGCGTTGTCGTTGACGAACGTCTCTTCGACGCCTGCTTCACGCGGCGTAAAACTGCCAATGACGCTTGTCAGTCCCTCGAAGATTTCGCGCAACCGGTAGGCCAGGATCTCATCGCTCGTTGAAGCGACGTGGCCTGAGGCGACATACGTCAAGCGCACACCGTCGCTCTCGACGATGCCCCAGCCGGTGCGCCGCAGCCCTGGATCGATACCGATAATTCGAATTGTACGTTGTTGCCCCATAACCAAGGAGCAATATGCGATTCGGCGACCATTGGCTGACGCCCGGCAGCCTCAACCGCAAATAAGATTAGCTGGCAGCCACCAGCTCGCGCTTGTCGTCTTCGCAGTCCGCATCATCCTCGCCTTCAATCAGGCACGGCCGCGCGACGATCGACAACCGCAGCTTTTCACGGTTCTGCTGACGTATCTGCTCGTCGATCAACTCCAACCAGTAAATCCGGCTTAGGTTTTTATTGTAGCTGTGAAATCCTTGGCTGCCGACTTTCATCACATCCGTCCTGCTTCCCAACCCAATGTGATAAAAAGACTAACACAGACAAATTTGCCGGCCGTTTCCAGCCGACGGACAATTGTCAGCGAATCGGAAGCATTCTTTAACCAACCGTTACGCCGGCCTGCGAAGTATCCAGCAATGCGCCAACCGGCCAGAAACGCCGCCGTTACTCGGCCATCAGCTTTTCCATGATCTCATCGGAAATATCGAAGTTGGCGTAGACGCTTTGCACATCGTCATCGTCTTCCAACACATCGATCAATTTCAAAACCGTGCCGGCCTTGTCTTCATCCAGTTCGCTGGTCAGGTTGGGCCGCCACACAGCCTTGACGCTCTTGGGTTCCCCCAGCGCCTCTTCCAGCGCACCGGCAACGGTGCCCAGATTGTCAAACGAAGTCGTAATCAGATGCCCGTCGTCATCGGACACCGCATCATCAGCGCCTGCTTCGATTGCCGCTTCCAGGATCTTGTCCGCAGACCCCGCTTCAGGCGGATAGGCGACCTCTCCGACATGATCGAACATGTGAGCGACCGCCCCCGTCGACCCCAGGTTGCCTCCGTGCTTGGAAAAAGCCGCCCGAACCGCAGCACTTGTCCGGTTGCGGTTGTCGGTCAGCGTCTCCACGATCACCGCAACGCCGCCAGGCCCGTATCCTTCATAGCGGATCGGCTCGATGTCTTCGGCATCCGCCCCACTGGCCTTCTTGATCGCCCGCTCGATATTGTCCTTGGGCATATTCTCCGCACGGGCCGACTGAAGCGCCAGGCGCAGTTTCGGATTCATCGCCGGGTCGGGCAGGCCGCTCTTGGCTGCAACCGTGATCTCGCGGGCAATCTTGGTGAAGATCTTGGCACGCGCCTTATCCTGCTTGCCCTTCCGGTGCATGATGTTCTTGAATTTCGAATGCCCGGCCATCGTCTCCGTCTCCACCTGCAAACTGTCGGTTGAATTCACCCCGGCTCGCCGCGTCCGGCATCAGGGCACAGGCCCCGTTTTTGCGCGAGCGGGCACCAAAAGGTCAACCCGCCCGACACAAAACCACAGCCGCCAATGAGCCCTGCTCTTGCTTCGTAGTGCCACCAATCACCAGAAATCAGGCTCCGATGGCGACAGGCAGCCGCCGATCCGCACGGCTTGCAAATTCACCGTCAGCCCGGTCTTGTCATCGATCTCAATGGCAATCCCCGAAAGCGTCGCTTCCCCGCTCGCCGGCTCAAAACGGTCCTTTGGAATCCGCGTCAGGAACCTGTGCAACGGCTCATCCTTGACCATGCCCAAGACCGAATCGTAGTCCCCGCACATGCCTGCATCCGACATGTAGGCCGTTCCGCCTGGCAAAATGCGCTCATCGGCGGTTGGCGTATGGGTGTGGGTTCCAACGACCAGGCTGACCCGTCCATCGACAAAATGGCCGAATGCCTGCTTTTCGCTTGTGGCCTCGGCATGAAAGTCAACGACCACGACATCCGCGCCGCGACCCAGTGGACAGGTGATCAATTCCTGTTCGACAGCCCGAAACGGACAATCCATCTCCGCCATATAGATCCGGCCCAGCGCATTGATCACAAGGACCTGCGCCCCGTTGCGCGCCTCATAGACGCCAGCACCCCGCCCCGGTGTTCCCGGCGGCATGTTGATGGGCCGGATAAGCCGGTGCTGCCGGTCGATGTAGACAAGCGTCTCTTTTTGATCGAACGAATGATTGCCCAGTGTGACGGCATCCGCCCCGGCATCGAGAATATCGTTGAGGATCTTTTCGGTAATCCCAAAGCCGCCGGCGGAATTTTCGCCGTTGATGATCACGAAATCCAACTGCCAGCGCTCTCGCAAACCGGGCAATTGGTCAATTATGGCTCTTCGCCCTGGCTTACCGACGATATCGCCGAGGAACAATAATCGCATAGAACCTTGGTTTCGTTATATGTTTTCGCCGCACTTCAGCGCCCCCGAAGGCGTCAGCACCCAGTCGCACGGTTGGTCATAAACGTCCCGGGGCACCGCGTCGACCCGCTGTTCATCAAACGCAACGCCAACCGCAATCACCCGCTTCTTGGCCCTGAGTTGCGCAAGCGTTCGGTCATAAAACCCGCCGCCATACCCCAGCCGGTAGCCCTCGGCATCGAATGCCAACAGCGGCACCAGCACGATATCGGGGAAGACTTCTTTAGCGGACGGCAAGGGTTCGGCGATTCCCCAGGTCCGTACTTCCAAAGCTTCGCCCGGCGACCACGAGCGCATGACAAGCGGCCGCCCTTTGCCAGCAATCACCGGAAACGCGAGTTGAAATCCCTGCCCGTGCAGCCCCTCCATCAACGGGCCTGGATCGATTTCATCGCCGATCGCCTGGAAGCCTGACACGATCAGCGGCGGCACCACGCCCAAAAAACCAAGCCCCGGTCCGGCCAGCTCTTCTGCCGCCTGCCGCCCATGCAATTGGAACGCAGCCTGCCGCCGCGCCTTGGCTTCGGCCCGCAGGCTGAGTTTTGCCTCATCAACAGACATCGAACCGCGCAGATCCTGGGGGATGATCAGAAAAGCCCAAACTTCCGGGCTGCAAGAAGATAAAGTGCCGCGAAGGCCGTCGGAACATTTGAGCTCGCCGGGATCCCTACAAATGTAGGTGGGCGCCGTGTGTCCGAGACCACGGTCTCAGGCAGGGACAGCTCCCTGGCAGAACTTATAGGCCCTGGAGTTCGTAGATCCTAACGCGCCCCGCAGCACCGCTAATCTAAGCGGCCATGCGCGATGATTAAAGCCCCGCTGCTCGACGACCCTGTGAGAAAGTTCTGCAAACGGCCCAGGTCTATTGCGGCTCGGGCTCAAGGGCTGCGCGCGCATCGAACAATTCGTCCGCAATCAGCAGGGCGGCCATGGCCAACAGCCGATCTTCGCCAACCTGGCCGAACTCGGCAATGAGTTCATCGACCTTATCCTTGAGATAGTCGGCAACCTGCGTCAGCCGCTCTTCCTGCCCATCTGCGCAGTGAAGCCGGTAGGAACGCCCGTTGATCCTTGCCGTAACATGTCCCATGACAGTCCGATGCGTAGTTGCAAGAAACCAAGCCGCGACGACGAATCACGACTTATCCTCAAGCAAGTTATGAAGCGAATCGATCACCCAATCAATTCGATTAACAGCATCGGTATGTTGCGCTTCCAGTTGCCCGATCCGCTCATTGGCCGCCGCAAGCTCCTTCTTCAGGGCATCGCGTTCCTTTTGCAGAACCTTGAATTTGGCTTCGAGCTTCTCCACCGCATTCGTTAATTTTGCCCCAGCCGGCTTACCGGCTGCCTTTGATGGCGCTTTTGCCGGCGGCCGCGTGCTGCGCTTCGCGGCGCCCTTTGTCGCAGGTTTGGCGGCCGCATTTTTGGCAGCCGGCGGCTTACCGGCAGGCTTCTTGCGGGGGGCCGCGCGTTTCGTACGACTTGATTCGCGAGTGGCCATTTCTGGTTTCCAGTTCAACGCTTTGAGCGTACAGGCAATCAACAATCGCCGGTCCTGACGCCACACTGGCGCGGCACATGGATCGGCAGGCAAATTCACTCGCCGTCTGGCTAATAAGCGGATGCGCCTTCGGCCATTGTGAGTATGTTCGCACCTGCGTACGCGTCAACGCCTCTCGGTGCAATTGTGATGGGCAAAACAGTCGCGCCAACAACCAAAAATCACACGACAAGGTTGACCGCTATCAAGATGTGCACATTGACATAGAGGCGGATCGGTCACTATCTGCCGCAACATAGAAAGAATATTTGAACATGCAGGGCCACTATAGTGCAGATCAACTGCCCGGCCTCGCTGAACAACGCTGATTAAACCGAAGGAGACGCACCTTGTCAGTGAAAGTCGCGATCAACGGATTTGGGCGCATCGGCCGCAACATTCTGCGGGCAATTGCCGAGAGTGGCCGCAAGGATATTGAGGTCGTTGCCATCAACGATCTGGGCCCTGTTGAAACCAACGCCCACCTGCTCCGCTTCGATTCCGTCCACGGTCGCTTCCCCGGCGAAGTCAAGGTCGACGGCGACACCATCGACATCGGCACCGGACCAATCAAGGTCACCGCGATCCGCGATCCAGGCGAACTCCCGCACAAGGAAATGGGCGTCGATGTCGCCATGGAGTGCACCGGCATCTTCACCAAGCGCGATAAGGCAGCCCTCCACCAGAAGGCCGGCGCCAAGCGGGTCTTGATCTCCGCCCCCGGCGACGGCGCTGATCTGACAGTCGTCTACGGCGTCAATTCCGACAAGCTGACGGCTGCCCATCAGGTCGTCTCGAATGCGTCTTGCACGACCAACTGCCTCGCCCCCGTGGTCAAGGTCCTGAATGATTTCGTCGGCATCGACAAAGGTTTCATGACCACCATCCACTCCTATACCGGCGACCAGCCCACACTCGATACGATGCACAAGGATCTGTATCGCGGCCGCTCCGCAGCCGTCTCCATGATCCCGACCTCGACGGGTGCCGCCAAAGCCGTCGGCCTTGTCTTGCCCGAGTTGGACGGCCGTCTCGATGGGGTTGCCATCCGCGTTCCAACACCGAATGTTTCCGTCGTCGACCTGAAGTTTGTCGCCAAGCGCGAAACCACTGTGGAAGAAATCAACAACGCCATTCAGGCCGCCGCAAACGGCGAACTGAAAGGCGTTTTGGGTTACACCGACCAGCCCAACGTCTCCATCGACTTCAACCACAGCCCCTATTCAAGCGTCTTCCACCTTGACCAGACCAAGGTCATGGACGGCACACTTGTGCGCATCATGTCGTGGTACGACAACGAGTGGGGCTTCTCCAACCGCATGGCCGATACCGCGGTCGCGATGAGCAAGTTGGACTAACCGACGTTTCTTCGCCTGCCTGCAACCAGGCATCGAAGACTTTTTAAATTGCAGCGGGCGGGGTCATTCCCGCCCGTTTCACGTGAATCGCTACAAACTTCGGCTGTGAGGCCAAAGACCGGCCAGTTAACACGCCACCCCTCTTAAACCTAACCGAGGCCAGATCATGGGTCGCGAACCCCAACCGACCAAAACCCAGCTCTATCTCGTTGTGGAACTGACCGGCAGCGAGATCCCGTCAGATCGCCTCGAAACGCTGCTTGCCGAATTCGCTGTGCCCTCGCTGTTGATCCAATTCGCCAAAAATTCGTCAGCCGATACCCAGAAACTCCGCCCCCTCATCATCAACGCCCAGAAACACGAAACCGCAGTGCTGATTGCTGATGACGCCGAATTGGCAAACGAATTGCGGGCCGACGGAATCCATCTGAGCGCCAAACCAACTGAAACACCCCTCATCGAACGTTATCGCGCCGCCCGCCAGACCCTTGGGGCCAACGCAATCATCGGAGCCGATGCCGGCCACTCCCGCCATGACGCCATGGAATTAAGCGAAGCAGAAGCCGACTACATCGCCTTCTCTCCCAATCGATCGTTGCACGACCCCGCCGACGCCACCGCCCACCAGCGCGAATTGGTCCAATGGTGGGCCGAAATCTTCGAGCCTCCCGTCGTCGCCCTTGATGTCCCCGATAACGCCACGACCTCGGCCTTCGCCGCGTTAAGAGCAGATTTCGTTGCCAGAACCCTTCCAATGGGCCTCAGTCCGGCCGATTTGCGGCAATGGTTGATTGAGGTGCAGGCTGCGATAACAGGCGATTGAATAACCGGAGTGGGAAGCCCACCGCCATGTCCAACACGCAAAATGCCGCGATGGCTGATAACAGCTGCAACAAAGCTCCAGCCAAACTCACCGGGCTTTTGAGCGCTTTGCTCATTGGCCTCGCCCCGCTGCCAGCCGCCGCCGAAACCAGTAGCTGGTTCCAAACCACGACAAAGAAAGCCAGCGAACCGCGCAAACCGGCAAACCGCACGAACCGCAAAATCGTCAAGAAGACACAAGGGCCCGCGTCTAAAGCGACCCCGGCGACTGGCAACAATGCCGCCTACATCGCCTTTGATTCAGGCAAATACCTCACCGCGCTCAAGCTCGCCCAGGAAGCCGCCGCCAAAGGCGATCCCGCAGCCCACACCATGATCGCCCGCATCTACAGCGATGGCCTGGGCGTCCCCCCCGATCAGGCCGTTGCCACCAAATGGTACACCCGGGCCGCTGAATTAGGCGACGTCAACGCCATGTTCGCCCTGGGCGTCATCGCAGCCGAAGGCCGCGGCGTAAAAAAGGATCGGGCCGCTGCCGCCCAGATGTTCGAGCAGGCCGCACGCAAGGGACATCCCGAGGCCAATTACAATCTCGGCCTCTTGTTCATGAAGGGCGACGGCAAGCCCGAGAACCCATTCCGCGCCGCCCAGCACATAAAATACGCCGCCGAGAACGGCATTGCCGCCGCCCAATATGACCTGAGCGCCCTCTACCAGAAGGGAGTCGGCGTCGAACCCGACGCTTACGAAGCCTCACGATGGATCAGGCTTGCAGCCGCCCAGGGCCTTCCCGCCGCCCAATACGATTACGCTGTCATGTTGCTCAAGGGGCAGGGCCTGAAACAGGATGTCCACAAGGCCATCGGCTACATGCAACAGGCTGCCGACAGGGGCGTCGTCGGGGCCCAGAACCGCATGGCCTATATTTTCGAGGAAGGCCTGGGCGTGGAAAAGAGCACCGCCCAGATGGCAAAGTGGCGCTACATCGCCAAAATGGGTGGATTGCCCGATGAAGCCATGGACAAGAAACTCGCAGCACTCCCCAAAAAGCTTCGCCAGCAGGCCGAAAAAGAAGCCATAACCTGGCTCGAGCAACGCCAAGTCAACCCGCTCAACCCGTGACCGGCCCAAAGTTGCATACTGCTAACCAAACTCAGTCGATTGCCCGCAATACACCCCGGCCGCCCTTGCCAACCGGTCCTCGCCGGTCTACCCGCAGGGGCAATCCAAATCCCGCACTCGAATCAGTCAGCCTGAGCCGGCCGTTAGCAAACGCTCGTTAGTGCGCCTTTTGATCCCAGCCGCTGAACAGAAAGCCGAACGAAAAGATGGCCGCATCCCCCTTAATCAACGTCATGGTTTCTGCCGCCCGCAAAGCCGGACGCAGCCTCAACCGCGATTTCGGCGAAGTCGAAAACCTGCAGGTTTCCGTCAAGGGGCCCTCCAATTTCGTTTCCGCTGCCGACCATCGCGCCGAAGACATCATCTACACCGAATTGTCGAAGGCCCGCGTAGGCTACGGCTTCCTGATGGAGGAACGCGGCGAGATTGCCGGCGCCGATAAGAGCCATCGCTGGATCGTCGACCCGCTCGATGGCACCACCAATTTCCTGCACTCAATACCGATTTTCGCCATTTCAATCGCCCTGGAACGTGAGGGCGAATTGGTCGCAGGCGTCATCTACAATCCAATCCTCGACGAACTTTATACCGCCGAAAAAGGCAAGGGCGCTTTCCTCAACGACCGCCGCCGCCTGCGCGTTGCCAGCCGCCGAGACGTTGCCGATTGCGTCATCGCCACCGGCATCCCCCATCGCGGACGCCCGCAGCACGGTGTCTTCCGCAAAGAGCTGCACGCGATGATGGATACGGTCGCCGGCATTCGCCGCACAGGATCAGCAGCAATCGATCTGGCGTGGACGGCCTCGGGCCGCTTTGACGCCTTCTGGGAACGCAACCTTCAAGCCTGGGATGTCGCCGCCGGGATCGTTCTGGTGCGCGAGGCCGGCGGTTTCGTCACCGACCTGGACGGCGGCGATAAGGTTTTGGAATCGGGCAACATTCTGGCCGCCAACAATCAGATCCTGAAGGGCCTCCTGCCCACCATCACTGCTGCCGCCAAGAGTTGAACTCGCCGCTCGAATAAAATCTCAAACGCACCACAACTCCCAACCAGAAAGTTGCAAAGCCGCAATTCAGTCCACCATTAAATAGCACCGTTGCGAGAATAAGCCCCCTTCAGCACGATGTTGCCGGTTTCAGCGGGCAAGAACCTAGGCTAAGAGTGATTCGATTGCCGCGCGAGACTGCTGGAGGCCGATGAATGGCGAGAAGACGTAAAACGGATGTGGCTGCGGGAACGTTTCACCGGACGCTGACGCCACCAGGATTGTTTCTGGCGCGCATGGTGATTTTTTTGACCCTTGTCGGGTTCATCGTCGCCATCCTTCACCGGCCATTGCTCGATGCTATCGGCAACAATCCCGCCCTCAACGGCCTGATCATTGCCGTTTTGTTGTTTGGCATCATGTATTCGTTCAACCAGGTCATGCGCCTTTACCCTGAAATCCGCTGGGTAAATGCCTTCCGCATCGCCGATCCGGGCCTGGCAATCTCCCACCAGCCAAAGCTCCTGGCGCCCATGGCAACCCTCTTGCGGGACCGCACGGGCGCCATTTCCCTGTCGACCGCCTCGATGGGCTCGATCATGGATTCGCTGGCCTCCCGGCTCGATGAATCACGCGACACCGGCCGCTATCTGGTCGGCCTGCTGGTCTTCCTGGGCTTGCTTGGAACCTTCTGGGGCCTGCTTGAAACCATTAAGGCCGTCGGCAGCGTGATCGGCGAAATCGAC
Organism: Alphaproteobacteria bacterium; assembly: GCA_022600345.1. Taxonomy (GTDB): domain Bacteria; phylum Pseudomonadota; class Alphaproteobacteria; order Rhizobiales; family Hyphomicrobiaceae; genus Filomicrobium. The sequence continues at coordinate 7,043 of JAHZKP010000021.1, read as the reverse complement.
ACCAATGCATCCGACACCGTGCAGCTTTTCGGTGATCTTAAAGCCGGTCTTTCCGCCCCCATGAAGGGCATGGGCACGGCCTTTTCATCATCGCTTCTAGGCCTTGCAGGCTCGCTGATCCTGGGCTTCCTGGAGCTCCAGGCCAGCCACGCCGGCAATCGTTTTTACAACGAACTGGAAGAATGGCTTTCGGGCATCACCGAAATCTCACCCAACTCCGATGGCAGCGATGCCGCCGTAAACCGCCAGCTATCGGCAACCCTCTACGACATGCAGCGCGTTTTGGAAGAACTCAACGTCAGGCTCGCCGAGAACGGCTCTGTGGACGGCTCCAATGGCAACAGTCCTAACGATCCCGAACCGGTCAAGGAACTGGCCCGCGGCGTCAGCCAGTTGATCAATCAGATGCGCAACGAACAAAAAATCGTCAGGGAATGGGTCGACGAACAATCCTCCCAGCAAAGCCTTGTCACAGACACGCTTCGTGAACTCGCCCAGAACATACAACGGCGGGGGAGCTAGGCGATGGCGGGCACGCGCGGCAGACGAGGGGCCGACTATGGAGAATTCTGGCCCGGATACGTCGACGCCCTGTCGACGCTTCTGCTCGTCGTCACCTTCCTGATGTCCATCTTTATGCTGGCGCAGTACTTCGCCACCCAGGAAGCATCCGGCAAGGACAACGCTCTCAAGCGGCTCAACCGGCAGATTGCCGAGCTGACCAGCATCTTGTCGCTGGAACGCGGTAAGACCAAATCGGCCGAAGACGAATTGGCAGCCCTGCAGGCCTCGCTATCTTCGCTGCAAGACGAGAATGCAAAACTCTCCGGTTTCGCACTGACAGGTGACGCCGCCAACAAGTCGGCCCAGGAACGCATTTCCTCACTCAGCGCCGCCCTCGAGGACCAAAAAGGGGTCGCATCAGAAGCACTTGCCAAAGTCGATCTTCTAAACCAGCAGTTGCTTGCCCTGCGCCGCCAGATCGGCGCCCTGAATGAGGCACTGGAAGCCAGCGAGAAAAAAGACCAGGAAGCCCAGAACCGGATCGAAGACCTAGGCCAGCGCCTGAACGCCGCATTGGCCCGCCAGGTGCAGGAACTAAAGCGCTACCGTTCCGACTTCTTCGGACGGCTGCGTAAACTGCTCGCCGGCCGCAAGGATATCCGCGTCGTCGGCGACCGGTTCGTATTCCAGTCAGAAGTCCTGTTTCCATCGGGAAGCGACTTGATGACCGCCGAAGGCTTGGCGGCCATGGACCAATTGGCCTCTGCAATTATCGAACTGGAAGGCCAGATTCCCAATGAGATCGAATGGGCGCTCCAGGTCGACGGGCACACCGACGTCCAGCCAATCAACACGCCACAATTCCCATCCAACTGGGAATTGTCGACCGCGCGCGCCATGTCCGTGGTGAAATACCTGATCAGCCGGGGCGTTCCGCCAAATCGTCTGGTCGCAGCCGGGTACGGTGAGTTTGCCCCGCTGGTCCGCGGCAATGACGCCGATGCGCTGCTCAAAAATCGCCGCATCGAACTGAAGCTGACCAACCGTTAGTGCCCGGGTTTGCTGAAAGCATTTCGTCGCAGAACCTGATTATTTGCCGCACACACGCCCCAACGGCCCTGTTTATTTGCACACAACCGGCATTGTTCTAATAGATCTCACCACTGAACAACAGCACGTCAGTCAGACAAAAACCCAATTGTTAATCAAATTCTTACACCCCACCGACCGATACTTCATGGCAGTTGTTCTGTAACAAATTTGCACTAAACTGGACGAGCTGGGGCAGCACAAAACCGTCGATCCACTTGGTCGCTTGACAAATATCACGGTAGGTGTCGCAATGTGATGCTGCGACGCACAATAACCAGTTGCCCCCTGGAAGGATGACATGAATTATCATGCCTATGAATTTGCGCATGCTATGATCTCGCCCATGCGCTGGATCGCGCAAGGCATCAAGATGCAGATGCAAATGCCTTTCAACCCGCTGTCGTCCACACCGATAGCCAAGTCAATCGCGGCAGCTATCGATGTCTTCGAGGGCGTCACACGGCGCTACGGCAAACCTGAATGGGATATCGACCACGTCCACGTTGACAGCCAGGACATCCCTGTCAAAGCCGTGACGAAAGTACGCAAGCCATTCTGCAACCTCATCAAATTCGAGCGCCAGGTCGAAGAGGATGCAACCGCGAAAGATCGCCCGGACGTTCTCATCGTAGCTCCCATGTCAGGCCACTACGCAACGCTATTGCGCGGCACCGTGGAAGCCATGATGCCAGAGCATGACGTCTACATCACCGACTGGATTGATGCCCGCAACGTACCCGTCACCGACGGTCGCTTTGATCTTGACGACTACATCGACTACGTCATCGATTTCACCCGTTTCATCGGCCCGAAAACCCACCTCATCGCGGTCTGCCAGCCATCCGTCCCCACCCTTGCCGCAACCGCGGTGATGGCCGGAGAAGACGACCCTTATCAGCCGATGTCCCTGACGCTGATGGGTGGCCCGATCGATACGCGGCGCAATCCAACCGCCGTCAACAAGCTGGCCGAAGAAAAGTCCATGGCTTGGTTTGAACAAAACGTCATCTCGATGGTGCCGTTTCCGAACCCTGGCTTCATGCGGCGGGTCTACCCTGGCTTCGTGCAGCTCACCGGGTTCATGACCATGAACTTGGAGCGCCACACCAAGGCCCACCAGAAACTGTTCGACGACCTGGTCAAGGGCGACTGCGACAGCGTTGCCCAACACCGCGAATTCTACGAGGAATACCTCGCGGTGATGGACCTGACCGCCGAGTTTTATCTGCAGACGATCTCAACGGTATTCCAGGAACACGCGCTGCCCGAAGGCACCATGATGCACCGTGGCAAACTGGTTGATTGCGGCAAAATCGTGCGTACTGCCATCCTCACCATCGAAGGCGAGCGCGACGACATCACCGGCCGCGGCCAGACAGAGGCAGCCCATGACCTGTGTACCAATCTGGCGCTGGACGAAAAGTTCCATTACGTGCAGCCCGGCGTCGGCCACTATGGTGTGTTCAATGGGCGCCGCTGGCGCACCGAAATCCAGCCCCGGGTTCGTGAGTTCATTACATCAACCGAATACCGGCGCGAACGCGGTGCCAGACTGGTTACCACTGGCAATGGCTTGGTCAACGGGCACGATCCAGACAGCAACTGGCAGTCATTGCAGGATGATGACCACGACATCCCCGATTGGGATCGCGCGGCCATCCCGCAAATGAAACACCACGGCTAAGCAACAAACCAACGAATACAATCAAAAAGGGCGCCGATTTCTTTGAAATCGACGCCCTTACTTTATGCAGGCCCGAACCTCATGCAGGAAGGTGATAGATCTACTCGGCCGCTTCCAGCCCAAACTGAAGTTCAGCCAACCGCCCGTAGAGCCCGCCCGCTTGCGACAGCGTCCTGTGATCGCCCTCTTCAACTATGATCCCGTCCTGCACGACAAGAATACGGTCCGCCTGCTTCACGGTTGCAAGACGGTGCGCGATAACAAGCGTCGTGCGTCCGCGCATCACTTCTTCAAGCGCCTTTTGAACCTCTTGCTCGCTTTCCGCATCCAGCGCGCTGGTGGCTTCATCCAGCAGCAACACCGGCGCATCGCACAGCACCGATCGGGCTAACGCAATGCGCTGCCGCTGGCCGCCAGACAGCATCACCCCGCGTTCGCCCAACTGAGTGTCGTAACCGTTGGGCAGTTCTTCGATGAACGCATCCGCATGAGCCGTCCTGGCCGCCGCCCGCACATCGCTCAATGAAGCCCCCGGCGTGCCATAGCGAATATTTTCTGCAACGGTATCAGCAAAAAGCGAGACGTCCTGCGGCACCACTGCCAACCGCCCCCGAACATCTTCCACCCGCGCCTTGGCGATATCGACACCGTCGATGCAGATCGTCCCCTTTGCGGGATCGTAGAAGCGCAACAACAAACTGAAGATCGTTGACTTGCCAGCACCAGAGGGCCCCACAACCGCCACCGTTTCACCCGCCGCCACTTTGAAAGAGACATCCCTCAAAGCCGGCTCGTCAGGCCGCGACGGATAGGCAAACGTAACCCCCTTGAAGGCCACCTCCCCTTTGGCCGGACTGGGAAGCGCCACCGGATTGGCAGGCGAACGGATTTCCGGCTCCACGCTTCGAAGCTCCATCAACCGCTCGGTCGCTCCAGCCGCCTGGCTGATTTCGCCCCAAACCTCCGAGAGCTCAGCCAAAGCTCCACCCGCGAAGATCGCATACAGCACGAATTGCCCCAGGCGCCCGGCCGTCAACTCACCAGCTACGACAGATGAAGCCCCAAACCACAGCACTCCGACAATACTCGACGTCACCAAAGCGATTGCCAAAGCTGTTAATCCGGCCCGCGCGCGCAACCGCGACTTGGCGGCATCGAATGCCTGCTCCACGGCAGCACTGTAGCGCCGCGCCACCTCACCCTCATGACCGAATGCCTGCATCGTGCGGACTGCAGCAAGGTTTTCAGCCGCATACGCTGAAGCATCCGCAAGGCTATCCTGCGCCTCGCGCGACTTGCGCCGCACGACTTTGCCCAGCGCCATCAGCGGCAACACGATCGCCGGGATAGCGACCAGCACCAGGAGCGACAGCGTCCAACTGGTCACCAGCATCATGATTAGGGCGCCCAACAGCATAATCGCATTGCGCACCAACTGGCTCAGCGCCATCCCCGCAGCCGCCTTGACCTGCGTCGTATCAGCCGTCAGCCGGCTCATCATCTCACCGGAATGCGACCGCTCGAAAAACGCCGGCCCAAGGCGGCTTAAATGGTCAAACACATCGCTGCGAACATCGGATACGACCCGCTCACCCAGCCAGTTGACGAAGTAGAATCGTGACGAACTGGCCAGCGCCAACACCAAGCCGATGATGATCAGCATCGCGAAATACTGACTGATCAGCGTACCGTCTGCGGCCACAAACCCATGATCGATCATGCGACGAACCGCCATGGGTACGCTCAACATGGCCAGAGCCGATATGACAAGCGCCACACCCGCACCAGCCAGCACAGCCCGATAGCGCAGCACATATGGCTTCAGGCCAAGCAGCGGCTTCAACGATCGGCTTTTGTCATTGCCCGATTCATTGTCTTCTTTTTTACGGCGTTTCACAGGCTACGAACTCTCTCATATTACGGAATTTTCTTACATAACCGGCTGCTTCGAATACGCCTCGCAAGCAAAACCGCTACGCAAGACGGTCCCCGTCAGCTACCACAAGCCCGCTGCTTGCGTCACCGGCCTGTTAGCATCCACAGCGCCATTCAGGCAAAACTTGCCAGCAAAACCATATTCCAAGCCTCCAAACACTTGTCACAGCGCCCGTTTCAGACTATCAAGCGCGCTTGGAATCCGAACAACTCTGGACTTCGATGCTCCGGCCGCAGCACTTTTATGGCCCGATGCAGCATCTAACATTGGACAAATCGATGAACAAAGATCCTGAATTCCACCCGCATTACCACCAGGTCAAAGTGGTCATGACGGACGGCACCGAATTCGTCACCTATTCCACATACGGTCAGGAAGGCGACACGATCACCCTTGATATCGATCCGAATTCGCACCCTGCCTGGACCGGCGGCGACCAGAAGCTGATGGACCGCGGTGGCCGCTTGTCGCGCTTCAAGAAGAAATTCGAAGGCATGTTCTAAACCCTTTGGGGAAGCGGGCGGTCGACCTTTCGCCCCCCTGAACACAGCCCAAGAAACAAACAAGGCCCGGAGATGTTCCGGGCCTTTTCTCGTTTCATCAAACCTGTGAAGCAACTGCCAGCAGGTTATCCCCCGAATGCCTGACGCAACAGGCTCATCTGAGCCAACACCGGGTTGCCGGTCGTATCCGCCCCGGTTTCAGCATCGTGTCTGGGCGCCGCATTCGATACCTGCGAAGCAATGGATTTATCCAGCATGACGATCCGGTCATGCAGTGCAAAGCTGCGCTCCACCAGATCCTGCAGCGCTTCTGGCAGATCTTCAAAACCCTTGATGTGACCGGGGCGTCCCAGCGCCTTCAGTTTCACCCGCGCCCTTTTGCGGCGCGCTTCTTCCTGATTGATCTCACCTTCTTTCAAGGCCCGTCGGATCAACAACCATGAGGCCAGATCCAAAAGCCTTGTCGTCAGGCGCATACTTTCGGTTGCATAGAGAACCGAAACCGGCGGCTTCAGCGCCTTGGCCTCTTTGCGGCCCGCGCCATCGAGATAGGAGGCCACCTCTTCGACCAGAGCCATGCCTTCGCGGAACACGACATCGAACTGCTCTGAGGCAGCAAATCGTTCGCCGAAGGATACCATTACACGGTCCGCGCCAGCGGAACTCTGCACACCAAATAATTCGCTCATGTCACACAACGCTACTGGAGTTAGAAAACCCGTAATCAAGTCTACGCCCAAAACGTAGCCGGTCATAGTTAACAACAAGGCCCAAAACGAGGCACTTGTTATTCATCCACTGGATTGATGCAAAAGGAGTGCAAACGCGCCCATCTCGGAAACACAATCGAGCCCCCGGTAAAACCCGCCAATCGCCAGCGGGTCTTGGAGGAGCCACGCTACGCATGGCCGACAGGACCCTAAGCAAGTGTTGTATTTTCCGCCTTTTTCTTCGTTCGCAACAGTAAAAGAGATGCTGGAACGGGTGGCATCCAGAAGGTCCGTTGGCGGCTTCTTGAAGCTTGACTAGATCCCGTCCTTCGACGGGATGACGAACCTAGAGCCCTTTCCGATCAAATCGAACCATTATGACGAGGTGGATTTGTGACAAGATCAAGTGGACCGGCGCAGTGCGTAGCGGGGCTACGGACAAGACGGGCTGCGCAGAGATGGGCGCAGATCCACCCGTCCCTGCGGGCTTCCAAGCGGCGGCCGCCCAGTGAGTCAGGCGATTTATCCGATCAACCAGATCGAATAGCATCACCTTCCTGCTGGATCGACTCGCCGCTTGAGAAGCAGAATTGAATCGATTTGGTCGGAAAGGG
>JAHZKP010000020.1 GCA_022600345.1 Alphaproteobacteria bacterium | reverse complement strand
GAAATTCGACCAGCAGCCCACTGAGCACCATTGAATTTTGCCATTTCTCGTCGAGCAGAACGTGGTCAAGCACGAAGACCGCACCTCAGCTCGATCTGACAGCCATCAACTAAAGGCCGAAAAAGCAATTTCAACAGCCTGTTAGAGCATTTCCGCCTTAGGCGGAATCGCACCGCCGGCCCGCGACCCGTTAGTACAGAGCCCACACTTTCCAGCCCGAGAGCGGTTCAGGGCTAGGTGGAATCATTCTGCCCAGGCGAATTCGCTCAGTAACTTGCGGCTGCCCGGCCTACCCGGTCCTTATTATAGAGATCGCGGCGGAACTGAATGACGCCGTCGCTGGTCGCCCAGGCGGTGATGTAAGTGAAGTAAAGCCGAACCGGCTTTTTCAACCGGACGTTCTTTGACTCGCCTGAAGCCTTGAGCGACAGCACCTGGGATTTGCCCCAACCCTCCTTGCCTTTCAGCAACCAGGCAGCGAGATCCTCAATGTTGTGAACCCTGATGCAGCCTGAACTTGCGGCCCGGAAATTGCGGCCGAACAGCGAATCCGACGGCGTGTCGTGCAAGTAAACCGAATGTCCGTTGTGGAAGTTGATCTTGACGAATCCCAGCGGGTTTTCCTTTCCCGGAGCCTGGCGGTAGGACAACCGGTGGGGCATCGATGAGCGCCACTTGATCTTTTCGGGGTCCAATTTGCGACCTTTTCCGTCGTAAGCATCAATGCCGTATTTCACCAGCACATCCTTGCCGCGGCGCTCCATCTGGCGGCCTTTCGGGATCAAGTCCTTGGAAACGACGGTGGGCGGCAGCCTCCACACGGGATTGAAGTTGAGTTCATGCACGCGCGAAGTCAGGACCGGCGAGGGGCGGCTGATCTTGCCGACGACCCCGGCATGGCGGCTGACGACGCGGTCGCCGTCCACCGCCTCGATCTGCGCGGCTGGAATGTTGACGACGATATAGCGGCCCTTCTTGGTACGGCTGACATATTTGCGCAGCCGTGACAGCCCCTTCTTGAGTTGCTTGAGACGGGCTTTCGCAGAGACGTTGAGGGCAGCGCGCGTGCGCTTGTCGACAATACCGGTGGGTGCCAGGCCGTTGGTCGCCTGGAACCGCTTGACGGCCTTTTCGACATAGTAATCGAACTGATGGGGCATCCAGGATTCGCCGGGCTCCATCTCTCCGGAAAGCTGAAGCCGCTTGCGGAGTTGCACGACTTCCGGGCCGTTATAGCCCGTTGATAGCTTGATTTTGGGAAGTGGCTTCCAGCCGCCGTTCTTGACGATCCCCTGGTAGCGCTTGATCGCTTTCTTGGTCGCGGCGATGTTGGCTGGCGACAATGTGGGATAGCCGGGCGGCGGATTGGCCTGCCAGCGCCGGGTGAAGCCGATGTCGGAGCTGGGGTTGGTGCTGCCGACTGGATCATTGAACGGATTCCACTGGGCGATGACATAGGCGCCGGCTGGCTGAGCGCTAGCAGCCAGACAGATTATAGTGCCCAGGACCGCCAGGAATGCGGCCGGGAAGTTGCGATGCGAGCCAATCAAGATTCCCACCCCTTAGAGTTGGTTTAGGACCAAGGATTAAGACGGGCGGACACTCCGCCGTCGAACGCACCTTGAGAACGGTAGATAAGGTCAAGCGCCCAGACTGTCCGCGCGCACCCAATGTTTTCCCACAGCGAAGCGTGTTGTTGCAAACCCAATACGCGCTGATTTGAGCAGAAGGTGATGCAATCCGCGATGAATTTGAAGTCACAGGTCCGGGATAGGGGCACACGGGCACATGTGTGGTGCGTTGCCGCAACATAGTTTTTGGGTCCACACTTCCTAAATTCGTGTGGAGCTGGTTGGGTCCACACTTCCTTTGCTCAACACTCGGCAAGCCGGTGTTGAAGTTTACTTTGCTCAACACTCGTTTTCTTGACACTTTGCAAGCTCGTGTCAGATCCAAGCCGGTGTTGAAGATTTTTCTGCTCAACACTCGTTTTCTTGACACTTTGCAAGCTCGTGTCAGATCCAAGCCGGTGTTGAAGTTTACCCTGCTCAACACTCGTTTTCTTGACACTTTGCAAGCTCGTGTCAGATCCAAGCCGGTGTTGAAGATTACTCTGCTCAACACTCGGCAAGCCGGTGTTGAAGTTTACTCTGCTCAACACTTCCCAAGGTCGTGTTGACGTAAAAAAGACCGCGGTTGGAGCCGCGGTCTAGTGAGGTGGATCAGAAGGTCGTTATTCAACTAGACGCAAACTGGGAAACGACCTTCTGATCCTTAAACCTCACTAGAATCATAGCTTTGCTAGTGTGATTCAGAGCCAGAAATTCGCTCCGAGGCCGCCGCAATCGAAATGCGAATTTCTGACTCATCACACTAGTTGGGTTTGGTGCGATGAAACTCGATCCAGCTTAGAGCCGGTAGCGAATCTGGTCGGTCCAGAAGCGCTCAAGGCGAACAAGCGAGCGGTTCAGACCGTTAAGGTCGTCCTGGCCGACTTCGCCAACTGCATCAAGCGAAACAAGCTGACGCTCGTGGAGGCCGCGAATGACTTCGCAGGCATCATGGCCCTTGTCCGTCAGGCTGACGCGCACGGAGCGGCGGTCGGTTTCGGAGCGCTTGTAGTGAATGTAGCCCATATCAACCAGCTTCTTCAGGTTGTAGGACACATTCGAACCAAGATAATAGCCGCGTGTCTTCAATTCGCCGGCGGTCAGTTCGCTGTCGCCGATGTTGTGAAGGAGAAGGGCCTGGACCGGGTTAAGCTCAGAGCCGCCGCGGCGATCGAATTCGTCTTTGATGACGTCCAGTAGAAGGCGGTGCAGGCGTTCAATCAGACGCAGGGCCTGGAGGTATTCCCCCTCGAACGACTCTTCCGCTTCAGGAGCGGCGTGGCGCCCCATATCGAATGCTAAACTCATTGACTGCCTCTTACCTGTTATTTGGTCCCCGTTTTTCCGGGTTACCCAAAACATAAGCCGGACAGCTAAAGGTTACCTAAATAGACATAGTAAAAGAATAGTAACGCGGTGCTTGCGCAAGACTTCGTAAAGCAACATGCGCCAGAATGAAACAATTCACACCGCGCCACACCCTCCAGATGCCAAGCAAGCTCGAATTTCAACCTTGCGGGGTGCATCTGCGCTGCATTATCGACGGATTTTCCGGTGCCCCTTAACTTAATCTTCTCAGCTTTCGTGGCGACTACGGTTAAATTTCTATTTCGATTGCAGGATTTCACGGGCAGGAAGGTCCAAGTCGCCCTCTGTCAGCGGAGCAAAGTAGCCATCGACCTTGCCGGGTGGAATTTCGGCCAGACTGGATGGCGACCATCTGGGCGACTTATCCTTGTCGATCAGCATCGCCCGCACGCCTTCTGCGAAATCGCCGTCGTCCAAGAAGCGGCAAGCCAGGCGATAATCGCGGATCAAGGTTTCGCGAATGTCACTGGTGCGCGCCTCACGGATATGGCGCAATGTCACCTCAAGGGAAAGTGGCGCGCGCTGCAGAAGGTCGTCGCGGACGCCCTGGGCCCATGCGGCATCGTTTCCGGCAACCGCTTCCAGGCGCGAAATGATGTCGGAGACCGTAGCGGCTGAAAAGCAATTGGCGATGGTCAGGGCGTGGCGTTGGAGTTCACTGTCGCCTGGATCGACGTGGCGGTCATCGAGCAGCGGATCGATCGGCCAGGCATCGGCGAGGCCGGCGCGGATCTCTTCGAAGCGCTCTGCTGGAATACAGTGGCTGACAAGGCCCAGCGCATAAGCATCGGCGCGGCCAATGGTGCGACCGGTCAGCCCCAGATATAGACCGATTTCGTTTGGAAGCCGGGCCAGAATGTAGGCCGCGCCGACATCGGGGAACAGGCCGATTGCCGTTTCAGGCATGCCGAACTTGTAGTTTTCACCTGCCACGCGGTGGGTGATGAAGGCGCTCAAGCCGACGCCCGACCCCATAACGACGCCGTCGATCAGGGCTGCGGTGGGCTTGGAGAAACATTCCAGCGCCCAGTCCAGCTTATATTCTTCGGCGAAGAAGCCGCGCGCCCGGGCCGGATCCTGGCGATACGTCGAGATAATGGAGCGGACATCGCCTCCGGCACAAAATGCCCGATCGCTGGAAGACTGGATGACCATGGCATAGATAATCGGATCACTTGAAAATCCAGGAAGCGCTGAGCTGATCGCCGCTCTCATTCCATCGTCGACGGCGTTCAAGGCCCTGGGCCGATTGAGGGTGATCATCGCCAAGGCATTGCGCTGCTCGGTGATGACCGTCGGTCCGGCGACTGGCGTTTGCGACGTTGAGGGAGCGACTTTCTGCATATTTTTGATGATCCGATTCGACTGCCGGGTATGTTCCCGATGCTGATTAAGGGTTACCCTTACAAAGGTGATTCGTTTGCGGCCGGACGCGCCTCGTCAAGGCCGACTGCCAAGTCGCCACGGCGTTATCACCGTTTGCCTGGCCATTTCAACAGGTGGGGCAAGATGACCTCGCATGCGCGCCGCGAGATGTGTAGTGTCGCGTGCGTCAAAGGATTTTGTATCACCACAAGGTTCATGCGGACTGCCAACGAGGTAAGCCCGGATTGAACCGAAGGGTCCGATTGCGTTGTTTCCCCGGCGGGTCGCCTCTCTTAGTTCCAGGCGATGATCGCTGCGAAGTCCGGGCCCCCAGCTTGAAGTTTTCGTTCTGCGAGCCGCTGGCTTGCCGTCGGCCCATGTGGTGACGGCCGGGGTCATTGACCTCAACGGCAGCTCACTACGAAGCACGCATAGGGGAATCTATGACCGTTCCGGCACGCGTCATAGCGGTGGCTGTTTTTGTTGCCTCGCTCAGCACATTGCAAACTCAGGCGGCTTTTGCCCAGTCTTTCTACGAGAGAATCACAGCCGTGGCGCGCACCGAGGTGACGCCCAGGCCGGCCTCTGAAATAAAGCCTCACCCAAGCAAGATTAAAACGTACGGCACCGGAATTGTGCCCCTGCCGCCCAAAAAGCAGGCCGTAAAAAAGTCTGGCCGGCCGTCGATCGATACGTCAAAAAGACAACAGACTGCCGCTGCGCCGATCGAGAAAGTCGGTAGCTGGAGCCATTCGGAGATCCAACTCGCCCGTGCGCGTTGCCGCCACATGCTGAGTGAAATAGATGCCGAATTCGTCGCGATGGAACCGATCCGGAAAGGTGCTTGCGGAGATCCTGCTCCAGTCCGGCTTTTGAGCGTGGGGTCAAAGCCACGCGTTTCGATCAGTCCGGCGGTTGTCGTCAACTGCGATATGGCGGTTGCGCTGCATAACTGGGTGTCCAGGGATCTCCAGCCGCTAGCCCGCAAGCACCTGAAATCGCCGATCGTCGCTGTGGAATCGATGAGTTCGTATTCCTGCCGCAACGCCTACGGGCGAAAAAATGCGCGCTTATCGCAGCACGCCCGGGCCAATGCCATCGACATCCGCGGGTTTACGACGGCCAAAAAAGCCAAGACACAGTTGTTATCGCATTGGGGGCCGACGCAGCGCGCCATTCGAGCAGCGCAGAAGGCAAAGCAGCGAGCGGCGGAAAAGAAACGGCTGGCGAAATCGAGGGCTGCTGCGAAGAAAAAGCTGGCGGCTGCGGCGCGCGGCAAGCGAGAAGCAGGGGGAAATGGCCCGAATGCTAATGCGGTTGCAGGTCAGGTCGCAGGGGAACCGGCACAAGAAATCGAGGCGGCGGCAGCCGGCGTTCGCCCGAGTATCCTGGAGGGACTGACCGAGATGGTCGGCGCCAACACAGGCATCGCTGCAAACAACAAGGGCATCGGGTTCGGTCTGGCGCCCAGCCGGCTGGGCGGTCCAGCATTTGCCAAGGCGGGAGCAGCGCTTGCCAGCGAAGAGTTGGAGCAAACGCCATCCTGGCCGGTGTATCTGGTCTCAAAGACAGCCAGCAAAGCCCACACCCGTACACCAAGCGCACGGTTTCTTCGTGCGGCGCACAGGACAGCCTGCGGGCTTTTCGGTACGGTACTGGGGCCGGAAGCAAACAATGCCCACCGCAACCACTTCCATGTCGATCTGGCGCAGCGGAAGCTGGGGCCCTACTGCAGGTAGCTGATATCTATTTTGACTGAGTGCGAGTTCATGCCGAAGCCATCTCAACAAACCAGTCCTGCAGCGGCAGTTTCGACCACCGGGGGGGCAGGTGCATTCCCGAACGTTCGCATGAGGCGAAACCGACAAGCCGACTGGACGAGGCGGCTTGTCGCCGAAAACCGCCTGAGCGCCGATGACCTGATCTGGCCGGTATTTCTCATTGATGGGGAAAGCCGCCGCGAAGCGGTACCATCGATGCCAGGCGTGGAGCGTCTGTCCATCGATCTGGCGGTCAAGGCGGCCGGGGAAGCCTGCGACCTTGGCATTCCGGCGATGGCGCTGTTTCCCAATACCGATGCTCGCTTGCGCAGCGAGGAAGCCAGCGAAGCCTTCAATCCAGACAACCTGGTATGCCGGGCAACGCGGGCCATTCGCGAGGCCGGACTGAATATCGGCCTGATCCTGGATGTGGCACTCGACCCCTACACCAGTCACGGCCACGACGGGCTGGTGATCGGCGAGCGCATCGACAACGATGCGACGCTGGAAGCACTGGTGCGGCAATCGCTGGTGCAAGCTGAGGCCGGGGCCTCGGTTCTTGCTCCTTCCGACATGATGGATGGCCGCATTGGCGCGATCCGGCAGGCGCTTGAAGCGGGCGGGCATACCGACACTATCCTGATGAGCTATGCAGCGAAGTACGCCAGCGCGTTTTACGGCCCGTTCCGGGATGCGGTGGGCTCGTCATCGACGCTCAAGGGCGACAAGCGCACTTATCAGATGGACGCAGCGAATACAGATGAAGCCATTCGCGAGGTGTCGCTGGATATTTCCGAAGGCGCCGACATGGTGATGGTGAAGCCGGGCATGCCGTACCTGGATATCGTGCGGCGGGTTTCGGAAGAGCTGCGGGTGCCCACGTTCGCCTATCAGGTGTCGGGCGAATACGCGATGCTGCTGGCGGCTGCTGAAAACGGCTGGCTGGATCAGGACCGGGTGATGATGGAAAGCCTGATGGCGTTCAAGCGTGCTGGTGCTGCTGGCATACTGACCTACTTTGCACCGGCTGCTGCCAAGGCGTTGCGGGCTGGGAGCTAGAGCACTTTCCGACCAAATCGATTCAATTCTGTTTCTCAAGCGGCGAGTCGACCCAGCAGGAGAGTGGCGCGGGTCGATCTGGGTGATCGGCCGAGCCGCTCGACGCACTGGGCGGCCGCCGCTTGGAAACCCGAAGGGCCGGGCGGATTTGCGCCAATCTCTGCGCATCCCGTCTTGCCCGTGGCACCGCCACGCGCTGCGCCGGTCCACTTGATCTTGTCACTAATCCGCCTCGGCAGAATGGTTCGATTTGATCGGAAAGTGCTCTAGCGCGTTTCCGGTTTAGGTAGAAACACCCACTCCTCCGCCCCGCCCCCCCTTAGCGGCATATTTGGGGTGGTCGGGACGGGGGAGCGGGCTGGCACGGTGATTCCGGCTAAGCCGGCAAAACTCTATTCACTGGGAACCCAGCACCCGGTCAAGCAGCCGTGTCGGCATCGTGCGTCGCATGACGTCGGCAAAATAAGTCGGCGTCGTCACGAAATAACGAGGCTTCGGCCAACGGCTCTCGACCGCATGAACGAGTTTTTCAGCAACCGCCTCAGGCTCCAGCTTGAAGGCCTGTTTGCCGCCCGCTTCCATGGTTTCAAGCCGCCTTTGATAGGCCTCACGATGCACCGAACCTTCAATATCAATCCTGGTGCGCAACATCTCCAATGCCGTCGCAACGAATTTCGTGCGGATCGGCCCGGGCTCGATCAGTGACACGTGGATATTGGTGTCCTTCAATTCGATGCGCATGGCATCGCTCAAAGCTTCAAGCGCGAACTTGGTCGCACAGTAGGCGCCCCGCATCGGTGCCGAAACCAATCCCAGAACCGACGAGCACTGCACAATTCGCCCGAACCCGTGCGCCCGCATCTGCGGTATCAACAGCCGCGTCAGTTCATGCCCACCGATCAGATTGACTTCGAATTGCTGCCGCAACAACCCGGCGGTGAGATCCTCAACCGCTCCGGGCTGGGCGTAAGCGCCATTGTTGAACAACGCATCGATCCGCCCTCCTGACACCTCAAGCGCCTGCCTCGCACAGGCCTTAACCGAGGCCTCATCACTCAGTTCAAGGTGCAGCGCTGTTACGCCGACGTCTTCTGCCAGAAGCCGAAGATCCTCCGCCTTCCTGGCCGTCGCAAGAACCCGCCAGCCCCGCGCCTTCATCGTCTTGACCGAGGCAAGCCCGATCCCCGACGAACATCCCGTAATCAGGATCGTCCGCTTGCTCGCTGGCATTGTAAATCTCTCGAATAATTACGGAAATGAGCCTCGGCCGGCCGCCATGACGCCGTTGGAACGCGCCCTGCAGACAGGGCTCCCGGAACGAACCACCATCAGCGGCTGCGATATCCCAGGTCAGCCAGAGTTGCCGCCCTCGCCCTGGGCTTTTTCACGGCACACCTTGCAGACGCCCGACACTTCCATGAACTTGACCTTGGGCGTGAATTCGACCGACCTGGCAAGCTCGGCCACCTGATCGAAAATCCCCTGGGCCGGAACCTCGACAACACCGCCGCATTGTTCGCACGACATGAAGATCGGACGCCCCTTCTTGCCGTGCTCGTGTCGACGGCAGGCAAAGTAGGAATTCTTGCTTTCCAGGCGATGGATTACGCCGGCTTCCATCAGCGCATCGATTGAACGGTAAACGGAAATCGGCGCCAGCCGCGTGCCCTTGTCAGCCAACCGCTCCAGGATTTCGTAAGCGCCGATAGATCCGCGGATCAAGGCGATTTCGGAGAACACCTGTTCACGCAGGCTTGTAAACCTAAGCTTCTTTTCATCGAACGCGGCACGCGCGCGTTGCACGATATCTTCGAGCACTTTCGCGTCGTCGGTCTCAGAATCGGGCTTGGCCGTATCGGTCATTGTCTTGCCCATCGAGTGATTTCCTACCCTCCAGATGTAGGTATCCCATTCGCTTTTTGCGACAGAGTATTGAATTCCCCGCCTTTCACAAGCTCCGTTTTGGCTCCTCGCCGCCCTTGAAGGTCGGCCCTACGCCATACTTTTGCAACGTTTTGCGCGTTGGATTTACCCAAGCAAGCATTTCCAAATGGGCGCTGGGGCAGCAATGGCCCCGATCCGCGTTCCTTTATCTTTCTGCCAGTTTGATCAAAAAAGGCGGTTGGCGCGATCACAATGCACCGCACGGTATCGTCATATATTATCGCAGCGCGACGCACCGCCCTGGGCCGCGTCGGAGGCCTGCACCGCAACCGCCGCATCGACGCCCTCGCGGCCCCGGTCATCACCGCTGCCCTTGAGGATTGCGGATTGCCCCCTGAGCGCGTTGACGACGTCATCATCGGCAATGCCACCCATGGCGGTAATCCCGCCCGCCTCGTCGCCCTCGCCTCCGGCCTGCCTGAGACCACCGGCGCGATGACGCTCGACCGCCAATGCGCCTCCGGGCTCGATGCGATCGTCACGGCCTGCCGGAATGTCGCCGACGGCGAGGCAGATGTCATCGTTGCCGGCGGCGTTGAAAGCCTGTCGACCGCCCCATGGCGCATCGCCAAGCCAAAGTCGCTGTATCAACTCCCCCACTTCATCGGCGTCGAACCGACCATGATCGACGAAGCCGAAGAACCCCACCAGTTCGAAGCCTCCGAAGAACTGTCCCAACGCTTGAACATTGCCCGCGACCAACAGGACGCCTGGGCATTGAAATCCCACCTCAAGGCAGAAACAGCCCGCGAACAACGCCGCTTTGTTGGCGAAATCGTCCCGCTTCGCACGTCCCCCGAAGAAGCCCGCGACCAGAGCGCCACCACCGGTGCTTCGCCTGAAGACTTTTCCGATCAGCCTTTGTTGCTGCCGCCCGAAGGTCGCCTGACACCGGCAAACACCAGCGCCATGCACGACGGCGCCGCCATGGCTGTCGTCGTCTCTGATGCCGTCTGGGAGGAACTGGGCCGCCCGCCCGCACTCCGCCTTGTCGCAAGCGTTTCCAAGGGCGTTGCCCACGACAACGAAGCCGGTGCCCCGATGGAGGCCATGCGCAAGCTTTATGATCGTTTGGAAGGCTTCAACCCCAAAGACATCGGCCTTGTCGAACTAAGCGAAACATCCGCTGCACAAGCAATCGCCTTTACGTCTTCCCTGGGCCTGGAAGAAGACCTGATCAATCCAAACGGCGGTGCCGTCGTGCGTGGCCACCCACTGGCTGCCGCCGGGGCTGTTCTCGTGATTCGCCTGTTCAGCCGCATGGTCCGCCAACGCGAAGAAAAACGGCTCCAATACGGCGTCGCCACGCTGGGTGCCATCGGCGGGATTGGCGTTGCCGCGCTGTTTGAATCGATCTGACCACTGCCATACTTTCCCAACACCGCCCGATGCTGGCCGGCCGGGAAATTGTTGGGATCACACAACCTTACCGCACCGCAGCGAACCGGCCCCAT
Source organism: Alphaproteobacteria bacterium (assembly GCA_022600345.1). Classification (GTDB taxonomy): domain Bacteria; phylum Pseudomonadota; class Alphaproteobacteria; order Rhizobiales; family Hyphomicrobiaceae; genus Filomicrobium. The sequence continues at coordinate 29,732 of JAHZKP010000020.1, read as the reverse complement.
GGCTCAAACACGCGTGCCGCACTAAGGCTAACGAGCGAATGGTGTGCTTAACCGACGCCGGAATTGCCGGTTTTGAACAAACGGCCGACGACTTGATGTATTATCCAGCAAGAACCACTTTATCCAAATTGGCGAAGGTGCTGCTGCCCCGGGCCGCGTTAGAGTCGATTTCACAGGCCAACGTCAGCAGAAGATGACCATCTGTGCGCCACTGTACTGACGCGAAAGTCGGTTACGGGTTGGGTTAGCGTAAAGCGAGCCAGGGTCGGCAGGCGTGCTGATGGCCATCTCGTGCGTTGAGGGTCGAGCGATAAACAACCAGCCAGTCCCGGCAATCCGTTAGCAGGACAGCGCTGCTCGACCTTGACCGAAGTGAAGTTGAATGCGGGCGAAGTGGGGTCTGCGGGGTGTGGAGCGAGGCATATGGATATCGTAGCGATCATTGATTCGCTAAAACCTGGACTGGACTGGATCGGGCAGAACTGGCCCGTATTCGCCCTCGCGATCAGCGTCTACTTCGCCGTGCTGTGGTCCAGAGGCTTCTGGACCCGCGTCCTCAAGACCATCGAAAAGATCGCCTTTTCCAATTGGCAGTTGGCGCTGCTTGGCGCAACCGGCCTCATCCTCTCGCTTGCTTCCGGCTGGACCACCTGGGACGGCATGCGCAATTTCACCAACGAGCCGCTGCTCTCGTTGATGATTACCTTCGGAATTCAAGGCGTTATGCTGATCGTCGCATGGCTGATCGGCGAAAGCTTCGCGTCAGGCATGAACGTCAACAAGTCAGGTCGCGATGGCCCCGGCGGCATCGGCATTGAATGGATCGCCGGCGCGCTTCTGGGTGCCATCGTCGTATTCGGCCTCGTCGCCCTGATCGTCATGGGCAGCCTGCCGGTTACCCGCGAACAACTGCTGTTTGGCGCAGTCGGACTGGCAGCCCTGGCGCTGATCGCCATCCTGCAAGGCGACCTTCTGACCCCTTACCTGCAAAGCACCAAGATCGTGCTGCGCAATGCCGTCTTGTGGGTGATGTTCTTGGCCTGCATGACGACTTCGGTCTTCTTCTCATTCGACTCGCTGTTCTCAACGATTTTCCCGCAAGACGAGCGCGCCCGCGCCGCCGAACTGCGCGCCCAGAATCAGGTCGCCGGAATCACCGCCGACATCGGCCAGACCATTGCCACCTTGCGCATCGAGGAAGCCGACCGGCTGTTCCGTTCCCCCGGCTGGAAAACCTACGAAGCCGAACTGAATGAATTGGCTTCAAAAGCCCAGGGCGCGCAACCCGCCATCGAGGCCTACTTCATCGAGCAGATGGAGGAACGTCGCCGCGGCATCGCCTTGCAGGAGGAGCGCAAGGCTTCCGCCAACAGCCAGCAGGCCGGCCTGCAATCCAAAGCCAACAGCCTCAACGAGGAGATCTCGCGCTTACAAGCCGAGCGCCCCGAAGCTGCCGCCGCCGTCGACCAGCAACGCCTCGTCGTCAATGAAATCGAACGCCGCCTCGATGAGCAACGCGCCCGCGTACTCGCCGAGGAAAAAGGCGTCGAGGGCACAGGCAAGGTCGGTCGCGGCCGCCAGTGGCGCGAGGAAAAAGCCACCGAAGTCAAGATCCGCGCCGAACTTCAGGTCGCCAACGAACGCCTCAACGCCCCCAAGAAGCGGATGGCCAACATCGACCGGCGCGTCGCCAGCATCAAGGCGGAACTCTCCCAGATTGAAGGCCAACTGGCTCAGCTCAAAGGCGAGGCCAAGACCGCCGACGACCGCATCCGCGCTGCCGAAATTACCGCTGGCCTCGATGAAGAAGCCCTCAAGGTAGACCCAGCCCGCATCCTTCCCGCATTCGAGCGCGCCAAGGTCACGTTCCGCCAGAAACCGACAGCAGAAAACCTGAGCATCCTGCGCCAACAGTGCACGCAATTGCTGGGCGCCATGATGTCGGTTGAGTTGATCAAGGACAGCGTCCGCCAGATCGATTGCGATCCCAAGCAGGCCCAGGAAGCAGCCGCAATCGTGTTCGCGCTTAACGCCGGCACCAAGGTCTTCATCGCCAACTGCGCCGGTGGCGACCGCCTGGAAAGCATTAGCTCAACCGACGGCCTGTTCGGATTCGCACGCAAATGCCTGTCAGACTCTGGCCTGCCCAGCGATGCCACCGAAGACCTGCGCAAGAAGATCAACCTGGCCGAATTGAACCGCGATGACAAAGCCCACCGCTTCGTCGTCACCTGGAACGCATTCACCGACGGTAACCGGCTGGCCTACCTCGCCTTGGCAATCGCCATCGCCATTGACTCGCTCGTGTTCATGTCCGGCCTGTTTGGCGCCAACGCCGTCCGCTCGCCCTTGCAGGACATCCCGCGCTTCCAGGCCCGTTCCGCCCATCAACTGGAATCGGTGATCGAAACCGCGCTGCAACCCCACCCCTATGAAAGTGCACACGCAGTCATCGAGGCCATGCATCCGATCTCCGCGCAAGGCGGCTATACCCAGGAAGTCATACTGCCCAACCACCCGACCGCCCACACACCGGCAATCGTCAAGGTCCTGAACGCTGGGGCGAACATCGGCGCCGTCACCCGTGACGAGTTCAATCCCCGCCGCTACCTGATCCGCCCGGAACTGTTCGAGTTCCTATCGATCATCGCCCATCGCCATTACTCTGCGAATAGCGAGCATCGTCAGCTCGCCGAACTGCGCCGCCTGATCACGGTCTCGCTGCAACCCCACGTGGGCGATCATGCCGAAATCGTCCTGCACAACATGCACCCGGTCAACGGACACGGCGATTACACATCTGAAATCTTCATGGATGAGGTCGAACCCCGCCAGGCCTCGGTCGTAAAACGCACGCTGAATGCCGCTTCGGTTCTCGAATATGTCGAACGCGACACACGACCCACAGAGTCCGACCGCTTTTACATCCACAAGGATCTCTACAAGACCCTGATCAACATCTCGGCAGCCAACCCCACAACCGGCACCTGGCTCGACGACCAACCCCTGCTTCAGGCACCTGGCCGCTCGATTCGCTCTGGCGGCGAATTGACCGCTGCTCAAAGAGGTGTCACCGCCGCTCAAACCCGGCAACTGCCAAATCACGCAAGCCACCAGGCCGGTTCAGAATCACCAGCGCCCGTACAGGCACGCGCCCGCTCTGCTGACGCTTATTCCGAACCCGGCAATGAACATAACGTCCTGATCGAATCTGACAGGCTGGCCGACCGGATGCTGGAAAGCATTGGCCTGGATTACACCGATATCCAAAGCCTGCTGGCCTCCCCAGAGCTGCATGCCGCAGCCAACGACATGCGCAAGGCTTTGAACGCACATAGCCTCGATAACGTCCGGCTGAAAAACCTTCTGATCGAAGTCGAACGCGAGGCGAAAAACGATTTGGCCGAAGCCTATTCGGATATCAGAAGCGAGACGGGCGGCGATCCTGAAGCCCGCAAACTTGCCGACCAGGTCGACGAAAAATTGATGGAGTTGGCCCCCGTTCTAATCCTTCTGCCCAAGCTCGATCTGCTCGGTCACCTGATTGAGTCGCTGGAGGATGCCGTCGCCCAGGATCTCGACCAGGACCCGGAAGAACAAAGCCTGTTGGTTTTGCTGCGCGGCGCCCGCCAACTCCTCGTCAGCGAAAACATCAACACGCCGGGACCATGGCATCTGGCAGCCGAACACCTCCGCCAGGGCTCTGACGAGGATGCCGATGCCGAAATCATTCCCCTGCGCAGTAACCGCGGTGGCGGCACCGGCCAAGCCTGATCCCAGACTTGAAGCGATCTCACTGAGTTCTTCAACAGCCTGCTAGAGCGGTTCAGGCTTGAGAAAGATCGCCCGTGCGCCCGCCCGAACGTCACAAGGTTCGATTGTAATGGGCGGTCGGGCGGGGGCGCGGGGGCGCGGGCTGGCGGTGCGATTCCGCCTACGGCGGAAATAATTGGGCAACCGCTACAGCCTCCTCTTTGTGCTCTCCCCGCAACACTCATTTTGCTACATGCTTTCGCCGCGATTTATCGCTGTTTGGTCACAAGTGCAGCGCCATTCCGCCGCACCTCGCTCCTAGCGTCCGCTTGATTTCAAGCCAGCTAGGAGCTTTTCTAAAAATGTCGGTAATCCGCCCCCTCATCACCGCAGCGCAAACCGCTGGGCTTGTCCTGGGCCTTAGCATTTTCTCCCTCGGCCTGGGCCTCGCAGTTGCCAGCGCCACCAGCGCCAACGCCTCCGAAGTCAAACTCAAGGCCGGCCTTGGCCAGTCCGTCATCCCGACCGCCGGTGGAAAGGTCTACCTGCGTTTAAGCCTCAAGGCGCTCGCTCACGAAGTCTCCGAAGACCGCTCCCCCCTCAATATTGGCCTCGTCCTTGACCGTTCAGGCTCAATGCGCGGCAAGCGCATGGAAGCCGCCAAGGACGCAGCCCGCATGGCGCTGTCTCGCCTTGGAGCGAGCGATACCGTTTCTCTGGTCTCCTACAATCACAACGTCCAGGTGCTCCAACCAGCAAAGCGCCTGGGTTCGCACGCTTCCATGACCTCGGCCATCAACCGGCTGAAGGCCGATGGCCGCACCGCTCTATTTGCCGGCGTTACCGAAGGCGGACGCCAAGTCCAGCGCTATCTCACAGACCGCCAGATCAACCGCGTAATTTTAATGTCCGATGGCCTGGCCAACGTCGGTCCATCGTCTCCGCGTGAACTTGGCCGGCTCGGCCAGGAACTGGGCGCCAAGGGCATTTCGGTCACAACCATCGGTCTTGGGCTGGGCTACAACGAAGACCTCATGCAGCGCCTTGCTTTGGCCAGCGACGGCAACCACGCGTTCGCCGAAAAGCCCGAGGATCTGATCCGGATCTTCAACGCCGAATTCGGCGACGCCCTGTCCATTGCCGCCAAGGACATCGAGATCATCATCGAGGTGCGCGCCGGTTTCCGTCCGGTCCGCGTCCTTGGCCGCGATGCCGAAATTTCAGACTCGAAAATCAAGCTGCGCCTGAACCAGCTCACCGCACTCAACGAGCGTTATCTGATCGTCGAATTGGACGCTAGCGCCTCAACTCCCGCAGCAAATGTCGATGTGGCAGGCGTTGAAGTCGAATACCTGGATCTGCAATCGGGAGCCCGCAACCGCACCTCCTCCCGCGTCGCGGTTGAAATCTCCGACGACAAGAACAAGCAGTTGGCCAGCCGCGACAACAACGTCATGAGCGAAATCACCACCCAGATCGCAACCGAACGCTCAGAAAAAGCCGTCGAACTTCGCGACCGCGGGGATTTGAAAGGGGCGCGCCAACTGCTCCAGCAAAATGCAACCTACCTGAAAAGGTCCCGCTCGAACTTCGCCGCCGGCAAGGCCCCCGCGTCGCCCAGCGCGCTGCGGGAATTGAAAAAACTGGAGGAAGAAAGCAACGTCGCCGCCGACAGCCTTGAAGCCGGCAAATGGGCCAAGACCCGCAAATCCATGCGCTACCAGCAACACAAGGCCAAGCAACGCCAAAGCTACTGATCAGCCCACTCAGCCCGGCCAGCAGCAACTGCCGTCTGGCATCGCCATCCAAACTGCGTCCCCGGAAAATGCTGCTGCATTTGCCCGGGGGCGTTCCCCATTAATATCCGCGAACGCTACATCGCAAACTCGACGACCCTTTGCTCCTGCACGCCCAGCCCATCGATGCCCAACCGCATGATATCGCCCGGTTCAAGCCACTCTGGCTCGCTCATCCCCAACGCGACACCAGGCGGCGTGCCCGTCGTCACCACATCGCCCGGCTCCAAAACCATGAATTGAGAGATGTAGGCCAGTGTGTAGGGGATCTTGAAGATCATGTTGGCCGTCGACCCGGTCTGCTTCCGCTTCCCGTTGACATCAAGCCACATCCCCAAATTGTCGATATCCAATTCGTCGCCCGTCACAAGCCACGGGCCCAGCGGCCCGAACGTTTCCGCGCACTTGCCCTTGACCCACTGCCCCGAGCGCTCGATCTGGAAGTGGCGCTCTGAAATATCGTTGCAAATGCAGTAACCTGCGATGTGCGAAGCAGCGTCTGCCTCATCGACATAACGCGCCCTTTTGCCGATCACGAAGGCGATCTCAACCTCCCAGTCGAGCTTCTTGCAATCGCGCGGCCTCATCACGTTATCATTGGGCCCGACAATACAGTTGCCCATCTTATTGAAAATCACCGGCTCCCTGGGAATCCGAAGTCCCGCCTCGGCAGCATGATCGGCATAATTCAGGCCGACCGCGATGAAATTGCGGACATTTCCAACTGGCGGCCCGATCCTCACCACGTCCCCCGCCAGCGGCAGCTCCGTCAATTCAAGCCCCCGCAGGGCATCGAGTGACGCCGGCCCCACGCCCTCACCGCTGAAATCGCCCACCAACCGGGAAACATCCCGCACCCGGCCATCGCCATCGATCAGTCCGGGTTTTTCACTGCCCACAGGTCCAAATCGAACAAGCTTCATCGCTAAATCCTCTCCTGAATAATGGAAACGGCCTGGAGTCTTTCTGAGTGAGGCGGATCAGAACACTGACAAAAACTCAAATCCGTGGTTAACTGACGGCTAAGGAATCACATTCAAAGTCTTGCGTAACCAAACCTTGCGCGAAACTTGGGCGCTCGGGGGAGCGAATTGATCACCTTCTTCGACCAAGCCAAACAGTATTTCCAAATCGGCTGCGCTCCAGCCGGAAAAACTACCCACTGGAGCGCTTCGATTAAAGACGACTTCACGTCCGGTAGCCATGTTCGTTAGTTGCGTCGCGAACAGCATGAATTGGCTGACGCCTGCCCCGCGTGAGGCAAGACACGCAACCAGATTTTATTTTCCCTTAGAAGGCTGTTGAAGAACTCAGTGAGGTCGCGATCCACATGAGCTTTCAACAGCCTGCTAGAGAATTTGAGAAGGCCATGACGAACGAGAGTTCGAAAAACCAGCCGCAAGCGGCAGCCAGCCAGGCCCAATTGAGTGGCGAAACCCGCCGCCGTTTCGGCTTGACGGGCAAGGATTTGCGCAAGCGGCTGGCTCGCTGGAAGCGAGGAATAGCCTTCGTCGCCTTGTTCAGCGTCATCATCAACCTTTTGATGCTGACCGTCCCGATCTATCTGATGCAGTTGTCCGACCGCGTCCTCGTCAGCCGCAGCCTCGACACCTTGATCATGCTGACCGCGGGTGCCGTTGGCGCGATTTTGCTGTTGGCGCTGTTCGACATGGTGCGGCGTTATATTCTGACCCGCATCGGCATGCGCTTGGAAACCGAACTGGGCGGCCCACTGCTGGCTGCATCCATCGACCAGTCGGCAAATGGTGGCGGCTCGGACGTCCAGGCGCTACGAGATCTGGGCCAGGTGCGCGGCTTCATCTCCGGCCCCGTCGTGCCGATGTTGTTCGACCTGCCTGTTGCCCCGCTGTACATCCTGATGGTTTACCTGATCCACCCTGACCTGGGCTGGATTGCCCTTGCCGGCAGCCTCATCCTGCTGATCTTCGCCCTGACCAACCAGTCCGTCACATCTGCACCGATGGCCCAGGCAGGCGGACATTCGATGACGGCGCTCGGCCGGGCTCAGGCGCACACGCGCAACGCCGATACCGTCCGCGCAATGGGCATGCTGCCCGATTGCGTCCGCGCCTGGGGCGAGGAAAACCGCGACGCACTCGGCCACCAACGCATCGCCAACGACCGCAACGCCGTGGTCTCCGGCCTATCCAAGCTGTGCCGTTTGATCCTACAGATCACAATCCTGGGCTGGGGCGCATTCCTGACTCTGGGCAACGAAATAACCGCCGGTATGGCGATTGCAGCTTCCATCATCGGCAGCCGGGCCCTTGCCCCGATCGAGGGTGCGATCGAAGGCTGGCGCAGCCTCGTATCAGCGCTGCAGTCCTATGCCCGCGTCAAGCAGGTGTTGTCGCAAGCCACAGCCCGCTCCGAACGCATCGAACTGCCCGTACCCATGGGCGACGTTGGCGTCGAACAACTGGCCTATGCCGCTCCCCAGACGCGCGATCCGATTATAAAAGGCATTTCGTTCGACATCCCCAAGGGCAACCTTGTGGCCTTGATCGGCCCGACCGGAGCTGGCAAGTCGACGCTTGGTCGGATGCTGGTCGGAGCAATCAATCCGTCTTCGGGCACAATTCGCCTCGATGGCGCGGACCTGCGAAACTGGGATGCCCTGCAGCGCGGTGACTATATCGGCTACTTGCCACAAGGCGTTGAACTTTTCCCTGGAACCATCGCCCAGAACATCGCCCGCCTGCGCAACGACTCCTCCGACGAACAGATCGTCCAGGCCGCCAAATTCGCCGGTGCCCACGACCTTATCCTGCGCCAGAAGCATGGCTACGAGACCATGATCCAGCTTGGCGGCATGCCGCTATCGGGCGGCGAGCGCCAACGCGTCGCCCTGGCGCGGGCTTTTTATGGTTCCCCCAAACTCGTCGTTCTCGATGAACCCGACGCCAATCTTGACCGCGATGGCGAAACCGCACTTGCCCGCTGCCTTCTGTCGGCCAAAAGCGCAGGCATCACCGTTATCATCGTCACCCAGCGCCCGGCCATGCTGCGCTACGTCGACCGTATCCTGGCTTTGACCGACGGTAAAATCGAAGCCTACGGCCCACGCGACAAGCTGCTCCATCGCCCGGTGGAAAACAAATCTCCACCGCAAGCAGCGCCTGCCGCCCAACCAGCTCCCCAGCCGGCACCAGCTTCTCCCTACCAGGATCCCAGCGCCGTTCCCGATAAACTGGCCGGCGCAGTCGCCAATTCCGATAACAAGTAGAATAAGCCCCTGCAGATGCCCCAATAGTCCGGCATTCTAAGCAGAATTGAATCGATTTGGTCGGAAAGGGCTCTAAGTTCCATTAGACGGCCACCGTCGGCCCCTTTGGCAAGGCACGCAAAAGACCATGGCAACGAGCAGCAAACCCGACAACTCATCGCCCAGTAGTTCAGCCTTCGACGACTGGCACAAACCGGTCCGCCGAAGCTATTGGGCACCCGCTTTGTTCGGCCTCACAATCCTAATCGGGCTCGTCGGCAGCTTCGGCCTTTGGGCCTCGACCGCACCACTGGCCAGCGCCACCGTCGCCCAAGGCGCATTTGTTGCCACGGGAACCAACAAGACCATCCAACATCTCGAAGGTGGCATTGTCCGCGAAATCCTGGTCAAGGAAGGCGAACAGGTCGCAGCGGGCCAGCCCCTCATGCGCCTTGATTCCCAACAGGTTCGCGCCGAATTGCGCCGCCTCACACTGCAGTATCACACCCTTCTGGTCACCCTCGCCCGCCTGCGCGCTGAACAAACCGACGCCAAGGAAATCGATCTTCCCCCGCAACTCCAGAATGTCGATAAAGCGAAATTCCCCGAGTTAGAAGGAAGCATCGAATCACAAGTCAGATTGTTTGATGCCCGCCGCACCAAACACCGCGATGAAATCAAAATCATGCGGCGCAGGATCTCCGCCATTCACGAGGAAATCAGCGGTCTGGAAGCCCAAAAGAAGGCCAACGCTTCACAGTTGGAATTGTTGTCGCACGAATTGGAAATGAATGACGGCCTAATGAAAAAGGGCCTCGCACGCCTGCCGGCCATCCTTCAGTTGCGTCGCGCAAAGGTCAAACTGGAAGGTGACGTCGGCCTGCTCACCGCCAATGTCGGCCAGGCCCGCCAGCGCATTCTGGAAACCGAAGCCGAGATCTTGAGCCTCCAGTCGCGCAGGGCACAGGAAATCGCAGATGAATACCGCGACGCCCAGACCAAGCTGGACGACGCCAACGAGCGCTTGAAATCTGCCCAGGACGTGAAAGACCGGCTGGTCGTCACCTCACCAGTACCCGGCATAATCATCAAATTGCACCACCATACCCCTGGCGGTGTCGTCGGTGCCGGCGAGAAAATCATGGACGTACTGCCGACCGAGGACAAGTTGCTCGTCGAAGCATTCGTCCGGCCTCAGGATAAGGATTCCGTCCATCGCGGCCTATCGGCGGATCTGCGCCTGATAGCCCTCGATCAGCGCACCGCACCGGTCCTGACGGGCGAGGTTATCTACATTTCGGCTGATACCATCGAAGGCAAGCAGCCCGGCGAGGTCTACTACGTCGCCCGTATCGCCATTCCCGATTCGGAATTTGCACGCCTGAAAGACGAAAAGGTTTCCCCCGGCATGCCCGCCGAAGTCTATATCAAGACCGGTGCGCGCACCCTGGTTGAGTACATCATCGATCCGATCGTCAATAGCTTCAACCGCTCGTTCCGTGAGAACTAACCTCCCCAATCACAGGGACATGCTGCTTTTCGCCATCAGGCCGATCAACGCGCTTCGATGCTCCCGCCACCTCCGCGAAGACCAGATAGCGCAACGGCCCCGGCGTCCTCGCGTTGAGCGGCCAGCAGGTCGCCAATACCAACCCGGTTCCCGGGGCGCTTGAAACAACACCAGAGCGGTCCCAGCGCACAACCTTGGTCCCCGTCACAATAAATCCCACACGTCGGCCATCGTTTCGCGTCACTGCAATCCTGTCGCCAATCCGAACCTTGCCAAGAAACGCAAAGTGCGTATCGCGATGTGCCGAAAGGACCGACCAGCCCGGATCTCCCGGCGTCGGTGTCCCATCGAGATGGCCCGGCCCAAAAGCCAACGCCTGACCGCTCGCCCCCTTCAAGACAATGCTGTCGGCACCGATCCTTGGCACTTCAACGCGCGCAACCGGCCAAGTGTCAGCCCATGACCACGGCTTCACCGGCTCACCCGACACCACGCTTGCAGAAAACGCACGCTCCAATAAGACCTGCGCCACCATCGCCTTGGCATGTATGAACGAGGCTTGCCCGATCAGAACCAACCCGCAACACGCAAGCAGCCCGGGACCGACATAACGCAGCGCAGAGCGATAAACGCCCCACGCTGCGAACCTGGATGCAGGCGAAGCCTGCCGCATAACGACGTCACCCATTACCTGCGGCTCCAAGCCATGCGCCCGGCGAAGAGCCACGCCAACGCCAGCAACACCAACGCCAACCCGATCATGAAGCGGATCTCGGCATCCGTTGCCGACTTTGGCAGCACAACCGTCTTTTGCGTCTGCTGCACAGGCGGATTTGGCAACGCTTTTCTGGCGACTTGTGCAAACCGTGCCTTTTCAAATTTCGGCATGCCCGGAAGCGCGCCATCCGCGCGGCCATCGAATGGGCCGATTCGACCCTCGCCCTTGGTGCCGAACACCTTCTCGAATACCCAACCATCCGGCAGGTTGAGCGGAACATCGGCGCGCGTCAAAACCTCACCTTGCGGCCGGCTCGGCGTATCGTCGACGGCAACCAGACTGGTCAACCGACTGACCAGGCCATGACCAAGTGCCAATGCCAGAATGCGCGCATCACCCTCCTCCCGATTTGCCCGGCCCATCAGCATATCGACCTCGGCATCGGCAATCTTCCGCCGTGCCCAGATCTTCGAGATCCCGGGCGCAACTGCTGCTCCTTGCAGAGGTAAGGTGACCTGCCAGGGCTGGCGGCCAATCAGACCTTCGATTTCCAACGCACCCGCCAGGCCGCCAACCTTCGCAACGACCACGACCGGCTCGCCTTTGTAGAGATCCGAAAGCTGCCCCGGCGTTACATCGGCGGCTTGACCGTTGTCGCTAAACTTGGCTTGCAACCCGGTCACCACCGGGCTTTCCAGCTTGGAAAAAAGTTCCCGCATGCGTTTGCCCACCTGGTCCTGCGAACCGATGTGTGTAAACGTTCCACGCCCCATTTCAGCAGCCCGGTTCATCAGATGAGCATTAGGCGCCGAACCGATCCCGACCATGAACACCCGCGACCTGCCGCGACTGGTACCAACCGCTTCAAACAGTTGCTGCTCATTTCCAATGGCGCCATCGGTAAGAAACACGACCTGGCGCAGGAAACTGCCATCCGCTGCCCCGCTATCGTTCAGCGCCGCCAGCATCGGTTGAACCATTTCGGTGCCGCCATCGGCTTCAAGTCCGGCAACGAACTCAAGGGCTTTCGCAACGTTATCGCCTGACGCTTCAACCGTGTCGGGAAACAGCGCTTGATAGTTGCTGTTGAATTCGATGACATTGAAGCGATCCTCAGGCCCAAGCCTGTTCAGACCGAACAACAAACTCTTGCGCGCCTGCACAATCGACGTCCCGCCCATCGACCCCGAGGTGTCGATAACGAACACGATCTCACGGCGCGGCTTGTAAGCAGCGTTGTCTTTTGCAGCCTGGGAGGAAGCAACCGGCGGTGTGACGAATGCCAGCACGTAGTCCTCCTCCCCGACCCTTTCATGGAACAAGCCGACCTCAGGTGTCTTGGCCGATTTCCCCGTCCAGGTCAGCTCAAAGTCGCGGTTGGCCGGTTCCGCCCCCTTGGCAAGCTTGATCAAACGGCCGCCGTCTGCCTCCTCGCGCAAATCGATTGCATGATGGTGGCTGTTGACCTCACCCAACTGGAAACCGGCTTGAAGGCGAATTGTCATCGTCACGGGATTGACCGGCGCGTTTTTGGCTGGGTCGAGGACAGGTGGTGATATCCGCTCCCGGTCAGGCACCGGGTCGAGTACGTTGGCCCAGCCGCTATTGTTTTCAGGGCTGCTGCCATCTCCGCCCGGCTTCTTGAAATCGACCGTTTGCACAATCGGTTTCGGATTGTAGCGCGGCGCGACAACCAGCGGCACGCGCAAAGAGAACTCATCGCCCGATCGTTTCACCGACTGCTGGTATTCAAGCTGGATAACGATTGCCTCGCCCGGCCCGATATTGGCGACAGATTGCGTGAAGATGTTGGGGCGTTCCTGCTCGATAAGCGAAGCTTTCTTACCCGCCCGCTTGGCCTTTTCATAAATGATCTTGGCCTGTTTTCGCTCCGCGATGCGTCCGACGATGATCCGCTGGCCAATCACCATCTTCATCGTGTCGACCGCTGCCGTTTCAGGTAGCGGAAAAACGTACACCGCCTCGACCCACCCATCGGTTGGGTTGACGAAGTGCTGGGTTAACCGCCCTCGCGCGGTTGGCCCGCTGACCGAAATATCGAAATCGCTGCCCAGGCGCGGTGCCTCAACGAAACGGCCCTCCTCCTGCGTCTTGAAAAGCAGCGTTCCCGTGCGCGCTTCCGAAACCGAAACCAGCCCACCCGAACTTCGAGCCCCCACTTCCGCGCGCGCCGAATTCAGTCCGGCCAGAAATGCAGCCAGCACAATTGCCAGGATCACCGACAGTGCGCCCGGTGATGATGACCGGCCGCGCCGATTAGGACTGTTTGAATGCGTCCATTGTGTTCTGAAATGCTCTGGATAAGACATAGATCGAAAACCCCTTGGTTTCATACAAGCCCCTCCCTAGCCCGCACCCCCTGTGAGAAAGGCGGACCAGAGCCTGCGGTAAACCAAACTTCCCCTTATATTTCAGTGGGTTCGAGTGTCATCTCCAGGCAACTTGAGGACCAAAACGTCACGATCCGCCGTATTGGCCTTGCCTCGGCCTTGAATGTGCGGAAATGTACGCACGCCTTTCCTGCCCAACGCATAAACCAGCGAGTCACTGCCATGTCGAGCGAACGCCAGGTCTCCAACGATGACAGTCTCTCAATCGCAATGAAGCTTCGCGAAGAGATCGCTCGGCGGCGCATTACCCGGCAGCAACTGGCCGACGACGCACTGATCTCATTATCGACGCTGGAAAAAGCAATGTCGGGCCGCCGGCCCTTCACCATCGCAACCATCGTGCGGCTTGAAGAAGCCCTGGGCCTCAGCCTCAGAGACAAGCCCGAAAGCGCCAGAGCCGTGGTCGAAACGATGACTTCGCTGGCACCTGAACATTTGGGCTCATATGCCCGCCCCGCCGTCACCTGGATCGAGGGGTCCTACCTCACCTTGCGGCCCTCGTTCGGCTCCGACCCCGCAGTCTATGCCTATCGCACCGAGATCTCATGGGATGGCGATACGTCCAGCCTGGGGTTTCGCGAGGCAGAACGCATGGACGCCGCCTTCACCCAATGGGGCCAGGTGTCAATTCCCCACCAATCCGGGCACATCTATCTGGTCACCAACCGCCATGGTCAGTTTCGCCTGATTGTCGTATCCCGCCCTCTGATCAACGGCGAAATGCATGGCATCCTGACCACGCTGCAGGCCGGTCGCGGCGCGCAATTGACACCAGTGTCGACACCCATCGCGTTAATCCCGATCGAGAAGTCGAAAAAGGTCCATTTCGGCCGCATCACTGAAGGTCATCCTGCCTTCACCAATTACAGATCTGCCCTACGCCGAACGGTCGATGAACCCTTTGCATTGTTTCTCGCACCGTAAGCGGAAACACACCGCCAGCCCTTGCCCCGACCCATCGCGCCCTATTCGGCAGCCTCGACATGGGCATCCTGCCGGGCAACCGAAACCTTTGCCGCGCAGTATTTGAACTCAGGGATTTTGCCCTTCGGATCAAGCTTCGGATTGGTCAGCAGGTTGGCAGACGCCTCCGCAAAACAGAACGGAATAAACACCATTCCCTCAGGCACATCGCGTTCCGCCCTCGTCTTCAGCGTTATCGCCCCACGCCTGGTTGCAACCTCGACAAAGTCGCCAGCTACGACCCCGAGCTTCTCCAACTCACGCGGATGCAGGCTCACAACGGCTTCCGGCTCCAGCGCATCAAGTCCGCTCGCCCGCCGCGTCATTGATCCGGTGTGCCAATGCTCCAGAAGCCGTCCGGTGGTCAGCACCATCGGATACTCATCGTCCGGCAGCTCATCAGGCGGCAACAGCTCGGCAGGAACGATCTTAGCGCGCCCCGATTTCGTCGGAAACGATGTCGAGAAAATGATCTCGTTGCCCGGCTTGTCGGGATCGTCGCACGGATAGGTCACGACACCTTCATCCAGCAGCCGCTGCCAACTGATATTGTCAAGCGAGGGCATCACCGACGCCATCTCGGCAAACACCTCGCCGACTTGGCTGTAGCTCCACTCCAGTCCGACCCGGTTCGCCAATTCCTGAATCAACTCCCAGTCCTGACGCGCCTGCCCGGGCAAAGGAACGACAGGCCTTGCGAGCTGAACCTGACGATTCGTGTTGGTGAACGTTCCCCATTTTTCCGCATGCGCCGAAGAAGGCAAAATAACGTCCGCATGCCACGCCGTCTCGGTCACGAACAGGTCCTGCACCACCAGATGATCGAGCGCGGCAATCGCCTCTCGCGCATGTTGCACGTCAGGGTCCGACATCGCCGGGTTCTCACCCATGATATACATGCCGTTGATATCCCCGGCATGAATCGCCTTCATGATCTCGACGACTGTCAAACCGGCCTTGCTGTCCAGCGGACGTCCCCACAAGCGCTCGAATTTAGCATGCGTTGCAGGATCCTCGACCGAGATGTAATCGGGATAAACCATCGGGATCAGCCCGGCATCGGACGCCCCTTGCACATTGTTTTGCCCTCGCAGTGGATGCAGCCCCGTACCAGGCCGCCCGATATGACCGGTCACCAGCGCAAGCGCGATAAGGCAACGCGAATTATCCGTGCCGTGCGTGTGCTGCGATATCCCCATGCCCCAGAAAATCAGCGACCGTTCCGAGCGCGCATAGAGCCTGGCCACTTCGCGGATCGTATCGGCATCGATCCCACATACGGGCGCCATGGCTTCCGGCGAGAAGTCCTTGACGCGGTTCTTCAGGTCCTCATAACCCTCGGTGTGCGCCTGGACGTATTGGATATCCACCATGTCCTCGGCAATGATCACGTTGAGCATCGCATTCAACAAGGCTACGTCATTGCCCGGTTTGAATTGCAGAAAGTGTGAAGCATATCGCCCCAGCCCGCCGCCATGACCGCGCGGATCCATTACGATCAGCTTGGCGCCTCTGGCTGCAGCATCCTTGAGGTAGGTTGCAGCAACCGGATGGTTCTGGTTCGGCCTCGCACCGATAACGATCATGCAGTCGGAATCCTTTGCCGACATGAACGGAGCCGTCACAGCGCCCGAATTCAAACCTTCCATAAGCGCGGCCACTGAAGACGCATGGCAAAGCCGCGTGCAATGATCGACGTTATTGGTGCCAAATCCCTGCCGGATAAACTTCTGGAACAGATAGGCTTCTTCGTTCGATCCTTTAGCGGATCCAAACCCAGCCAGCGCCGAACCGCCCTTGGCATCAGCAATCTTTTTCAGGCCCGATGCAGCAAAATCGAGCGCTTCCTCCCAGGAGGCTTCCCTGAAAACCTCCCCGACATCCTCATTGCGCAACTGCATGTTGGCATCTTTGGCGACGCCTTCGCGGCGGATCAAGGGCTTCGTCAGCCGGTCGGGATGGTGGATGTAATCGAACCCGAACCGGCCCTTGACGCAAAGCCGGTTCTCATTCGCCGGGCCGTTGCGCCCATCGACATAGAGGATCTTGTCATCCTTGACATGAACGCGCGTCTGGCACCCGACCCCGCAATATGGACATAGCGTATCGACGCTTTTGTCCTCGAACTGCGTGCGCGTTCCAGTCTCATCGAGAAGGTTTGCCTCCATCAACGCGCCCGTCGGGCAGGCCTGCACACACTCACCACACGCAACGCACGTCGACACGCCCATACCGATATCGAAGTCGAATACCGGACGCGCGCCGTGACCCCGATACCCCATGCCGATCACGTCGTTGTGCTGAACTTCGCGGCACGCACGAACGCACAAACCGCAATTGATGCAGGAATCCAGGTTGACCGCGATCGAAGAATGGGAGCTGTCAGGCACCGGGCGATCGGCACGCGGATAGCGGCTCGTTTCCGCAATACCCATGTCGTCAACCCAGCTCCAGAACGCAGCCTTTGGATCATGGCTGTCGGCGCGCGCAGGCTGATCGGCAAGCAGCAACTCAAACACCATCTCACGCGACTTTATGGCCCGCTCGCTGGCCGACTTCACCTTCATCCCCTCAGCCGCCTTGCGTTGGCAAGAAGCGGTCAAAACCCGCTCGCCGTCGACTTCGACCATGCAGGCCCGGCAGTTTCCGTCGGCCCGATAACCAGGCTCGGGCAACCAGCACAGGTGCGGGATCTCAACCCCCTGCCGCTTGGCCACCTGCCAGATTGTTTCGCCCGGCTCCGCCTCGACTGTTTTCCCATCGAGCTCGAATTTGATCTTCTGGGTCATTGAAAGCCCTCGGCTTTTCCGTCGTTTCTTGAGATTGCGTGTGACCGCTTCGAGACCTGTTTGCGTCTCGTGCAGTAGTGAGAACCACGCAACCCCTTACTTCAGGTCGTCGGGAAAATATTTGAAAACGCTCATCAATGGATTGGCCGCAGCTTGTCCCAGACCGCAGATCGAAGCATCGCTCATCACCTGCGCCAGATCCTCCAGCAACGGTCCATCCCAGTTTTCCCGACTCATCAACTGGACGGCCTTCTCAGTACCATTGCGGCACGGCGTACATTGGCCGCAGCTCTCGTCTTCGAAGAACTTCATCAGATTCAGCGCCACATCCTTCATGTCGTCCTTGTCCGACAAAACGACAACCGCGTGACTGCCAATAAAGCAGCCGTATTTTTCAAGTTGGCCGAAATCAAGCGGAAGATCATCCATCGATGCCGGCAAGATCCCGCCAGACGCGCCACCAGGCAGATATCCCTTGAAGGTATGTCCATCAAGCATGCCACCACAGTGTTCGATCAAATCCTTGATCGTTGAACCCGCCGGCACCAGCGCCACACCGGGCTTTTTCACCCGCCCCGACACCGAATAAGACCGCAAGCCGTTGGAGTCGCCCTTGCCCTGCGCGGCAAACCACGCAGCCCCCTCGTCCAGGATTTCAGGTATCCAATAGAGCGTCTCGACGTTATTGACGAGCGTGGGCCTGTCGAAGATGCCAACCTGCGCAACATAGGGTGGACGATGACGCGGCAATCCGCGCTTACCCTCGATCGACTCGATCATGGCGCTCTCTTCGCCGCAGATATAAGCACCCGCCCCGCGCCGCACGGTAATCTTGGTATTGCCAACCAACCCGGCAGCCTCAAGCTTGGGAATTTCATCCAGCAGGATCTTGATGACGGCAGGGTATTCATCGCGCATGTAGATGAAGACCTCTTCGGCCTCCACCGCCCATGCACCAATCAGCATGCCCTCAAGGAACTTATGCGGCGCTGTTTCCAGGTAGTGGCGGTCCTTGAACGTACCAGGCTCACCTTCGTCGCCATTGACAGCCATCAGCCTCGGGCCCCGCTCGGCGCGAACGAATGTCCATTTGCGGCCCGTCGGAAAACCCGCTCCCCCAAGTCCCCTCAAGCCACCATCCGACAACGTCTTGATCACTTCATCAACGCTGATCTCACCTGACAGACAGGCCCGCAAAATCTTGTATCCGCCCGCAGCGACATAATCTTCCATCGACTGATACGCTGGAATTTCAGGATGCACATGACCTTCCAGTGCCAGCGCCTTGACCAACGAAACCGTCGCGTGGTCGACATGGCGGTGGCCGACGTGGCAGGCAGGCGCCGTATGGCACGAACCCACACACGGCGCGCGAACGACCCGCACATCCTGCATGTCTTCCGACTGCAGCGCCGCAATCAATTCTTCCGCCCCCGCCATCATGCACGAAAGGCTTTCACAAACACGAATCGTCGTCTTTGCCGGTCGCTCCGCACCATCGGGCACGACATCGAAATGGGCGTAAAACGTTGCCACTTCGTAGACTTCGGCCATCGGGATTCGCATTAATTCGGCCAGGCCGTGCAATAGACCAGCCGGCAAACAGCCCTCAGAACCCTGGATCTTGTGCAGATATTCGATCAGCATTGAGCGATCATATGGCGGCGGTCCGATAAGCTCGCGGACCGCTTGGACTTCTGCTGGATCGAGCAGTCGTCCCTTCGGAAAAGCAATCGCCTTCCTGCGCCCGGCGCCTGGATGAACAGCCGCCCTGCCGCTGCCGCGACCATTCCTGCCGCCGCCATTCAATGTCTTGTCGCTCATCACCGTCCCTTTAATTCAGCGCCGCAACCATCGTGTCCCCGATGCTTCCTGCGTGCGGCGCAATAATTGCCCCTGCTGATTTCAACGCATCGATCTTGGCCTGCGCCGAACCGATACCACCCGTTGCCAAGGCCCCTGCATGACCCATCCTGCGCTCGGGCGGTGCATGGCGTCCTGCAACCAACGCCACGATCGGCTTGTCGGGCTGCAACCGCTTGACCAATTCTGCCACCTCTTCTTCTTCAAAACCGCCAATCTCTCCGACGATAATTATCCCGTCGGTTCCCGGGTCCGCAATGAAGCGTTCAACGCATCCCGCCAACGAAATTCCGTGCACCGGATCGCCGCCCACTCCCACAGTCGTCGACTGGCCAAGCCCCACACGGCTGACCTGGGCCACGATCTCACTTGTCAGCGATGCCGATCGCGACGCAATTCCGATACGTCCGGGCCTTGCGTCCACCGTTGACATCACCCCCAATTGCCCGACACCCGGCGCCAGAACCCCTTGCGAATTCGGTCCCACCAGTACGCTATTCGATCCCTCCAGAGCCTGACGCACGCGCACCATGTCGAGAACTGGAACGCGCTCGGTAACGCAGACGATCAGGGACAGTTCAGCCTCAATGCCCTCGATCAACGCACGCCCGGCATGCTCGGGCGGAACGAACACAATGCTGGCATCCGCACCTGTCTCTTCCTTCGCCTCGCTGACCGATTCGAATACCGGAAGATCGAGGTGCCTGCGGCCGCCCTTGCCCGGCGTCACACCCCCCACCAGCTTGGTTCCATACGATTGCATGCGCGCACAATGGAAAGTCGCCACCCGCCCGGTCATACCCTGGCAGATAACTTTTGTCTCAGGAGTAATCAGGATCGCCATTACGCCGCCTCCCGAACGGTTTGCTGCACCGCCAGTTCGGCAGCCTCATACATCGTTTGCGCGTCAATGAACTCGACACCGTTATTCCTCAGAACAGTGCGCGCAAAATCCGCATTGTTGCCAGCCATCCGGATGACGATCGGCAGTTTCTTGGGAACACGCCTCAGCGCGATACCCAACCCCTCGGCAATGGTATCGCACCGCTGCATACCGCCGCCGTGAACATTGATCAAAATCGCTTCCGTCTTGTCGCTTTCCAGCAGCATCTCAAAGCCATGAGCAATATCAAGACTGGACGCCGTCGTGCGAATATCCATGAAATTTGACGGCGCGCCGCCCAGGTCGACGATCATGTCATGTGTTGCAAGCGCCAACCCCGCCCCATTGACCGCAACTCCGATGTCTCCATCCAGCCCCAGGAAGTTGATCTGATAGCGCTGCGCCTCGAGTTCGTTCTTATCTTGCTCGAGGCGTTCATTTTTCTGTTTCAGGGCCGCCAGTTCAGGCCGCCGATGAAAAGCGTTGTCGTCAACGGTCATCTTCGCATCAACCGCCACCAACTGCGCGTCCTTCGTTATAACCAGCGGATTGATGTCGATCAGCGTGGCATCGCTTGCAACCAAGGCTGCCGCCAGATTTCGAAACAAATCCTCCAGCGACATCACCAGCTTGGGATCTGGGCTGACGGCTTCGGCAATGCTCTTGAAATCGCCAACCGCGCGCTTTTCCTCAAGCCTCAAGTCACAGCTCTTAATCAGGTCGGGATCTGCCGCCGCCCGGGCCTCGATCCCCGATCCACCTTGCCCACTGGCCAGCAAAACCACCTTGCCGCGGGCGCGGTCGAGCGCGATCGCCACGTAGAGTTCGCGCGCCGCCTCGATGAATTCTTCGACCAGCACCTGATGCACAACCTGCTCAGGCAATCGCCCACCGGCAACGTCAAGCGTTTTCCCGATCAGCCGGCTGGCCTGCTCTAAGACCCCGCCCGCACTTGACGCATAGCCGATCGCATCGTGCTCAAGACGGTCGCTGACCAGCAACTGCCCCTTCACCGCATAGCGCTGGCAACCCAACCGCTCGGCGACTTTTTCAGCTTCCGTCGGACTTGCCGCCACCTGACCAATCGGACAATTGATCCCAAAGTTCTTCAGGATCTCCTTGGCTTGGAATTCGTGCAACAACATCGCCGCACCTCCCTGGTTGGCGCCTTGCTTACTAGTCAATCAGCCGCTCAACCGACCAGCCCACAGGGGTTTGAAAAGTCAGAAGAAAACAGCAACTGACAGGTTGGAAACCAGAGTTGCAAATCTCGCAACTCAATCTGGCATATGGTATGCCAAGCGCCACTCGATGTCGAGGAATACTTCCAAAGTTCTAGCTGGAGAAATGCCGCCAGACTATAGTGCAGCGCACCATATTTTTCTTGTCCCAATCGTGGCGATCAAACAGCCGACCAGCTCTCAAGTCGGCTTGCCAAATACCCCGACACGCATGCCGCAGTAGCTCCACGACATCGCGACGATGCTCGCCACAATAAGCGAAAACAGCGCGCTCGAGCCCGGCCATCCCAATAGTACCGCTGAGTAGATGGCATAGTTCACCGCGACCGTACTCCAGGCCACACCGGCATAGGCCGCAAATTCCTTGATCGTCGGCCGCCCGGCAACGCGAAAGGTAAGCGTTCGATGTCCAATGAATCCAACAACCATCGCGCAGCACACCGAAAAGACCCGCGCCACAAACGGATCGACCCCGGCACCCTGATTGAGCAGCGATAAGATTACCGCGTCGGTCAGGAAAGCCAGTGTGCCCGCAATCAAAAAGCCCGCACCATGGCGCGCCGTCGACCGGGCCCGCTCACCCAGCGGCCGACCGGCAATATCGCTGTCAGCGTCGTGTCCCGCACCTTCCGCCAAATCGACTGGCCCAGCCACTCCGCCCACCTTCCTGGCTGGTGGTTGATCGGTCGGTTTTTCGGAAGCATCACCCATGCCGGTCGCCCGCAGATCCAGGGTAAGACTTACCTTCGCCGTCCTCACCACCATCGCCTTCGGTTTTTGGGCGCGCGCCCATGCCCACTTCGTCCGCCACCAGGAACAACGGCCGCGCTTTCACTTCCGCGTAAATCCGGCCCAGGTATTCTCCCAGGATCCCTAAAGACATGAGCTGAATGCCAGAAAACATCATGATCGAGATGATCAACGTCGGAAAACCTGCCACGCCGCTTCCAAGAATAAGCGTCTTGATCAGAAAGATTGCCGCATAGCCGAATGCAAACAGCGAAACCGCTAGGCCCACATACGACCAGATCCTGAGCGGTATGGTGGAAAACGATGCGATGCCATCGATGGCAAAATGCAACAGCCGCCGCAATGACCAGCGCGAGCCGCCGCCATCGACCCGGTCCTCGACCTCAAAGGGAAGCCCCGTCGACTTGAAGCCAATCCAGGCAAACAGACCCTTGTTGAATCGCGCCCGCTCTCCCAACCTGTTCAACGCGTCCACCGCCCGCCTGCTGAAGAGCCGGAAGTCACCCGCATTCCTGTGCAATTGGGTGCCGGACAATAGATCGAATAGGACGTAGAACCCTTGCGAGAATATCCGCCGCATTGGCGTTTCGTCATTTCGGTCCATGCGCTCGCCGTAGACGACATCGAACCCCTTCCGCCAGCGGTCGACGAAAGCCGGAATGGCTTCAGGCGGATGCTGCAAGTCCCCATCCATCAAAACGACGGCATCGCCATTGGCATACTTCAAACCCGCTGCAACGGCGATTTCCTTGCCGAAGTTGCGGCTCAGCGAAACCGCTTTGACCCGCTGATCGGTCTCATTCAGACTGCGCAAACGTGCCATCGTGCCATCACTCGACCCATCGTCGACGAAGACGACCTCGTAGTCGCACCCCAGACCTGAAAGCACCGGCTGCAACCGCTCATAAAGCGGATCGATCCCCTCCTGCTCGTTGAACACCGGAATGACGACGGAAATCGACACACCAGGATGAAGCATCGTAATGCCCGGATCGTTCTCAGGCGCCGAACCTGCCGTGTTATCGGCCGACGCGATTTTGTTTTCGGTCTCGTTCAAAATGAAGCTTGCCAATTGGTTTGCACACATCACCCGCATTCCACGCGAGCACTTGGCCCACCATAACACCAAGAACTTGTCCGAGTTGAGGGACGGGCCCAATTCGTCGCGCCACCATCGCCAAGCCCCCGCCGTCCGGGCTCAAGAAGAAGCCCGCCCCTCATGTGAGAAAGGCGGGCTCAACGCCTCTTGCGGTATCGGCTCCTAACCCCTCATCGCTCGGCCGGGAGGCCGCTCAAAGTTCGCGCAGCGATTTACGCGCAACATCTGTGAATGGCGAAAGCAGGTAATCGGCAACCGTTCGTTCTCCAGTTGCGATGAACAAGTCGGCCGGCATCCCAGCCGACAGCGTCCCGCGATAGGCTTCCGGGATCTGCGTCTCCTTAACTTCCACGATACTCAGATAATAGGGTTCGTTGGTTGCCGGATCGGTCATGCGGTCGGCGGAAACGCTTTTCACTTTTCCCATGATCAACGGCAGCGTCCGGCTCTTGAAACCGGGGAAGCGAACCTCGGCGTCGCTACCGACCCCGACATGATTGATATCGACGGGATTGATGCGAACGGCGATCTGCAAGGTGTCGTTGATCGGCACCAGTTCCAGCATCGGCTCGCCGGCCCGAATAACACCGCCGATGGTGTGCACTTTCAGGTTCTGCACCACTCCGCTTAATGGCGAACGGATCTCCATCCGGTTAAGGACATCTTGGGCCATCCGTCGCCGCTCTAGCAATTCCGGCAACTGCGTACGCACCGAACGAAGTACGTCGATCACCTCTTCCTGGAATTTCTGCCGCGTATGTATGATTTGCAGCTTCGATTCGCCGATGGCGTTTTCGTTTCGGGCAATATCGGCCATCGTCTGGCCGAGACGGCCCTCAAGGGAAAAGATTTCCCGCTCCATCGTATGCAACCGGTTGGTGGGATAATATCCGCGCTTCGCCAACCCGGAGACCTTCTTGAATTCCTTGCGGATGCTCTTGATCTGGCCTTCCGTCGAAACCTGTACGGCCCTGAGCCCGGCAATGGTCCGCCCGAGTTGCTCAATCCGGCTTTCGAGGATACCGATTTGCCCCTTGATCGAAGCGCGCCGTTCTTTGAACTGCTGCTCCTGATCAATCATGATCTTGCGGGTTGAAAGGCGTCCTGCGCGGTCCACAAGTTCCTTGGGGAAGCTAATGTGATCATTGCCTTGCCGCTCGGCCAGAAGGCGGGCTTCCAGCGCCAGCGCCGCATCGATCTGGCCGCGCAACAATTCGGTTTTTGCTTCCGCCTGCAACGGATCGAGGCGAAACAGAACGTCGCCCTTGTTCACCGACTGAAATTCCTTGACCAGAATTTCGCGAACGATGCCACCTTCAAAATGCTGGATACGCTTGCGGTTGCTCTCTACAGCAACCGAACCCGACGCAATCACCGCGCTATCCAACTTGGCAAATGCAGACCAGGCTCCAAACACACCAAAGACAGTGAAAATCAGCAAATAACCCATAACCGCGTAGGGCGTCTGGTTGCCCGCCGCAGCAGGCCCACGGCCATCCCCGGTGTGCTGCTTTGACATTGCTGCCATCATTCATCTCCAAATAAGCGCCGGCCAATGCCGTCCAACGTCCAGTCAATCCAGTCAGTCCCGCCGATCACTTGCAAGGCGCAAACTTCGCCCCGAATCGAAATCCGCCGGCCTTCGCCTACGTCCCAGTTTCTTTCTCCGTCACCGTTTCGGGTCCGGCCGTATCGCTGTTCGCGGGCACCGCACGCGGCTTTAGAAGCTCGCTGACCACTTCCTTGGTCGGTCCGAACCGGTGCACGGCTCCATCCTTAAGCGCCAAAATCTTATCCGCGCCGGTCAGCAGGTTGGGCGTATGAGTGGCAAACACCACGGTCGCCCCCTGTTGCCGGCACCGCTTGATGGCCGATATCAGGATCTGCTCACCATGCCGGTCGAGATGCGCATTTGGCTCGTCGAGAACCAACAACCGCGGCGAGCCATACATCGCCCTTGCCAGACCGATGCGTTGGCGCTGCCCTCCCGACAACGACGCACCCATTTCGCCAACCGGAGTGTCGTAACCGTGCTCTAGTTGCTGGATCAGCGTGTGGGCCCCCGCAGCCATACCCGCTTTCACGACCAGCTCAGGATCGTCACCCTTGCGGAACCGGGCGATGTTTTCGGCAACCGTTCCCGAGAACAATTCAATGTCCTGCGGCAGGTATCCGATGTGCTGGCCCAATACTTCAGGGTCCCAATGCCTCAGATCGGATCCATCGAGACGCACCACGCCCGACATCGGTTGCCATACGCCGACAAGTGCACGAAGCAGAGTCGATTTTCCCGCCGCACTTGGCCCGATAATGGCCAAGGCCTCTCCCGCAGAAACCTCGAATTCGATATTGCGCAAAATCGGTTTTGCACCCGGCCCGGCGGCAACGAAAAGTCCCTGGGCGCCAAGCTGCCCCTTTGGCGCGGGCAGCGGAGTTCTTTCTGGCGCCTCGCCGGTGTCCTTGAAAATCTGCTCCAAGCGGCTCCAGGAATTTCGCGCCGCCATGAACGCTTTCCACTGCCCGACCGATTGTTCGACAGGCGCCAGCGCCCGGCCCATCATGATCGATGCGGCAATCATCATACCAGGTGAAATATCACCATGGATGGCAAGCCACGCCCCCATTCCCAGGATCACGATCTGCAACGTCTGGCGAACGAACTTGGTGGTTGCCATGATCGAGCCGGCCCAGTCGCTGGCCTTGGCCTGAAAATGCAGCGCTTCGACATGCCGGTCTGCCCAACGCTGGTGAATCGCCCCATGCATGCCCAGCGCGTGGATCACTTCGACGTTGCTCATCGACGAGGTCGCATAGTGAGCGGCCTCAGCCGACCGCTGGCCTGCTTCCTTCAGCGAATTGCGCGTCGCATATTCATTGGCCAGCGCCAGCGCAAACAACAACAAGGCACCCGCCAGCGCGACCAACCCCAGATAGGGATGAAACAAGAAGCAGATGGCAACGAACAGCGGCGCGAACGGCGCGTCGCAAAGCGTAATCACACCTGAACCGGTCCAGAACTCACGCACGGTATCCATATCGCGCAGCGAGGAAGCAGGCGCATTGGAGCGCTGAGCCAGCGATGAGCCCAATGCCGTTTTAAACAGCGGCGCGTTGAGGTTTTCGTCAAACCTGTAGCCTGCACGTACCAGCAGGCGCGCACGCAGCGCATCCAGAGCGCTGTAGGTTAACAGCAGGAAAACCGCGATGCCCGTCAACGCGATCAGCGTGCCCTCGCTACGACTCGAAAGCACCCGGTCGTAGATTTGCAGCATGTAGACGGGGCCAACAAACAACAGCAAGTTGCAGAACACACTGAAGATCATCACCGTCAACAGCGCGGGACGAAAATTACCAAAGGCTTCGCGCAAGGGGCTCTTGCCGCTCCCCTCTTCCAAACCCGCATCAGGCGATGCCATTCCTGCCTCCGAATATTCTAAAATCGCCGAAACCGTAGACCAACCCTGCTCCGTCGAATGCACGATCGATGCCGCCCCCGGTTGGCTTGAGACCCAAACCGACCCGGACACATCTTTTGGGATTGAAGCTCCGATCAGCAGTCGAGAAATCAGTTAGGAGACGGTCAGCCTTTCAGCCCGACCATCGCCGTGTTGATATGAATTAATTAACCATGTCGCCACAGCTTTCAGTCCCCAACGTAACACGGCTTCGGGTTGGTTAACACCGTAAACGGATCGTCTCGTTTTGACACGCCGCCTAACAATCTGCACCCGATGAGAATGCAAGCCCTCTCGTCTAACAAACCCGGTGTCCCGCAGCACTCCCCGAAAACGATGCCCTATTGAATTCTATTTCCTGAAATTCCCCAAATTATTCCCGCCAGCCTCGGCACGATAAGTCCCCGCGCTTCTCCGAAACATTGCATTCCCACAAAGCAAACGAACCTTCGCAGCGTTTACCTCACGGGTTAACTACCCAACCAACCAGCGCTCGGCCAAATCGCCAACCGGCATAAGACTTGATGATCAATCTCATAATGTGCGTACCGGTATACGGCGATGATGTTTCCATTCCCTCACCTGCACGCGCCTGCATCTTCGACGTACCCCCAACCTGAAGACTGGTGAAGAATGAGCATTTACAGCGACCTGATTTATCTGAGCGGCAGCGAAGCCCGCGAATCCGATGGCACCGGCAACAACCTCCTAAATGACGAACAAGGCTCCGCAGGCCAGCAGCTGATCCGCATTACTTACGCTGATTACGAAGACGGAGTAGGCACGCCCGAAGACCGTGGCAACGCGCGTGAGATTTCCAACGCCATGGCCGACATTCCCGATGGCACGCCCAATAGCTTCGGCTCGAGCCAGATGTTCATCTTTTTCGGCCAGTTCATCGACCACGACATCGATATTGTCGGTGAAGATCACGCAGCCGGCGAGATGATCACGGTGGTACCCGACGGTGATCCTTCGTTCCCCGACGGTGCTCACCTGACGCTCGGCCGCTCCGCCGTCGCCCCTGGGACCGGCACCGGTGGCACGCCACGCGAACACGTCAACAACATCACATCCTACCTGGATGCTTCCAACGTCTATGGCTCAAGTCAGGCAACAACAGACGTGCTGCGCGACGGCGCCTACATGATCACCAATTCGCATGGTGGAGCAGCCACAGTTGGCGACATCGAAGCCGTCCATGGCCATGGCAGCGCCAACGGACTATTCTTGGGCAATCCAGCTACCGCCCACGTCCTGGGCGACATCCGCAGCGACGAAAATATCGCGCTCACCTCGATCCATGAAATCTGGATGAAGGAACACAACTTCCAGGTCGACCGCCTCAAGGACATGAACCTGGGCCTCAGTGACGAGGAGCTGTTCCAGACCGCGCGCATGATCGTCGAGGCCGAATACCAAAAGGTCGTTTACGACGAGTGGCTGCCCGAACTAATCGGCCACGCCTTGCCCGGATACACCGGCTATAATCCACACGTCGACGCCAGCATTTCGAACGAATTCGCCGGGGCCGCATTCCGCTTCGGCCACACCATGCTGCCAACCGATTTCGAGCGCCTGACAGAAGACGGCTCGACCACCCAGCACTTGGGGCTGTTCGACACCTTCTTCCAACCCCACAAGCTCGACCAGGCAGGCGGCGTCTCAGCCCTCGTTCGCGGCCTGGCCGCCGATGCCACCAGCGAATTCGACGCCAAGATCATTGACGACGTCCGCAACCTGTTGTTCGGCCCCGACAGCTTCCGCGATCTGGCAACCCTCAACATCATGCGTGGCCGCGACCAGGGTGTTCCCACTCTCAATGAAGTCCGCGTCGATCTGGGCTTCGACGCCTACACAAGCTTTGACGACCTGACCTCGGACGCAGCCCTCGCCGCAGCTCTGTCGCAAGCCTATGGCGGCGACATCAACAAAGTCGATTTGTGGGTCGGCATCCTTGCAGAAGACAAGGTGGACGGCACCCAGGTCGGCGAAACATTACAGTACATCCTGGTCGACCAGTTCGCCCGCCTTCGCGACGGCGACCGCTTCTATTATGAAAACCGCCTCGCCGATACGCCTGACCTTCTCGCCGAAATCCAATCAAGTTCGTTCTCTGAAATCATCGCCCGCAATACCGACATCGATCACCTTCAGGAAAACATCTTCAAAGCCTACGAGCGCCTTGTCGGAGACGACTACGACAACGATATCTTTGGCGGCGATGATAGCGACTTGATCGTTGGCCTGGGCGGCAACGACACACTTCACGGCGGTGGCGCCAATGACGAAATCTATGGCGGCGATGGCAACGACGACATGTTCGGCGACGGCGGCCATGACGCGATCTTCGGCGAGGACGGCTACGACTTCATCCTCGCGGGCAACGGCAGCGACCACGTCGAAGGCGGCGCGGGCAGCGACCGCATCTTCCTGCAAAACGGTCACGACTACGCGCAAGGCGGCTCGGGCAACGATGCCATCTACGGCGGTGCCCACAACGATGTTATCGGTGGTGGTTCGGGCAACGATGTCATCCGTGGCGGCACCCAGCACGATCGCCTGTTTGGCGACTCCGGCCAGGATCGTCTGTTCGGAGACCAGGGCATTGACCGTCTTTACGGCGACGCCGGCTCCGACAAGATGTATGGCGGCGCCGACCGCGACTACCTTTATGGCGGTGCAGGCAACGACAGGATCTATGGTCAGGGCGGCAACGATAAGATCGACGGCGGCTCCGGCTTCGACAAGCTCTATGGCGGCGCTGGCCGGGATGAATTCAACATGGGCCACAACATGGGCACCGACCAAGTCTATGGCTTCAACATCAATCAGGACAAGCTGAATATAGGTTCGCACTTCCACAGCATGCAGCAGGTCTACAACAACGCATATGACTCGCGCAGCGGCGCGGTGATCGATTTCGGCGGTGGCGACAAGGTGCTGCTGGTTGGCATATCGTTATCGGATCTGGACGCCACCAACTTCAAGTTCGGCAATTTCTAGACCGTGTTCATCTAACCTGGGTTCCCAACCCACACATCGACAAACAACAAAGGCCATCTCCTATTCGGGAGGTGGCCTTTTTGGCTTCTGGACGAGTTGCAGCCTCAAATGCCCCGCACCCCGCAATCGTGCTAGATGTGTATTTCCAGAAGGTTGTTCGCTTTCTCCATTGGAGATTGTCCATTCGGTCAGGACCGGGAACGCTGATGTTGCGCAACGTCAGTGATTCTCCGGAGGACCGAATGAACGTTCACAAGAATGCACCGCTT
>JAHZKP010000019.1 GCA_022600345.1 Alphaproteobacteria bacterium | reverse complement strand
TGCTTTTTCGGCCTTTAGTTGATGGCTGTCAGATCGAGCTGAGGTGCGGTCTTCGTGCTTGACCACGTTCTGCTCGACGAGAAATGGCAAAATTCAATGGTGCTCAGTGGGCTGCTGGTCGAATTTCAACAGCCTGCTAGCGAGGCTATCGTTCCGCTGGTACATGGCCTGCGGGTTTTATTTCGATAGGGGGATGACATGCCGGGTGGCAAACTGAGTTCAAAAGATCGCAATCGCATAGAGACCGATCTGAAACGGCTGAACCAGGTGCAATCGGGCATGGGGGACCGGGCGGTCGAATACGTCACGACCGGTCAACCCAGTGCCGTGCTACTCGAACTCCAGCAGGCCGGCGATGCGGCCGCCGACAAGCTCCATTTCCACCGGCACGCCCTCCAAGTCGAGGAGCGCAATACTGTCACCTATCGCTGGCTTTACATGCACCACGGCGAATTCGATCCCGATATCTGGTGGCGGTACGGCGAAGTGCTCGCCGCAGCGGACCCGGCGGACTTCATGCTGTCGATGTACGCACCGGGCACCAAGGACACGCCGCTGGCGTTGCGGTCCATTCTCCTGGAGTGGGTGCAAGCAACGCAAACCCACTTGCCCGGTGTCGACAAAGTCATCAAGGGTGGTCGGCCGCTGAGTATCGGCATGATACGGGCCTTGGCGAAGGCAGGCGGTGGAGATGATGGCAACGTTGCGCAATCGGTATTTGGGGCGTCCGTCTCATACTATACCAACCAATTGACGGAGAAACTCTGCAGGGCCGACGATTTTATTGCGTTCATGACGGAGGCCTCAACCGATGTCGTGAAGGCCCTCCGTGCGTTTCCCGCTCAAAGCAGGGCCGAGGTTATCGAAGTTATCGCCAAGCGTGGTCTATTGGAACAGGCAGCCTATGAAGCCTTCGCGGTTGAGCAAGCCTTTGGTGGCGCGAAGACGGTTCGCCAACGCGCTCAATCACAATTGCTGAACATAGCCCGCGAACGGCTTGTTGCCATCTGCGAGGAAAGGCTTGGGCAGGGCAATGCTTCAGAGCGCGCAGAAGCGGCAGCGTTTCTCAACAAGGCGGCCCCCGAAGATGCGATGAAGATTCTGAAGGCCCATAAGAAAACCGAGAAAAGTTCCAAGGTCATCGAGGCCATCGATGCGTGTCTTGCTTCTGCGGTGGCGTTGCAGTCGGACGATCAGGCGGACGAATCAGGCGATAGCGCGGGCTATCTGGCGCTGGATGGGACGCATGTCGCTATCCCTGCTATGGCAGAGTTGCCCGAGCCTGAACCGTTGCCCGATGACCTGGAATCGCGCGTCGAAGAGGCGGTTCGGTTTCATGACAAGAGCGCCCGGGCGCACAACGAAAAGCTGAAGGGCAAGCCGCACAACTACAAAATTCCTGAACACTCCAGTAACGGAGTAAAGGCAATCTTGAAGTTGTTGAGGAACCCTGGCTCAAGGCCCTCGAACGGCATGCAGACGCTATCTCATGTGGCCAGTGTCAATCGGGCGGAAGCCGGCAGCGTTGTTGCCAAGATCCTGCGTGATTTAGGGATTGCGCGCCAATGCCAGTTACTGGCCAGTACTGAGACCGCCCATTACACGTTGACGCCGCTCAACATTACGCTCAACACCAATTACTGGGGTGCGAATGTGTCGCCCTGTTTGAACGACTGGATGTTGCAGGGCGGTGATTTTCGCATCATCGCGCATCTGGTGGCCAATGCAGGTGGCAGCAAATACACCACTTCCGCCGATGAGTTCGTTGCCGAGAATTGGAACCGGCCGGAGCTGGAGTCGCTTCCCGCCGATGGGCTGTGGCCCTACTTCGCTGAAAACCTCGACGCCGTCGACCGGGTGCTGGGGCTCAAACCGTGGGTTGCCCAGCGTACTCATCACCAGCCTTCGACCGCCCGCGCCTTCGATCTCCTCGAACTGTTGCCCAAGACACCGCAGCGCTACCTGCCGCAGTTGCTTGAATTCGCAACCAGCAGCGGTGTCAGATACCGGCAACGCGCTCGTAATCTGTTGCAAGCCGCCAGCGGCATCGACGAGCATATCGTCAAGCTGTTCCAATCGAAGAAGCAGGAAGTTCGAGCGGGCGCGTTCGAGTGGGCGACCCAGCGCGACATGAAGCAGGCCATCAAGGCGATCCACAAGGCGCTCAAAAAGGAGAAGGCCGAGCGCCCACGCGCCGCTGCCATCACCGCCCTGCGGGACTTGGGCGAAGACGTTTCAGCCTATCTGAGCGAGAAGAAACTGAAGGCCGAAGCAGAAGCCGGACTGGCCAAGGTCAAGCCGAAGAACCTCGACTGGTTTCCCTATTCCGCCATGCCATCGCTGCGCTTCAAATCGAACAAGCCGGTCCCTTCAGATGTCGTGAAATGGTGGATCGTCTCGGCCAACAAATTAAAGCAACCGCGCGGCAACGGGTTGTTCGATCTCTACCTTGGGGAACTCGCGGAAGGCGATGCCGAAAAGCTGGGCTTGTTCCTAATCGATGCCTTCGTCAGTCACGACACCCAGATGAGATCGGAAGCAGAAGCGAACGCCTACGCGGAAGCGAATGCCGATCAGTATTATCAGGCCTACAAGCGCTGGGACGAATCGATGACACGCGAAAAGGCCTTTGCCATTTTGAAGGCGGGCAAGGCGGGTGAGTATCTGGGATCGGCCGCAGCAAACCAGGGTATCCTGGGGCTGGCAACGCAGGCGGCACCGGCTGATGCCGCCCAGCGCGTTCGAAGCTATCTTAAAGCCCACGGCGCCAGAGTGGCGCAGTCCAAGTCGCTGCTACAGATGCTGTCATCCAATCCTGCGCCGGCCGCCATCCAGGTCATCTTATCCGTGTCCGAGCGTCACAAACAGAAATCGGTGATGACGCTTGCCAAGGAGCTGATCAACGAGATTGCCGAACGCCGCGGTTGGACACCAGATCAGCTTGCCGATCGCACGACGCCGAAATGCGGGCTTGATGACCACGGTGTGATGGAGCTGGAGTACGGCAGCCCCGACAAGATTTACACCGTTCGCTTCGATGGCGTTGACAAGCTGGTGATAACGGGCCCCAGCGGCAAGACGGTCAAGTCACTGCCCTCGGTCAAGTCAGACAACGAAGAGGTGATGGCGGAGGTCAAGGCTTCGAAGGCAGCACTGTCGGCTGCACGCAAGGAGTTGAAGCAGGTTGCCACCTTGCAGCGCCGCCGTCTTTATGAAGCGATGTGCGCTGGTCGGCGGTGGGAGTTGAGCGAGTGGGATCAACACATTCGCAGCCATCCTGTGGTCGGCCGGTTCGCCCAGCAGCTTATTTGGTTGGCGGGACGCTGCGATGAGGCCGACGGTGATGGTGCGGACTGGGTGTCGTTCCGGCCGATGGAAGATGGCAGCCTGACGGACCATGAAGATGGCGAGGTTTCGTTGCAGGATTGCGACTTCATCGAACTATGCCACTCGGCGAAAATCAGCGAAGCCGGGCAGGAGGCCTGGAAGGCCCACCTTGCCGATTACGAGATCACACCGCTGTTCGGTCAGCTTGATCGACCGTTATTGAAAATCGACAAGGACAAAGCCGATGCGACAGAGATCGGCGATCGCAAGGGGTGGTTGATGGAATTCCTTTCCATGCGGGGGCGGGCTTCCAAGCTTGGCTACGACGCCGGATCGCCTGAGGATGGCGGCTTCTATCACACCTGGGAGAAGACCTTTCCCAGCTCCGGGCTCGTAGCGATCATCGAATTCACCGGAGCAGTGGCGGGGATGGGTTCGGAAAATGAAGCTGCGGCGCTTAAAACGTTGTCTTTTCGCCGGGGCAAGAGCCATCGGTCACTCAAGTTGAGCGACGTGCCGCCTGTTCTGGTGTCGGAATGCTGGAGCGACTATCATCGAATCGCCGATGGTGGTGCCTTCGATCCGTTGTGGGAGAAGAAGGCGAGCTGGACGTGATCGTCCATGCTAAATCGTGTTCCTACCGGCAACCCATCAAAACGAGGCCTCAGCCAACATGAGCGAGACAGAAGCCGTTCTGCGACAGCCCGCAGAAGTCCAGTATGCCGGTGAGTTGGCACGCCTGATCGAGGCCGACAAATCGGCGCGTCCGCCGGGCTGGCAGCTCTCGCCGCAATCGGTGCGCAAGTTCATTACAGGCGACGAAACGCTTGACGTCTCCCGAAAGTTCTACGGCGACGATGCGTTGGTTGATCGCGCGATCGTGGCGCTGATGGGCACGCAAGGTCTGATGCTGGTGGGCGAACCGGGCACGGCCAAGTCGATGCTGTCCGAGCTTCTGGCGGCCGCCATTTCGGGCCAGTCGGGCCTTGTTGTTCAGGGTTCGGCGGGAGCTGTCGAGGACCACTTTCGATATGGGTGGAATTACGCGCTATTGCTGGCAGAGGGCCCGAGCGAAAGGGCGCTGACTCCGTCGCCGCTGTTTGAAGCGATGCGCACGGGGGCGATTGCCCGGGTGGAAGAACTGACGCGCTGCCCGCCCGAAGTCCAGGATGCGATGATTTCGATCCTGTCGGAAAAGACGATTGCAATTCCGGAGTTGGGCCAGGATTTGGCGTTGCGGGCGAAGCCTGGGTTTTCGGTCATCGCGACGGCCAACCTGCGCGACCGTGGTGTCCACGACATGTCATCTGCCTTGAAGCGCCGGTTCAATTTCGAGACCGTTCACCCCATCGACGATCCGGACTTTGAGCGCGTCTTGATCATGAAGGAACTGGAAAAGCGATGGTCGGGGATGGACCTTGACGTCAAGGTCGAGCCAGCCATCGTCGACGTGCTCGTTGCCG
Organism: Alphaproteobacteria bacterium; assembly: GCA_022600345.1. Taxonomy (GTDB): domain Bacteria; phylum Pseudomonadota; class Alphaproteobacteria; order Rhizobiales; family Hyphomicrobiaceae; genus Filomicrobium. Next base: position 59,802 of record JAHZKP010000019.1, on the reverse strand, counting down.
CCTTCCAGGACCTTCGAAACGGCAGGACGCGAGATGGGGTGAGTTTGGGTAAGCCGGCTGCCGTGATGTCGACTGCCGAAGCCGTCAACGTCGCGCACGCAGCAACTCTGGAGGCTGGTTATCTGGACGGCAAGGCACTGACAGCAGGCCATGTCGCGCGCCAGCTCCAGGGCGTGGTGCTGAAGGACGACCCCGAAGACGGCAAGAAATTCCGCGCCTACATCGATCATGTCGCCAAGGATCGCGCGCGCCATTCCAAGCACTGGAAGGCTTTCCACACCGCGGCGCGCGACTTGAAACTCGAAATCAAGAAGTAGCGACATGGGCGGTTTCGAGATTTCCGACGTTCATCGTTACCGCGAGCAATTGAGGTCGGCATCGGGGCGATTTGTGTTTGCGCCCGTCCGCCATCACTCGCCAGCATGCGCCGGCCACGTTCGCGACTTGATCCGCGAGGTTGCGCCAAAGCACGTTCTGATCGAGGCCCCTGCTGATTTCGAACCGCTGATTGATCTGCTGTTGGACGTGGACACCGTGCCACCTGTTGCCATCGCAGCGTTCCTCGATCAGGAGGATGGGTTGCGCAACGCCAGCTACTATCCATTCTGCGCTCATTCTCCTGAGTACGTCGCCATGCAGACGGCCCGCGAAATCGGAGCGTCGATTGGATTCATCGACTTGCCGTGCAGCAGCCGGTTTATGTTGCATTATGGCTTTGGGGTTCCTGGTGGTGGGGAAGCTCCAGATCAAGACGGTGGGGAACAGGAAGCCGGTGAAGAGCAAGGCGAAAATGAGGATAGTGGCGAAACCGGGGGAGATGACCGGCCGGGACAGCATGAGGGGCCTGGCTCGCTTCTGGACGAACGGCTTCTGGACGCCTCGAACTACACCAAGGCGCTTGCCGCCCAACTTGGTTGCCGCGATGGCCTGGAGGTTTGGGACCATCTGTTTGAGTGGCGATTAGGGAAAGGGGATCCGAGCGATTTTTTCGCCGATGTTGGCGCCTACTGCTTGGCAGTGCGCATGGCAACGCCGCCCCGTCACATCATGTTCAGCGAAGCGCCGCGGGAAGCGCATATGATCTCCTGCCTGGCGAAAAAGCGGAGGGTGCGGGGCAAGGTTCTGGTGTTGACGGGCGGTTTCCATACGCCCGCCCTGGTCGATGCGGTAGCTTCGAAGTTTGCCGACCTCGACACGCCTGAGCCACCCGAGGGCGCCACGCCGGCAAAGCACTTTTTGGTCCGCTACGGTTTTCATCAACTCGATGCGCTGCACGGCTACGGGGCGGGGCTACCATCGCCTGGGTATTACGACCGGGTTTGGAGCGCGTTCGACGGCGGCGAGTGTGGCGAAGCGTTCTGGCAGGGAGCGAGCATCGATCTGTTCGTCGATTTTGCGGCCCGACAACGAGAAACAGAACCTGACCGGGCGATCAGCATCCCGCTCCTGCAAAGCGCCATCCGTTCGGCTGCCGACCTGAGTGAGTTGCGGGCGAGGGCGGGGCCGTTGCGCGTCGACATTAACGATGCAGCGCTTTCGACGTTTGTGAAGGGCGAAGCCTCGGGAGCCCCGCAAATAGACGCCTTCGCAAAGTTCCTGGTGGGCGACCGGATCGGCGACATTCCGGCGCGGGCGGGTTCGCCTCCGTTGGTCGAACACACGCGCAAGCGCGCTATGGGCTTGAAATTCGACTTGACCACAAGTGCCCGGCGCTCGCTGGCCCTCGACATCTATCGCCGTCCGCAACACCTGGAGGTCAGTCGCTTCCTGCATCTGCTGTCGCTGATCAATGTGGATTTCGGCCGTCTCGAAGCCGGCCCGGACTTTCTGCACGGCGGCTCGTCGGATCTTCTGTTTGAGCGTTGGAACTGGGCATGGTCACCACAGGTGGAGGCCTCACTGATCGAACAATCGGCCCTGGGGGACTCCTTGGATCAGGCCGGCGTCAACACCATCCGTGCGCACCTGCGCCAGCGGGCTGAGATCGGGTCTGCGCGCGAGGCTGCGGGCGCGGTCAAATTGTTCCTGACGGCGATGCAGGCCGGGTTGCATGGCGAATCCGGCACTCTTTTGAGCGCCATTGCGGGGGAGATCGCTGCCGAACCTGAGTTCGCGTCGGTGTGTGAAGCACTTCGCAACCTTGACCTCGTCTGGCGGGCCCGGGAGGTGTTGGGACTGACCGGTTCCAGCGAAGTCGGCGCAGTCATCAACCGGGCGTATATCCGCGCGCTGTATCTGATCGACACGCTTGGTTCGAGTTCGGAAGAACACATCGCGCCGAGACTTGACGGCTTGATTACACTGAATGAAGTCGTGCGCGCTTCCCAGGGCGAGATTGAGGGACTGGATGCCTCGTTGTTGACCGAAGCATTGGAGCGTCTTGATGGCGAAGTGCTGCCTCCCGTCCTGGCTGGCGGGCTGGCGGCATTGCTGGTCACGTCAAACCATCGCGAACCGGCCTACATCAATTCGTTGGTCAGCGGCAACCTGAAGGGTGCCTACGTCAGCGCGGCCGATAAGGTTGGGGCGCTTTATGGGGTGTTGAAGGTCGCACCGGAATTGATCCGCAGGGTGCCCGGTTTGATTGCAGCAATCGACAAGGTCATCGGCAGCGTCGACGACGAAGACTTCATCGAGTTGCTTCCGCATTTGAGACTGGCGTTTGCAACGCTCAATCCAGGCGAGACCGAGGCGGTATCGGCAAGCGTTGCTGGCCTTTACTCCGTGGGATTGGCTGATGTGGCATCTGCTGCTGTCGGATCGTTGAGCGAATCTGAACTGAAGGCAAACCTCTCATTTGAAGCGCGCCTGAAGGAAGCGCTGAGCGGCGACGGACTTAGCGGCTGGCTGGCGGATTGCGACAGCCCTGACGACCATCGAGAGCAGGGATAGGGGCGCGTCATGAGCAAACTCAAGGCGGCAGAAAAACGTAACCTGCAACGCTGGCGGCTCAGCCTGGGGCGCTATTCGGATTCGCAATTGGGCGTCGGTTTGGGCGGTGGGGCAGCGGGTATGGATGCGGCGCTTGAATATCTCTACCGGCAGGAATATCAGCGCCGCGGCCTGCGCCAGTCTGGCCCAAAGGGGCCGGGCTCGCTCGACCCCTCCCAGCTCACGGCGCCCGATTGGCTGGGTAAGGCGCGCAAGCTGTTTCCGCAAAGCGTCTATGAAACGCTGCAGGGGCATGCCTTGGAGCGTTATGGCATGAAGGAATTGTTGAACGACCCTAAGACTCTGGCATCGCTTGAACCCAACCGGGATCTACTCAAGGCGCTGATGACGTTTCGCGACAAGGCATCGCCTGCGGTTGCCGAAATGGTGCGCCAGATCGCCCGCCAGGTGATCGAGGACATCCTTCGGCGATTGAAGCCGAGAGTCACAACGGCATTTTCGGGGCAGCGCAACCGCTTCCGGCGATCATCGCTCAAGTCGCTTGCCAATTTCGACTGGCGCGGGACACTGCGCGAAAACCTCAAAAATTTCGATGCCGAGCGCAACCGGATTATTGCCGACCGGTTGCGGTTTTATTCGCGCCAGACCCGGCAACTGCCCTGGACCGTCATCTTATGTGTCGACCAATCGGGCTCGATGCTGAACTCCGTGATCCACTCAGCCGTGATGGCGGCAATCTTATCAGGGCTGCCCGGCGTCACTGTCAAGCTTGTGGTTTTCGACACCTCGATCGTTGATTTGAGCGACAGGCTGGATGATCCAGTCGAAGTTTTGTTGTCGGTGCAGTTGGGCGGCGGCACCTATATCGGCCGGGCGATGAATTATTGCGAGGGGCTTGTCGACAATCCATCGCGGACCGTTTTCGTCCTCGTCAGTGATTTTTGCGAGGGCGCTCCGCCACGGGAAATGTTAGCGGCAACTGCGCGGCTCAATGAGGCCCGCGTCAAGTTGATCGGCCTGGCCGCACTCGATGATGACGCCGCACCCGATTACGACCGCGCCATGGCCGAGCGGCTGAGTGAGTTGGGCATGGAGATCGGCGTCATGACGCCTGACCGATTTGCTGAATGGCTCGCGGGGATCATGCAATGAGCGTGCGGCGTGCTCTCAGCGTCTTTGACGACGACGCGCTCATCGGCCTAGCGAACAAGGGACTATTGCGCCGCGCGCTCAAGGCCGTCGAAGCGGGAAAGGCCGAGGTGGCCGAAGAGGGGGCCGATGAACTCAAGGTTTCGGTCACCCCTGAAACTGTGACCCTGACGAAAGCCGGCCCATCGGCTGCGACATGCACATGCCCGGCATCTGGTATCTGCCAGCACATTCTGGCTGCGGTTGTGGTGGTGCGGGGCGACGACACTGAAGGGAACGTCTCTGAAGGCGATGACAGTGATGCAAAGATAAGCGCCGACCCGCTGGCCGAGGTCCTTCAATTGGCTCCTGAAGAATTGAAGAGATGGGCGGGCGTTGGCCCGCTGAGGGCGGCGATGGATCTGGCGGGCGAGGCTGTTGCCGAAGTCTCCGGCGGCAGTCTGATCATCAAGGTTGGCGACCTGCCCGAAGTCCGCTTCATGTCCGGGATGGGGCTTGAAGGAGCGGTGTGCAAGGCCCCTGAGGCCCGGCGCAAAGCTTATGTGGCGACAGCAATCCTGTCGGTCTGGAAAGCCAATAACATCGTTGTGCCCGACGACTATGTTGGGCCAAAGGGGGGGGCGGCCGCGGCAGGTGGGCAGAACATCGATGCGGCCTATTTAAGCCGCGTCGCGAAGACGCTCGAAGACGCTGCGGCTACCGGCCTTGCGCGGGCGCCACTATCGCTGGAAGACCGGCTGTTCTCGCTTGCCGTCTCTGGCCGAGCCGATGCGCTTCCACGGTTGGCGGCCAGCCTGCGGCGGCTGGCCAATCTCATCGCCCAGGCGCGTGTGCATCATGTCGACTACTCGGCAGAGGAACTGCTTGGTTCGATTGCCGCCTGTTACGCTCTTGTGAAAGCGCTGTCGCATGATCCGCAGGACACGGTGCTGCGCGGGGTCGTGCGCAAATCCTACGTCGAGGTCGGCGAACTCGGGTTGATCGGCTTTGGCGCCAACGCCTGGCGAACGAAGAGCGGTGCACGCGGGGTGACCTCGTTCTTCTTTGATCCGGCGGCCAAGTCATGGCGGACGGCAACGTTGTCGAGGATCGGGTCGGCGGACGCATTCTTCGATCCTCGGTCGGCTTATGGCAACCACCCAATTTGGGGTTCCGGCACCCTATCGGTCGTTTGCAAGTCGCGGGTTCGTTTGACCAAGGCGCAGGTTGCCGAGGGGCGCTTGTCGCTCAGCGAAAAGACCAGGGGACAGTTGGAACCTGTCAGGTATGATTGGGAGGCGGCAAGCGACCTGCCAGCGGTGCTCAACAGTTGGCGCGAGCTTGAGGCGATGCTTGCTAGGCGGAACGCCCTTTCGCTGAAGGCTCCGTTTGCAACTCGCGCCCCCATCATCCTGGAGCCGGCGGTGTGCGACAAGCCGTTTTTCGATGAACGGACACAAGAGGCGCTTTGGCCGCTTTGCGATCAAGAGGGTCGGTGGCTGGCGCTGGCGGTCTCGGCCAGCGAGGACGGAGCTGCGCGGCTCGATGCGATCGAGTATCACATGCAGACAGTCACGCCGCGCTACGTGCTGGCCACCGCCATGGCTGATGGCAATCGTTGGCGGTTATCGCCCTACGGCGTGATTGTCGAGCGCGCAGGCGAAATGGTTCTGGCCAATCTCGATTTCGATGAACTGTCGGCGACGACGCGGCGGCGCTGGTGGTGGAGCTATCTCAACAGCAAGAAGAAGCCTGAGCATGGGTTCGAGCAAACAGCCCGGTTTTCTGCGGTGTCGTCGGTGAGCCAGACCGACCGGTTGCTTAGCGAAGCGCTGAACCTCGCCGTTACGATTGCCCAGTTCGGGTCGCACGTCACGACTGAGGAACTGGCAGCAGAAGCAGTCCAACTGGGGCGCCAATTTCAAGCAGGCGGGCTTAATATCCTATCGGATTTGATGGCCCCGCTCAGCGTTGTTGGACCGGTGCCGCCAGAGCGGCTGTTGGCTCTTAGCTACGCGGTCAAACTGGCAGCGGCGAACCGGACCAGATTGGCGTTCTTGACACCGGCTAGGTGACTCAGCTCCAACTACGCCGTAGACGAATAATTCAACGGGGGTGGCATGACTGTAGCAGGGAACGTAGAGGCTCAGGCCGTGCGGCGGGAAGTGGCACCAGGCCCAGAGGAAATCGCAGCGCTGCGTTCGTATTTCTCGCGGCTGTCGGCTGTTGAAAAGGGGCTCGACGAACGCGTCGTCCAATTCGTGCTGGGCAACGGCAATGAGGACGTTAGCGAGGTCATCTCGAAAGAACGAACAGCCGTCAAAGAGGCTTTGTCGAATGACTATTGCGTAATCAATAAGTCGGAAGAGGGAACGCCGAACGCCAAGCGATGGAGCTCGTTTCGTCAAGCTTTCATGAAATTTGCGATCGAGAACGACCTGCCTATGGCTGCCCGTATCGCACAGGTCTTGTTCTGGTTTGATTCTTATGTGATCGGCGGGCGGCACTTTCCGCTTGAACCGACAGACCCTCGCAGGTTTCTGGATCTTCGCGCCTTCCTTCACATTGTTTCTGGCTATTTTGGGGAGCGCCGCGAACATGTAACCGCAGATGTCGTTGCGTTCGGCGCTGACCGGTTGGGGTGCTCGAATGAAGACCTCCTGTTGGCGGTTTACACCTCGGTCAAAAAACCAAGTCGAGAGATCAAGGGCTTTGAAACACTTCTTGTGGAGCGGGCGGGCGACATTGCCGCCGCCGCCGCAAGCCATGCCGATGTCCGCCAGCGGCTGGTGCAGGATCTGGCTGACTTGGGTTTGGTCAGCGGTGAATATCTGGAACTTGCATTCGACTTAGCCTGCTCGAAACGCAAGACGACAGCCAAGAGCGGCTTTTCCTATCTGCAAAGCGCCGACAGAAGCGAACTGGTTCAATTGCTTTTAAAAAAGCTTGGCGAAAAGTCCGTGGTGTCGCGGAAGGTCGCGGTGCAAGCGCTGTTGGACAGTGGCGGGGAAGAAGCACAAACAATCCTCCAGGCTCACCGCAAAAAGGAAAAACAGGCGTCGGTGAAATCCGCTATCGATGCTGCCCTGGCGCAACTGGCCCTCAAAACCGCTGGCCCGGCTACAGCGAAACTTGAAGTTGCCGATCTTCCTGAGGGTAGCACGGTCATTGAGGCCATCGATGGATCGCCAATCGTCATACCGCCGGTGCCGCCAATGCCAGCCAGCCAGCCGCTTGGCGATGATCACGTCCAGCTACTGCGCGATGCCTTTGCCAAATTCAATAGCGAGATGCGGTTGTATCTGAGCAAGGCGCAAAAACCTGCCAGCTATATGCGGGAGATTGAAGTCGAGGCGATCGAAAATACCGTCTCATACCTGCAGGATGGGGACATGAGCACCCGGCCGGTGCATGGAATTGGTTACGCTTTCTCGCGTCTTGAGCCCAATTCCATAGGCCGGGATCTGCCCGGATATGATGGTGCGGAGATCAAGGCCTTTGCTGGTGGAGTTTTTAATTACCAGCAATCCCTTCGGTTGAGCATCGCTGTTAACATGCATGGTATCTATGATCCTCTTGGAATGCTGGCTCGAAGGCAAGATGAGATCTATCTCGCGCCGCTGATCGGGCATCTGGAAAACGGAGCGGACTTCCGCCAATACGCCGCCTTTCTTGCTGTGCAAGGAAAAGATGAAGAAGAGATTGTGCGAGATAGCCTGTCTTACCAATATGGTGTCCCTGAGCCGCTCTGGGACACGGTCTTTTACTTCTTCCTTGAGCATCTAGAAGTATTCGAGGAGGCACTAGGCGCCCGGCCGCAGAGGGGATCGCACCAGCTCAGTGCAGATGCCGCCCTGGAACTACTGGAAATGTGGCCAGCCATTCCTGCCTCACTCGCACCTGCCCTCATCGAGTTTGGATTGACCGGCCACAAGCTGCACCGCGAGCGCGCGCGTGCGTTGCTTGCCAATGGCGCGACCGTGGACGATGCGTTGATTGCGCGACTGGCGGACAATAAGAAGGACGTTCGGGCGACAGCGGCCTATTGGATCGGCGAACGACGGAATAAGGCTGCCGAACCGGCATTGCGAAAAATTCTGAAAAAGGAAAAAGGTGAAGAAAACCGCGCCGCCGTACTGACGGCATTGGCGCGGATCGGAGCTGACATCTCCGATCAGTTCAGCGCCAGGGTTCTGGGTGAGGAAGCCCGCAAGGGGCTTACCAAAACGAAGCCGAAGGATCTTGGTTGGTTCCCGTTTGCAGCCGTACCAAAGCTTCGCTGGAAGGGCGGCACGGCGATCCCCGATGACATCGTCAAGTGGTGGATCGTTCTGGCCGACAAGCTGAAGAGCCCGGGGGGCAACGCACTGTTCGATCTCTATCTGGAGCGTGTCGAAGAAGAGGATGCCGCCGCGTTCGGTCTGTTCCTTTTGGATGCCTTCATCGAGCGGGACACTCAGTCGCCCAGTCGCGAGGAGGCCTTGGAACGGGCCACGAAAGAAGTTGATCGCTGGCTGAAGTCGATATCAACCAACCACAATATCAATCGCGCACAGCACATCGAAGGAACCGCCAGCCGCCTCATGGGGCAGCAAGCGGGGTGTTCACAAAACCGGGGTATTCTTGGTCTGACGCGCTATGCTCCGGGCCATGAAGCCGGTGAACGTGTGCGCCGCTATCTCAAGGATAACGGCAACAAGGTCAACCAGTCGAAGGCGCTGCTGACGGCACTTGCCCGCAATCCCTCGCCTGCTGCGATCCAGGTCGTACTGGCGGTGTCCCACCGCTTGAGACAGAAAACGACGCAGGCTTTGGCGCGCGAACTGGTCGAGGGGATTGCCGAGGAGCGCGGCTGGAGTGCCGATGAACTGGCCGACAGAACCATCCCGACCGGCGGGTTCGATGAAACTTGCGAAATGGTGCTCGACTGTGGGGGCGGACGGACGTTCAGGGCCAACTATCGCGGAGAGGGCAAAATCGAACTGGTGAATGCCGATGGCAAGAAGGTCAAGGCGCTGCCCAAACCCAAGGGGGAAGACGACAAGGAACTGAACGCGATTGCCAAGAAGGCGTTTTCGACGGCCCGCAAGGAGGTCAAGCAAGTCCTGACCTTGCAGAGATCCCGCCTTTATGAAGCGATGTGCGTGGAGCGCATCTGGTCACCTGATATCTGGACGACGTTTCTCAAGCCGCACCCGATCGTCGGTCAACTGTGCCAAGGCTTGATTTGGCTGGGGCTTGATGAGGCGGGTCAGATTTCGCGCTCGTTCCGAATTCTCAACGACGGCACACTGACCAACAACCGCGACGAAGACTGCGATTTGGATGGGGTTCACTGCATCAAGCTCGCCCATCAGGTGCTATTGGAGCAGCAGGAGGTCGAGGCATGGATGCAGCACCTCAAGGACTACGAAGTGGAGCCGCTGTTCGACCAGTTCGGCAAACCGGTGGAAGCCTTGAGCGATCCAAATGCGATGCACTACGATGGCCGCGAAGGCTACGTCGTCGACAATATGCAGTTGGCAAGCCTGACTGGAAAACTTGGATACGAACGGGGCGAGGTGGTCGATGCTGGTGGGTTCACCGAATACGTGAAGCGTTTTCCTGGTGCAGGCTATCAGGCAGTCTTCAGCTTCACGGGTAGCTATGTCGGGGCTACCGAGAAATTCGCGTGTGGGCTGGAAAAAATGAGCTATCAAAAGCTTCGCAATGCAACGGCGAAAAAGGGTCGGCCAGTGCCACTGGGTGAGGTTCCCAAGGTGCTCTACGCGGAGACGATCTGCGATCTTCACACGATTGCTGCGGCCGGGTCAGGGTTTGATGCCGACTGGAAGTCAAGGTGCCAGTATTGACGTGCCCTGGACCGCTCCAACGTGCAAAAAGGGCCGGCATCGCTGCCAGCCCTTTCAAATTTCAAAATCGCGACTTCAACCGCTTTGGCGACAGCGCTGCTCAACCGGCGTTGCGCTTCTTCATCGTCGTGTAAGCCTTGGTGAAGCCCTTCAGGGAAAATGGGATAATCAGCCGCTTCTTGGAATTGGCGAGGAACTTGACGTCGGCCTTGGAGCCCTTGACCATGGCATCAACGAGGTCGTCTCCAGCGACGCCTTCAACGAAGCAGCCCTGAGCCGAGCAGCGGTCAACCTGGACAACGGTTTTGGCGTTGCCAATTGCAATCTCGACGCCGGGCTTCAACATGAAATTCAATGGCAGAGCCATCTGCAGCAGGTTCTTCTTGGATTTGGGCTCATGGGCAACGGATACCACCAGCACGAGTTGATTGTTGTCCTTTGAAACCAGCTTCTGGACGACCTGGCACTTGAGGCCGTTGACCTTGGGGTCGAAGCACTCAAGCTCCCATTCGCCAAACGATTTTCGGTTGATCTTTGGGGCCTCAGCCTTCTTTGCCGGCGTTGTGGCTGGAGCCTGGGTCGCGGCGGCAACGCGCGTGGGCGCATCCTTGGCCTTTTCGTTCGCCTGCGCTTGCAGCGGCGCCGTGGCGGCCAAAGCAGCAAGGGAAAGCACAGCCGTTCCTGCAAGGATACGGTTCAAATAGGTCATCGCGAGGCCTCCAAAATGGGAAATCCGGTTGCAGCGGTGACACTCAAGATCATTGGCACGCTGCTAGATCCTCAACATTTACGGTGTTTGACCTTTCGCAAACGTTAATAGTCGTGCCGGCCACCGGTGTCTGGTCCCCCGAAAACGGCGCAACGAACTTTTCTGGCACGTTGGTTCCAGCGTCCGTCAGGTCCTGCTCCAGGTCGGCCTCGGTCTTTTCCAGCGGCTTGAGGTTTTCCGAGAAGCCAATTCCATTATGCGTTGTTACGTCATCGGATTGAATGGCGAACGGCTGGCCGGGCAGGTTAACGCGCGTTACCTGGGTGCGATCGATGTTAAGGGTATCGACCTCGGTTGAGAACGTGCGGCTGTCGAGCACGAGGAAGAACGCTTCGCCAGCGCGGACCTGGTGGAGTTGCACGCCGCTTTGCTGGAGGGCCGGGTTTGTATTGTCGACCAGCACCTGGAAGCGGGCGTTCGAGACGACGGCGCGCTCACCAATCCGGGCGTGCAGGAATTCCAGAAGTTCGCTTTGGGCATGGATCCGGGCGACGCGCGAAGCGAGCATTCCGAATTGGACGCCTACTTGTGAGGTCGCGTTGATGTCGACGAGATCGGCCATAGCGCTTCCACCAGCCGAAGCGTTGATCAACAGAGGGCGATCGGTTCCGGTATGGATCAATTCGCCGATGACGATCTGCTTACCCGTGATCTCGATATCGTTCTTGACCTTCAGTTCGGACAATTCAATGCGGCCGGTACTGCGAAGCTGGAAGGTTCCCGCGATGAGCGGGTTGTCTAACTGGATGTTACCGGCACGAAGAATGATCTGACCGTCGCGGGCGTTGATCTCACCGGCCCCCTTCGTCTGGGTCAGGTTACCGAGTGCTTTGCCGCCGCCATTTGCCGTCAGCGTGATCGTTCCGTCGCGGCTTTGTATCTTGGCATCCTTGTCGAGGGTCAGATCGTTGCCGCCGGTGAGGCGAATTTCGCCACCGAGCGACTGATGCAAACCGGCGACGTTTGCGTTGCCACCACTGGTCATCGTGATGGAACGGCCGCGTGTCAGCGTAGTCCCATCGACATCCAGCTTGTTGCCGGCCCGAAGGGTGAGCTTGCCACGGGTGGTTGCAACATCGGCGTCTATGACGGCATTGCCGTCGGCGCGCGCTGTGATGTCGTTTGCAGCCGACGCGTTGCCGGAGATATCCAGGTGGCCGCCGACCAACAGGTTGATGGTCGCGCCGCTAACAAGCGAGCCGACAATGGTTGTGTTGCGTCCCGACGAAACAGACTGCGTTGAGGTTGTGCGCAACGGGTTGACGTTGAGCTTAACGTCGCGGGCGGCCTGGATGGATGAGCGGATGACGCGGATCGATCCGTCAAGTTCGAAATCGGTACCAGCCCTGGCCACCAATGCTCCGTTTGTCGAGCGGACCTGGCCGTTGACCTTGGTGGCGGTGCCCGAGGTGAGGACGATACCCGCCAGCGAGGTAGCGTTGCCGTCGTGTGTGAGTTGGCCGCTGGTGGCGGTGACCTTCACGTCGGCCTGATTAGACTTCAGATCTCCATTGACCGAGACGTTGTTGGCAGCAGTTACGATAAGTCGTTGTTTGGCGTTGCTGTTGCCCGTGACATTGATGTTGTTTCCTGCAGCAACGTTGATCGCACCGTTGGCGCTTGTGACATTGCCGGTGACATTGGTGTTGGCACCGGTAGCGACCGTGACGCCGGTGTTGCCTGAGACATCGCCGGTCTGGGTGTAGTTGCCGCTTGTCGCGGTCACTTTCACGTTGGCTGCCTGCGAGGTCAGCTTGCCGTCGACGGTGACATCGTTGGCCGCTGTCAGCATGACCTGTTGCTTGGCCGTGCCGTTGCCGGTGACATCTATGCTGTCTCCGGCATCAACGCTGATCGCACCGTTGGAGCTTGTGACATTGCCGGTGACATTGGTGTTGCCACCGGTTGCGACCGTAACGCCGGTGTTGCCTGAGACATCGCCGGTCTGGGTGTAGTTGCCGCTGGTGGCGGTGACTTTCACGTTAGCTGCAGTCGAGTTCAGCTTGCCGTCGACGGTGGCATCGTTGGCCGCTGTCAGCATGACCTGTTGCTTGGCCGTGCCGTTGCCGGTCACGTCTATGCTGTCGCCAGCATCGACCATGATCGCACCGTTGGCGCTTGTGACACTTCCGGTGACATTGGTGTTGGCACCGGTAGCGACCGTGACGCCCGTGTTGCCTGAGACATCGCCGGTCTGGATGTAGTTGCCGCTGGTGGCGGTGACTTTCACGTTAGCTGCCTGCGAGGTCAGCTTGCCGTCGACGGTGGCATCGTTGGCCGCTGTCAGCATGACCTGTTGCTTGGCCGTGGAGTCGCCCGTTACCTCGATGCTGTCTCCGGCATCGACCATGATCGCACCGTTGGCGCTTGTGACATTGCCGGTGACATCGGTGTTGGCACCGGTAGCAACCGTGACGCCCGTGTTGCCCGAGACATCGCCGGTCTGTGTGTAGTTGCCGCTTGTCGCGGTCACTTTCACGTTAGCTGCAGTCGAGGTCAGCTTGCCGTCGACGGTGACATCGTTGGCGGCCGTCAGCAGGACCTGTTGCTTGGCCGTGCCGTTGCCAGTGACATTGATACTATCGCCAGCAACAACGCTGATTGCACCGTTGGCGCTTGTGACATTGCCGGTGACATTGGTGTTGGCACCGGTTGCGACCGTGACGCCCGTGTTGCCTGAGACATCGCCAGTCTGGGTGTAGTTGCCGCTGGTGGCGGTGACTTTCACGTTAGCTGCCTGCGAGGTCAGCTTGCCGTCTACGGTAACATCGTTGGCGGCTGTCAGCCTGAGTTGGTCGCGTGCGGAGACTGTGCCACCGACATCAATGTCTTCGCCTGCCGTAATGGAGACAAGGCCGCCCGAACCGGTCACCGATCCATCAATTGAGATCGAGGCACCTGCCTTGGCCGAGCCATCGGCGTTTCCGGCCACGATCTTCACGCCACCGGAATTGCTGGTAACGCTGCCCTTGATGGCCGTTGCATCGCCGCTTGCGGTTTCGACGCCTGTTTCACCCGAAATGTTGCCATCGAGTCCCAGCGCTGTTGCCGCTGTCATCAGGACCTTGGAGAGTGCACTCTTGATCGTGCCGATCACGGTTGTCGAAGTGCCGCTGGTGGTCGTGACGCCGGTTGCACCGGAGACTTCAGCCACCGTACCGCTGGCCGTCCCATCGATGGTGAGTGAGGTTCCAGCCGCCATATTAACGGCTCCGGTTGCGCTCTTTATCGTACCGTCAACCTTGGTCAATGTGCCGCTCGTCGTCGCCACGCCCGTGTGACCGGCTACATCGCCCGTCTGCTCGTAAGCACCGCTTGCTGCAGTCACCTCTACGTCGGCTGTCGTCGAAGTGAGGTCTCCGCCAACCGTGACGTCATTTGCGGCGGTCAGCTTGACCTGGCCTTTGCCCTGGGCCGCGCCCGTGACCGTGATATTGTCACCGGCATCAACGCTGACAGGACCGTCGGAGGACGTTACGTTGCCGTCAATTGTGCTGCTGGCTCCACTTGTCACCATGACGCCAGTTTTGCCGTCGACGTTGCCGGATTGCGTGTAGCTGCCGCTTGTTGCAGTCACCTTCACATCCGCGTCAGTCGAAGTCAGCGAACCAATACCGGTCGCTGGATCACCTACGCGAACGTTACGTGCCGCTGCCAGCTTCAACTGGTCACGCGCGGTGATTGCACCGTCGACGGCGATGTCTTCGCCAGCCCTCAGAGCGACCGCTCCGCCAGTGCCCGTCACCGAGCCGTCAACCGTGATTGAGGCACCGGGTTTTGCCGAGCCATCGGTGTGGCCCGCGACCACTGTTACGCCGCCCGCAGTGCTGGTGACGCTACCTTTGATCGTGGTGGCGTCACCGCTTTTTGTTTCAACTCCGGTCCGGCCTGAGACGCTGCCGTCGATGCCCAGGCTCGTTGCCGCGGTCATCTTCACCTTGCCCAGTGTGCTTTCTACCGCACCGATCACAGATGTCGAAGTGCCGCTCGATGTGGTGACACCGGTTGCACCGGAAATTTCCGCTGGCGTGCCTGTCGCTGTTCCATCGACCGTAAGCGATGTGCCAGCCGACATATCTACTGCGCCGACCGCACTGGTGATCTTGCCTTCGACCTTGGTTAGCGTGCCACTGGTTGTCGTGACACCTGCCTGTCCGACAAGGTCGCCGGTCTGGTTGTAAAAACCGCTTGTCGCGGTGACCTTCACATCGGCTGCGGTCGAGGTCAGGGTGCCACCAACCGATACGTTGCGCGCGGCTGCCAACTTCAGTTGGTCGCGGGCTGTGATCGTGCCGTCAACGCCGATGTCTTCGCCTGCGGTCAGTGCGACTGCGCCGCCCGATCCGGTGACCGAACCATCGACTGAAATCGAAGCGCCGGTTTTGGCAGAACCGTCGGAATTGCCCGCGAGAATGGTTATGCCACCAGCATTGCTGGAGACGCTGCCGTTGATCGCAGTCGCATTGCCACTCGTCGTATCGACACCAGTTTCACCCGACACGCTACCGTCAATATCGAGAGCGGTCGCTGCCGTCATCTGCACTTTGCCAAGCGTGCTTTTGATCGTTCCTACCAGCGAGGTCGACGTGCCACTTGATGTGGTAACGCCGGTCGCCCCTGATACCTCAGCCGCGGTACCGGCCGCCGAGCCATCGACCGTCAGCGAAGTACCGGCCGCCATGTTGACGGCACCCGCCGCACTGGTGATCTTGCCTTCGATTTTGGTCAGCGTGCCGCTGGTTGTCGTGACACCTGACTGTCCGACAAGGTCGCCGGTCTGGTTGTAAGAACCGCTTGTCGCGGTCACCTTCACGTCGGCAGCCGTCGAAGTCAGGGTGCCGCCAACGGTTACGTCATTGGCGGCTGTCAGCTTCACTTGGCCTTTGCCGTGCGCTGCGCCCGTGACGGTAATATCATCGCCCGCCTCAATGCTGACCGGACCATCCGAAGATGTCACATCGCCGTCAACCGCGCTGGATGCGCCACTCATCACCGCGACGCCGGTCTTTCCAACAACGTCGCCAGTCTGCTTGTAGCTGCCGCTCAAAGCGGTCACCTTCACATCGGCGTGCGTCGACGTCAGCGACCCGGCACCCGTCACTGGGTCGCCAACACGCACATTGCGAGCTGCCGCCAGCTTGAGTTGATCAAGCGCCGTGATCGCGTCGTCAACCGTGATGTCTTCGCCAGCCGTCAGAGCGACCGCTCCGCCGGTACCGGTTACCGAACCCTCGACCGAGATCGAAGCGCCGGTCTTCGCCGTGCCATCTGTATGCCCCGCGACAATCTTCGTACCGCCGGCATCGCTGGTGACACTGCCTTTGATCGTCGTCGCATCGCCACTTGCTGTTTCGACACCCGTCTCGCCGGAAACGCTACCCTCGATGCCCAAAGTGGCTGCTGCGGTCATCAACACTTTACCGAGCGTGCTCTTGATCGTACCGATGATGGATGTCGATGTGCCGCTGGACGTCGTGACACCTGTTGCTCCGGAAACTTCCGCTGCAGTGCCTGTTGCTGTTCCGTCAATCGTCAACGATGTTCCAGCCGCCAGATCGACAGCACCCGCCGCACTTGTGATCTTGCCGTCGACGCTTGTCAGCGTCCCGCTCGTCGTCGACACTCCCGTTTGACCGATCAAATCGCCTGTTTGTAGGTAGGAACCGCTAGTGGCCGTTACATCGACATCGCCTGCGGTCGAAGTCAGTGTGCCGCCAACGGTTACGTCACGAGCTGCTGCCAGCTTGACTTGATCGCTGGCTGAAACCGTGCCGTCGACGCCGATGTCTTCGCCTGCTGTCAGCGAGACTTTTCCATCACTCCCGGTCACCGAACCGTCAACCCAGATCGACGCACCTGTTTTGGGCGAACCATCGGCGTTGCCTGCAACGATCTTCACGCCGCCCGCATTGCTCGTGATGCCGCCGTCAACCGTTGTCGCGATACCGCTGGCAACATCGACGCCGGTCTCAGACGTTACATCGCCCGTTTGAGTGTATTCGTTGCCGGCTGTGACTTTTACGTCGGCCGCCGTCGAGGTAAGCGTACCGGCACCTGTCAAAGGATCGCCAACGCGAACATCGCGGGCTGCTGCCAGTTTCAACTGATCACGCGCCGTGACCGCGCCGTCGACAGCGATGTCCTCTCCGGCGGTCAGTTCAACCGTACCGCCCTGACCTGTAACAGATCCATCCACCGAGATGGTCGCTCCCGATTTGGGCGAACCGTCCGGGTTGCCCGCGAGGATCATCACGCCACCTGCGTTGCTGGTTACGCTGCCATTGACCGTCGTGGAATCACCGCTCTCGATATCGACCTGCGTTTCACCGGTCACGTTGCCCGTCTGGGTGTATGCTCCGCCTGCCTGGACATCTACCCGGCCTGCCTGAGACGTCAGACTGCCACCGACGGAAATGTCGTTTACAGCCGTCACCATGACGTCGTTGAGGGCCTGGGCGATACCTGTTATCGCGACACCGTTACCCGCGTCGATCGAAAGTGGGCCGTTCGTAGTGGTGAGGTTACCATTGAGCGTGCTGTTAGCGCCGCTTTCAACGTCGACACCGGTCTTGGCGGTGACGTTACCGTTCTGGAGGTAGGCACCGCTTGCTGCTTTCACTTCGATATCGGCGGTTTTCGATTCAACATCGCTGTTGATCGTCACGTTGCGGGCCGCCTTGGCAGTCAGCCTGTTATTGGCGGTGACCTTTTGGCCGATGGTGATGTCTTCACCAGCGGTGAGGGTGACGGCTCCGCCATTGCTGTTGACAACGGCATCGACATCGATCGATGCACCGGCTTTTGGCGAACCGTCCAGGTGTCCTGCAGTGATGGTAACGTCGCCGGCATCGGCTGTGACGCTGCCCTTGACGGTCGTTGCATCGCCGCTATCGAGATCGACAGCGGTTGCTGCATCGAC
Source organism: Alphaproteobacteria bacterium (assembly GCA_022600345.1). Classification (GTDB taxonomy): domain Bacteria; phylum Pseudomonadota; class Alphaproteobacteria; order Rhizobiales; family Hyphomicrobiaceae; genus Filomicrobium. Next base: position 42,242 of record JAHZKP010000019.1, on the reverse strand, counting down.
ACTGCCGTCGATACCGAGCCCTGCTGCGGCCGCCATCTTGACCTTGCCAAGCGTGCTGGTGACAGCACCGAGGATATTTGTTTCAGCGTCGCTCGCTGTCGTTACGTCGTTGTTCGCACTGACATTGCCTGTCAGCGAAAGAGCGCCGCCGGCATCGGCTGTAACAGCGCCATCGGAGCTGGAAACATTGCCGTTAACGGTGGTTGCGGCTCCGCTGGTGAGGCTGACGCCGGTTCTTCCTGCAACGTTTCCGGTCTGCTGATAGCTACCCCCGGCATCGACAGTCAGCGCGCCATTCGTGGCCGCCGCATTGCCGCCGACCGTGGTGTTGAGGCCGCTCGTGAGCGAAATGTTGCGCTCAGCCGTTAGCGCCTGCTGCGCATCGATTGCGGCACCCGAGTTGATGACGATGTCCTGCGCGGTCGCAACAACAGCATCCTTGATGGTTGCATTGCCGGCCGACGTGACAGCAACGCGGCTACCTGTCAGCGAGCCGTTGGCTGTGAGCGCACCGCCGCTGGCAAGGGTCAGTTGACCGGTTGTCGAAACGTTCGGGGACACCGTGAGAGCTCCCTTTGCATCAACCGAAATGTCGCCGCCAGCCTGGACCAGGCCCGCAATGGTAAGCGCGTCCTGTTCGTTGATGCCGATTGCCCCGGTGCCAGTGTTCGTTACCGAGAGGGTCGCGATCTGAGTTTCAAGCGCATTGGTGTTGCCGATACCGGTCTTTGCCGACAGCGTAACGCCAGCACCTGCCGTATTGGCGACGAGATCAATCGCGGCATCGCCTCCATCAATGATGGCGCCTTCGGTTGAGGTGATGGCGATGGCTGAACCAGCGCTGCTCTGAGACTGGATGTTGGCAATCGTGATGTCGTTCCTGGCTGTCAGGGTAACGTCACCGGTCGCATTCACGATTCCGCCGTCTGCCTGGGTAATGCGGCCGTTCGCTGCCGTGGCGACGACATTCGCTCCAGCCGTGATCGAACCCAGCGCGATATCGCTTGAACTGGTGACATTGACGGCACCGGCCGTTGCGGTAATGGCTTGGCTGATAATCTTGCCGTTGACCGATGTCAGATTGACGGCCTGGCCGGCGTTTGCTGTTGCCACCCTGAGATCGAGGTCGGCGGCGTTCAGCCAGATCGAACCGCTGGACGCAGTGGCGTTGATAACGCCATCGGTCGACGTCAGCTTGATGTCGAAGGCGTTGAGGGCGCTGCCGATGTTGGTTGCAGCGTTCAGGTCGATGGCGCCAGCCAGAATGTTGTGATCGGCGTCGTTACGCGTATCGAGGATGCTTCCCGCCGCGGTCAGACCGGCTGTTTTGCCAGCCAGAACGAAGTCGACATCGAGGTCGCCGAGTTGGTCGTTGAAGTAGACATCGCCGCCAATTGAACGCGCGGTCAGCTTGCCCGACAGCTTGCCGGTCAATGCTTTGGTCTTCGTGCCGATGCTACCGCCGGAGGCTTCGAGGATGAGGTTCTTGGCTTCGACTGCTGCTACGCCGGTTGCGGCACCATTGGTGATCGCTCCGCCGGTCTTGATGCGGATGTCCTGGTTGTCGGACTTGGCGCGCACGATGTTGAGGTCGCTATCTTCCGAGCCCAGGAAGACGTGGCTGGAAGCGCGGATATCCAGATCGCCGCTCGCCTTGATATCGACGTCCTCGCGCTGTGCGATGTCGATGAAGTCGGTGCCGAAGGTGAAGTCGTCGCGTTCTGCCGAGGCGATGGCGATTTTCAGTTCATCGGTCACGTCGGCTGGCGAACCGTCCACCTTCTTCTCGATGCGGTAGGTTCCCTTCGTCTCGCCGATCTGACCGGCCTTGACGTTGATCGTGATATCGCGACCTTCGATGTTGGCGTCCTCGATCACCGCCGAAGTGTCTCCGCGGCTCGAAATCAAGGTGCGCGAGATGCCATTCTTGAGATCGACGGCGCTCCAGGCATAGCCCGTTGCCGCTCCCGAAATCGCTTCGGCCTGATAGACCTTGACCGCGCCAGCCTCGGTTGGCGGCACGACCTTGCCGTCCTTCTTGTATCTGGCGACGATGACCTGGGTCGGGGCGTAAGACGGATCTTGCACCGTCTCACTGCCGACCACGCCGTGCATGGCATAATAGGTTGCGGTCTTCTCAGCTTCGAGAGCGGCGATATCGGCGGCTGAGTATCCCGCCGCCGTTAAGTTCGTCTTCTCGGTTGTGTTGAAGGTGTAGGCGTAATCCGACTTGTATGAGCCTGCTGCCGTGCGGACGCTCCAGTAGAATGCGTAGTCGTCCTTTGCCTTCTGGGTGGAAGCGGCAATCGACAGGTCTCGGCTTGCCTGAGCAGCGGTGCCATCGAGCAGGGCGTTATCATTCCAGATCGCCAGCAGTTCTGCTTCGGCTGCGGTATCGCGAACATCGTTGGCGTTGGCATCGAGCAGGCTTCCGCTCTCAACCGTCACCTTGACGTTGCCAGCCCCCTTGATCTTCTCGACGCGCAGGTCGCCTGTCAATTCGGTGACGTTGACGTCGCCCGCGGCGGTGGCGTTGAACACACCTGACGTATTGTTGGTCTCGATATTGATCGACTGGGCGGTGGAGCCGATGGCGCCAGCATTAGCCGTCAAGGTTACATTGTGTCCCTGGATCTTGCCGCCAGCAGCGGTCTGGGTGATCGAGCCGTTCGACGCAACGACGACGTTGCCTATTCCACCGATGATGTTTTGATAGCGCAGCGAGCCGCGTTTCTCTGTCAGGTTCACACCCTTGCCAGCCGTGACATTGACGCGCGAACCGGCTTTGTCGACGAGGTCGACCGTCAGGCTTGCTACTGCGCCTTCGCCGCCCACGGCCCCGCTCGATGCGGTGACGTTGAGAACATCGGCGGTGGTGACGGCCTTGGCATTGCGCTGCAAGACGCTGCCGGCGGTTGAGGTGAGGTTGGTCGTACCGCTTGCATTCGAGATGCTGGCGTTCAAATGAACGTCGCCCACGGACGCGATGTTGACGTTGCCGGTGTCGTAACCGATGAAGCCGAGGCCGATCTGCTGAGTGGCAGGCACCGAATGACGGTAATAAAGCTGGTTGCCATTGATGGTTTTCACGACGGTCTGATAGGTCCGCTCGAAGCAGCCAAAGATCCAACCCGAAGCAGAACACCAATCGTTGGTCGTCTTGGTCGTGCTACTGGTCAGGTTCTTGCGTTCGAATTCGAACGTGTATTTCCCAGACCTTCCCGAGGTCATGTATTCGACCTCTCCATAGCTGTCGTTGACGCCGTCACCGTCGGTGTCGATGGGAATAAGAATCGGTTTCGGATCACCTTGGGGGACTGGCGGCGGGTCGGAATATAGATTGCTCGGGTCCTTGGACAGAAGGTCGCCGATTGCGCCAAGATCCAAACCGAATGCCTGACCGACCGACTTGCGGTAGGTCGCGGTATCCTCGTCGGTTTCCGATTGTCCCGTCGTCCAGCCATAGAAACCTGTGCTGGGCGTCGGCGTTACGCTGGCGCTGCGCGAAGTCGCGTTGGCGGCGGTGATCTTGTTGCTGGGGTTGCCGGAGGCATCGACAGTCGTATTGTCATAGGCGACGACGAGGCCGTTTTCGCGCACGTAGTCGACGACCTTGGCGATCTTGACCGGTGTTCCATCGGCATTCTTCTTGCCTGTTGGATCGTTGATCAAATAACGCGGATCGATCAGGCGAACCCGGCCCTGGCGGCCGCTTGCGGTATCGCCGGTTTCGGTGGCGCGCACGGTGCCGCCGGTGTCGACCTTGTGAAGCACGACGGCCGTTGAGGTATCGTTGCGAATGTCGATGTTGGCGAAACCGTCGAGAACGTTGATCTGTCCGCCACCGGTTGACAACAGTTCGCCGAAGATCTGAACGCGGCCGCCTTCGGCCACGGCGTTGTTGACCTCAATCTCGTTGCTGACGACGTTGTAGTTGGCGCCGACCTGACGCTCTACCCTGTTGACCTTCTGGTTGATGTCGGATGTCGACGGGTTCCCGGCGACATAGACGTTCTGAGGCGTCACCAGTTCGAACAAGGTCTTGGTGCCGCCGCTGTCGATGATCTCAGCCAGCGCTTGGGCGGCGTCCGGCTTACCTGCGTTATAGAATGCCTGGGTTGCGCGCTGGCGCAGTGTCGAGCAATTCTGGTAACAGGCACCGAAGAGGTATTTCGCATCCGGCCTGCTGTTCCAATCGGCGGTCTGATTGTCGGCGTAGTAAGCGTAGGCCTCTTCGATTTCTGCAATCGTCTGGCCCTTGGCTGCATCAATGGTGGTGTACTGGCGGGCGATGCCGCTTTGGATCAGGCCGTTGACGTTGACGCGTTCAGCCGAGATGTAGACGTCCCCGCCCGCGACGATCGAGCCGCCGGTGTGGAAGTTATACGCAGCCAGGTCCGAACTTGCTGAAGCCGTCGTGGTGCCACCTGGATAGACCTTGCCCTCGTTGGGCGTTGCCAGGCTATTGAATTGAGCGCGCGGCAGGCCTCCGGTGTGCTTGAAGCCGTAGGTAAACGAACTGGTGAAGTCCTTGCCCGCACTCAGCGAAATGGTGGCCGAGCGGATCGAACCGGAGACATCCAGGTTGCCTTCGGTTGCGAAGTTCACCGAACCGGTCGGGTTATAGACGTTTCCAGTCGAAACCAGATCGGATGCCCGCCCGTCTGCCGGCCGGCTGCCGTATTTGTTGGTGACCTTGATTGTCGGTGTCGTGTTGGCGCTCGATTGGACCGAGAGGCCGGCTGTGGTCGCGCCCGCACCGTTTAATGTATCCAATTTCGCTTTGCTATCGACCAGCGCGCCGTTGAAGAAGATGCGCCCGCCTTGTTCCTCGGGGATCGTCAGATCGTTGAGTTGCAAGAAGGCTGCCGAGTTATTGGTGATCTCGATCTTGGTATCGCCCGGCGCTATGATAGAGCTGCCACCGGTTGAATTGAGTTTTTGGGCGTTGATTGTAACGTCGCCGGATCGCGCGGTAACATCGTCGACGATGACATAGTCAACCGTGACGTCGGCCAGAGTCGAAGGTGTGCCATCACTAGAGGTGGTGACGCTGCCGACCAGCTTGTTGTAGCGGCCCTGCAGGATTGTCATGTCGTTTTGCAATGCCAGCTTGGTCTTGGCGTCGCCGCTGAAGGCATCGATTGTCGCTTGCAGGTCGGTGATCGCCTTGCGCAATGTCGTTTCGAGTGAGACGTTATTGCGAACCTGGTAGGTGATACCTTCGCTTTGAATCGGCTTGCCGTCGGCATCCAGGGCTGCGGTATAATAGCGGATGGTGGCGCCGTTATCGCGCGGGTCAGGGGAGGCCATGACCGTCGGGTTTTCGGCGATCTCGAGGATCTGGTTGTGCTTGAAGCCGGCTTTCACCTCGGTGTTGGTGAGCGTGATGTCGCCGGTCGCGGATTTGTGCGAACCGCTGTAGGTGTCTTCCAGCGTCACCGGACCACCGCCGAACAATTCGCTGAAGAATGAGCCGATCTCGGCGAGCGCTTCCTGATAGAGATCCTGGGCGCGGCCATAACCATCGGCCTTGACGCCATCGGTGTTTGCGGTCATCTCAATGTTGCGAACCGCGCTGATGCGTGCGCCGCTCTTGGTCTTCACCGTCGAGGCAATATTTGATTCCGCGTCGGCCTTGGGATCGGTGTCGAATGGTATCACCGTGCGGTTCCACAAACGCGTGCGGGCAATGGTCGACACGGAACCGTTGGCGCGATCGTCTGCACCAGAGCGAACGGCAATGCTCTCTTCGGCGTAGATGCGGGCACCAGCACCGAGTTCAACAGCGTTGTCGGCGAAAATGCGCGACTCGGAAATGCCTTCTGCCGCACCCGCCAGTCCATACGTCTTTGCGTTGGCGACGGCGGAGATATTTGCGTCCGTCCGCGCGCCCAGCGAGACATCGCCTTCCTCGCTCCAGATGACGCCGTTGTCGGCGAGCGTGATCTTGGTGCGGTCGCGGTCCGTCGAAGTGCCAGACTTGATGACGGATTCTGCGCGTGCAATGGCCACGGCACCGCCTGTATCGAGTCGTGCGGTATCCTTGCCGACCGTGTTGGAATAGGCGCGCACGATGATGTCGTTGCTGGACTGGAAGTCGTCGTCTTTTATGGCGCGGATATCTGCTGCACCGATAATGACGTCAACCTTGTTCTTGAACTGGGTCGTTGAGCGCGTTGCAGCGCCGCCGGCAACACCGCCGGAAGCAACAAAGGCTGCATCGCCATCTTCAACCTTGGTAGCCTTGTTCTTGGCCTCAATCAGAAGCGTGCCATCCGACTTCAGTTCGACCTTGTCGCCGACATCGACTTTGACGGTCGAATTCACGGCATTGGAGGAATAGGCACCTGTCTTGCCGACCAGGTAGCCAGCCCGTGCATCGGTATTGGCGAGCACGCGCCCATCTGCGTGATCGGCCGAGACGGTCATGTCGCCTGATGTAAAGCCGTCCTTGGTCGCATTGTCTGCGAAGGTCGTCGTGACGGTCGAGTTGAGCGAATTATCGGCCTTGGCGCTGGCACCTGCGATGAGCCCGCCTGCTCCGCCGACTGTTCTGGTATCCAGGCTTTCCTTGCCAAGCGAGGTGATCTGCAGGCGGCCTTCGATGGTGCCGCCGCTTCCCGCACCGATGACGATGCGTGCTTTGTTGTTGACGGTGCTGTTGGATTTGACGGCCCCGACTGCGATTCCACCGATGGCGACGCCCAGGGAATCTGTTTCAGCAGCAACATCGGAACTGGTGCCGATATCAAGCCTTCCCGTCAGGCTGTCGCCTGATTTGCCGATCTGGAAGTCGTTGTCAGCGCCGATGATGGTGGCTGTATCGGAGTTAAGAACTGTCTTGGCTTCGAGTGCGGTGACACCGACGCCCAGCGATCCCGATCCGGTCCGGGCTTCGGCCTCGACGTTTTCCTGGGTCCCTGGACGGGCTGCTTTGGCGACAATCGAGACTTCTCCGTCGGAACTCACCGAGACGTTCTTGCCGGTTTCGACGATCGAACTAATGTCGGCCCGGGCTTCCACATCGGTCACGCCGACGGCAAAAGCTCCACCGGCGACACCACCATACCCTTTCGAATCGACGCGTGGAGCCGAGGTCGTTTCGATCTTGATCTGATCGCGTCCTGTCAGTTGCGCATAATCGCCGATCTTTGCTTTGACCTTGACGTCGTCGCTCAGGTCGAGATCGATGATGGCAAAGGCTCCCGCCAGGCCGACGGTAGCGCCATAGACGCGGCCTTTGACCGTGCCGCCGTGGCGGGCTGCAATGTCGATGGCTCCTGCCGATATCTTGGCGCCGCCTGCTGCCGTCGTTGCCTTGACGACTTCGGCTGTCACGGAACCGCGCTTGTCGATATCGGCGATCTGCGCGCCAACTGCGGCGCCGCCCGACACGGTCGCGCCATAGGCTTCGACGGTGGCGTTATTCACTTCGTTGGCGGAAACAGTCAGCTTGCCTTTTTCGTCGGCATCGCTGGTATCGGCGTCGGGCGTTACTGTGATGACCGCCCCGTTGCCAATTTCGGCGCGTGTGGTCGTTGTGAAATCGAAGTCTGCGACTGCTGCGCCCAGCGCCAACGTGCCGCCGGCTGCGCCTGCAAATGCCTTGATGGTCGATTCCACCGTTGCGTCGCCATCGGTTGCCGTAACCGACATATTGCGGCCGGCGGTGACCGCCGCGCCGGCGCCAACCCGCGCTGTGGCAAGCGTGTTGACATCAACGAACGCCAGGCCCGCACCAACGCCCACTCCGCCGCCGCCCAGTGAAAGGCTGATGCCCAGGCCGCCGGTTAGCAGATCGACTTCGGTGACATTTCGGGCGTTGACCGTAACATCGCGCGATGCGGCAACGGTTGCGTTGTCACCGATTTCGGCGATGGCGTCGTTGCCGGTCGATTGGGCCGCGCCTGCGGGAATGATGTCTGCGGATGCATTACCGCTTTGCTGTGCCGAGTTGGCCGAAGTCTTGGCGCTGCTGGCGCCCGAGCCGCTGCCGAAGCCGCCGCCCGAGACGACGCTGGTCGAGCCACCGGTGAGGCCGGAGACCTGATCGGCCGTAGTGTTACCGCTGCCATCTGTGACCGCGCTGCGCTGCTTCGTCGTCAGGTTGCCGCCCGCCTGCACGACCATGACCGCACCACCGACTCCGGCGCCAGGTCCGATGCCTGCTGCGACCGTATAGCCATCGAGCGTTTTTCTCAGTTGCGCATCAACGATCACGTCTTCGCTGGCGCGCACTTTGGCATTGTTTGCAATACGGGCGGTAGAAGAACCGCGCATCGTGATGACGTCGACGCCTGCACCGAAACCAACTGCGCCAACACCCGCGGCGCCTACCACAGAAAGCATGTCGGTGCGGTCATTGGCGGTTACCGAAACCGTCTGGTTGTCGGTTGCGGTCGCGGCGTTCGACTGATTGACCTGGGCGTACGAGCCAATCTCGGCCTTGGTATCGGTTTTAAGCGACTTGACGCCGACTGCGCCAGCAAGGCCGGCGTAGGTTCCTGCTCCGAAGGCGATGGTGGCGGTTTTCAGGCGGGTATCGGCATCGGCGGAAACCGACGTGTCGTCGCCGATGTTAGCAATCGTGTAGTTGCCGATCTCAGCGTGAGTCACCGTTTCGGCGATGATAACTGATACGCCGACACCGGCACCTGCCGTCCCCACACCGATCCCGGCGGAACCGACGAGGTGGTAGGTATCGGAACGGTTCTTGGCGACGACAGAAAGATCGCCACCGGCGGACAGGCGGGCAGCCGTTGCAGCGCTGGTTGCGTCTTCGACGTAGGCCTGGGCCTTGTTCTTGAGCGTGGTTACACCGACAGCTCCTGACACACCGACTTCGCCAGAAACTGCAAGGCTGGTGGTGACCGAGACCGCTGTGTCACGGTTGTCGGCTTCGATCTTGATGTCGCGCTTTGCAGTTACCAGCGCGCCTTTGCCGACCTTGGCCGTCGTCGTCTTTTCGAGCAAGACAACATCAACGCCAGCGCCGACCCCGACGCTCGATCCGGCAGCAACGCCGACAGCGGTATCGACCGTCAGGCCGTTGGTCTTGGCGCGGACCACGACATCCTGATCGGCACCGGCCGTTCCCGCACCCTGGTTGATTTTCGCGCTGCGGCCGATCTCAGCCGTCGTCGCTCCCTTGATGGTTGAAACGGTAGCCGCGCCACCGCCTGCAACGCCGGTCGATCCAGCGACACCGAGGCCGAGATTGATCATGCGCTGATCGGAGTTGGCTGTTACGACGACGCCCTTGACGGTATCGGTTGCAGCGGTCTGCGCGCCCAGGATCGCGGTTGCATCGACGCTCTCAGCGCCGGTGTTGTTGCCGCCGGCTTGCGAGTTTTTCGCCTGGACGTTTGTTGCGATCGTACCGCCGACGCTGTCATTGACGCCTTTCAGATCATCGCCGGTGCTGGCGGTTGTGCCGCTGGTGGCCTCGGTGTCGCCAGGCGCTACGCCACCGGTCAGGCCGCCGGTGCGTGCGGCAACTCCGTCACCGCTGGCAAGGGCTGTCACGTTGGCACTATCGCCGATGCGAGCGGTGGTGGCCGATTCCTGCGATTGAACGCTTGCCAGACCGGCCGCGGTCGTAAAGCGGATCGTATCGCCCTTGTCTTCGGCGTTGACGTGGACGTTGTTATTGGAATGGACGATTGCGTTGTTGGCGATTTCGGCCAGCGTGATGTTTTTCTGGATGGCAATGGCGGCGGCCAGCGATATCGCCGTCTGGCCACTGACCGCGAGCGAGACCAAACCGCCGTAAGCTGCTTGCGAACTGCGCGCATCGACCAGGACATCGCCTGTTGTATAAGTCGCGCCAGCAAGGCGTGCGGTGGTGCGCTTATCGAGCAGGTCAACGGCGAGGGCAGCCGAGAAGGAACCTGTGCCATACGAGAACCCCAGCGCTCCCGATCCAGCTACGCTGCGATCATCGGCGCGCACGGTCACGGTCTTCACGCGTTTGGTCGCCGTGCCGATCTTGGCTGCCGATTTGACTTCCGCGGTGGTGCGGGTATCGAGTTTGTTGACGACTGCGGCACCTGATATCGCCAACCCTTGCGTAGCGACTGCGCCGTTGACCGCAACTGCGATGAGCTGCGTCCGGCTTGAGGTATCGTTGACATCATTGGCGCCCGACACAGCGCGCACGCGGACGTCATCTGCGGCCAGAACAGTTGCATCGGCCAATGTCGCGGTAACTTCGCCTGCGGCCTTGTTGACAGCGACTGCTGCACCTACGCCATTCTTTCCGCCGGCAAATCCACCGGCATAGCTGTGCATATTGTTGCGCTCGGCAGCGGCGACCTCGACGTCACCGGTGGCCGTGATCTTCGCACCGCCATCGACTTCGGCAATAGTGCCTTCGCGTCCGTCGGATGCATCGCTGTTACCCGACAGGTTGACGACAACCGACCCCTTGAACGCCGCTCCGTCCTTGGAGACCGCCGCACCGATGGCGATTGCAATCGAGGTGCGATCCGTCACGGCTTTGACCGCAAGGGTGTCGGACGTAATCGTCGTTCCTGAGACCTTTGCGTGGGCGTTGCCAAGCATGGCGGCTGAGGCAACGGCAACACCGACACTGGCGTTACCGCCAACGGAGGCATCGCCTGCAACCGTAATCAACTGGGACTTTTCGGACGCCAGAACGTTAACCGCGCCGGTGCTGTTGACCGATCCGCCGCTCAATTCTGCAAGGACCGATCCGCCGATTGAGTTATGGGCAACGGCACCGGCTGCCTGAACGCCCTTACCGCTGCCAGCGGCGGCAACCGAAATCGCCAACGAAAGAATGCTGCGGCCGGATGTCGCCTCGGCTTTCACCGATTTGCTCGACACAATCGTCGTGTTGACAATGCGCGCCTTGGTGTCGGCATCCGAGATGTTGATCGACGCCGAAGCCCCCATCCCCAGACCGCTTGATTGTTGCTGCAGGCTAACCGCGCCTGCGCCGGTGTGGACGGTGGAAGTGTCAGACGCCTTCACGGCAACGTCGCCGGTAGAGGTAACGCTGCTGCCCGAGAGTTCTGCAAGTGTGATTGAGTCAGCAAATGTATTGAACGTCACCGCGCCTGCGATGTTCGCATTAACCGCCGATCCGCCCTGGGGCTTGGCCTGGGCCGACCCGCTTGCCGCTCCAGAGATGATCGACTGGGTGTTGCGCGCATCGATCAACAGGTTGCGCGTCGTCGTCAGATTGGTGACGTTTTGGACGACGGCTTCAATGCGGTTCGATTTGAACGCGTTGTGCGCATAGGCACCAGCTATGCCGATGGTCGTCGACTTGGGCTTGGCTGGGTCCTTGAACGACTGTACCGAGAACGCCCCGGCTGCGGACACGGATTCAACCGAATTGGCTGCATCGACCTTAACGTCGCGCGCCTTGAGGGTCGTGACATTCTTGACTTCGGCCTTGGTTGCCAGGTCGAGAACGTTGACGGCTGCGTCGCCTGCAACCGTGATGCCGAACTTGCCTGTTGCCGCGCTAACGGATGCAGCTATCGAATTGGAGCCTGCGCCGGCTTCCTCTTCAGCATCGGCTCCGCCGTCACCTTCGTTGGCGGAAGCTGCCGCCGTGCCGCCGGTCGATGTGCTGGTTGCGGCGGCGTTTGGATCGGCAGCGGGTGCTGCTGCTGCGGTTGTCGAACTGGCTGCACTTGTGGTGTTGGACATGCCTGAGGAAGCGTCCTGGGAATCGGTTGCCTCTTCGTCAGCTTCGGGCTTGGTGCCACCGATTGCGGCTGCTAATGCGAACGACCGGCTGCCGCCAGTTTGCGCTGCCTTGACTTCAACGTCCTGCTTGGCCTCGACCTTGGTGGCTCCATCGATCGAGGCAATTGTGTTCAGCTCAATCAGGTTGACGCCGACGCTGGCACCGATGCCGACGTTCTCGGCCTGGACCACGCCACCTGCAACATTCCAATTGGAGAAGTGATCTGTTGCGGTCACCTTCATGTCTGCGGTCGCACCGCTGGTCGTCACCGTCGAGCCGGACCCGACGCGCGCGATGGTGTCGCTTTCAAGGATGTTGACCAGGACAACGCCCAGTACACCGACTTCGGTATTGGCCTGGCCATCGGCCATTCCTGACGCGCCGATGTTGACGAGGAACGCCTTGGAGTCGGCAGCGACATTGACGCCATCGACCGCCGTCAGCGTGACGTTGTCGCCGACTTCGGCAATGGTGGATAGGTCATAGGTGATGCCGTTATAGGTGACGCCGCCGCCAAGCGTTGCGCCGCCGCCTGATGGATTTTGCAGGCCCTGTTTGCGGGTTGCGAGTTCTTCCGGGTTCCAAAAATCGCCAACGTTGCCGCTGACGTGAACCGATCCGACGGTTGTCGACGACTTCACGTCGACGGATTTGGCCGTCACGCTGGTTGCAGCCGGGGCCGGTTTGCCGGTTTCCTGAAGGCCGCCGATACGAGCTAGCGTGTCGGAGTTGATCGTGAACAGGTCGATGTTGGCCGCGACGCCAACGGTCTTTTTGTCCGGGCTTCCGGCCAGCTTTGCAACCGAGAAGCCGCCTGACGTCAGGTGGTCGCCCTTCAAGCCGAGGTCGCCGCCGATCTTACCCAGGTAGGTGTTGGCCTGTTTATAGGAATCCAGGTCTGTATATGACAGTTCGTACTTGCGCTCAGTCGTCGCTTCGACGCTAACGCTCTCGCTGGCGTTGATGGAGACGCCCGCGTCGATGATGGCCTGATTGGTGATATCGACCGTGGTGATCGGAACGGCGAAGGCAATTGCGGTATTGGAGGCTTCCTTGTCTTCGGCGCCACCGGAGGCGATGTTTTGGAGTCCGCCCAGTTCAACGGCCGATGTCACTGAAACGTCGCCCACTGTGGAATCGGATTCGTCAGCGGGCTTGGCGCCTTGCGTCGTGATGGAAGGCGCGGTGATGCGCGCATCGACATCGATTTCAGCGTCGGCAACAGACAGCGTGCCGGCGAGTTGGAACGGCAGGCCGAGGTCGACGCCGCCGAACCTGTTGGAGATGTTGGAGAGCTGCCCGGTCAGGCGGCCGAAGAAGGCGTCATGGACGGGCTTTTCGGGCGTGTCTTCGCCGAAGTTCTGAGATTGCAGCGCGTTGTTCAAGCGGTCCCATTTGCCAGGGTCACCGGTGCCTGCATCTGCGGCAGCCGTGATGCCGGCGATCTCGGACTTGGCGGACACCGTGACGCCATCTGCCTTGGTCAGGGATGCACCCAATTCGGCCTTCACGGTTTCTTCGATATCGAGCCAGGTCGCGCTCAAAGCGGCGTTGTTGCCTTCAGTGGTCGAGATCGTGTTGGTGGCTGCGTTATATTCGCTGGAGTTTTCGGCTGCGACTTCGACGGTCTGGGTCGTCTTCGCATCGGGGTTCGTCAGGTTGATCGTTGCGCCTTTTTCGACCTTCGCCGTCGTCGTCGTGCGTGCCTGACCGATGGTGATGCCCAGATTGGCGTCGCTGTTAACGATGGTGACGTTATTGGCGTCGAGCGAGCTTTCGGTTGTGGCCTTGACCTCGACTTTGTCGCCGGCATTCAACGTTGCCCCGGAGGCTACGTTCGTGGTGCTGGTGGTGCGGGTGCTGGCATAGACCACGCCGATGGTCGGCAGAGCCTTCTTGTTTTCACCACCCGTCAGGGCCAGGTCGGTATAAGACGGCGAATTCGAGGTGCTTTTCGATTCCGACTGGATCGTAAGTTCACCGGTTGCGGTTATGACCGTGCCCGAATTGACGTTGACGTTGGCGCTCGCTTCAGCGATGCCGACGACGGCCTTCAGAGGGAAACCGGCAATGTTGGAACTCAATGCCACGAGGGCCAGGTCCATGATCACAGCCGGCGGGGTCTGGTCGACGCCGCCATCTGAATCGAAGGTTGACAGGATCGAGGCTTCGGCCTCCGAAGTCGCCTGGATGGTGACCGATTCACCGGTGATCGTTGCGCCGGTCAGGGTCAGGTTGCTCGAGGCGGTGTTCTTGCCAAGGCCGGACTTATTGATGCTTTGGGCATCGAGAACGATATCCTTGCCTTCGATCGTGGCGTTCGTAATGGTGATCGCGGCATCGGTCGGGATCACCAGATCGCCGCCTTCACGCTTCTTGGTCTCAAACGTGATGTCGCCGTAAGTCGTTGTCGCGCCCGCGGTGTGCTTCGTCGTTACCTTGGAGCCGGCGTTCATGATGATGGCGGGCGCGCGGAAGATGATGGCGTCGCCCGACTTTGCCGTCGAAACAGTGATGTTGGCTGCGACCTCGATCTTTTCGGTCGCCTCAACCGTCGTCAGGCCGGCTGCCAGCGTTGTATTTGCCGTATAGGAGACGGTTGCCGGGTCGATGTAGATGATGCCGGTGTTGCCATCGGGCGATGATGCGACAAGGCGGCCGCCGTCCAGGCTGACAACGTTGATTGCGGAAAACTCGATGAAACCGCCAACGCCGGTATCGGCGGAGCTGGCATCGATCAGCGCGCCCTTGGCAAGCGTCGCTGTATCGCCAGCATAGATGACGATATCGCCACCATCTGAATTGGCGCCAAATCCGCGTGCCGTGATAATCGCTGTATCCTCGACATCGATATTGCCGTCGGCGCGGATATCGATTGTGCCGCCTTTGACGTCCTGTTCGCCGCTGGCATCGATGCGCCCGGATACGCGAACGTTGCCGGGAGATCCGATGACGATGGCACCAGAGCGCGTGCGGTGCACTGTATTGGCTGCGGGAACCAGGCCGCCCAGGTTGACCTGCTGGCGCATGGCCTTGACGCCGGCCGACCCGGCGCGCAATGCACCCGAAACGTCGACGCCACCGCCTCGCAGATAGATGCTATCGAGTGTATTGATCTGGCCCTGGATCGAAATCCGGCCATTACCAATTGGGACGGAGCCATTCAGGATGCGGCCAACGGAAGTGCTATTGGGAACACCGTTTGCATCGAGCACGCCATCGACGAATTCGCTTGTGGGGGTTTGCAGCGAAAGGGAACCAGCATTAACCGTGCCATTTGGCCCGACAACTATTCCGTGCGGGTTCAATAGATAAATATTGCCGCCAATTTTACCGTTTTTGACGCCATTCAGGGTGCCGTGAATATCGGTGCGGTTTTCCCGCACCAGATTGATCAAATTATCGGCTTGGCCGGGCACGTGCAGGTTAACGGTATTTCCAGCGCCGACACCAAAGCGGCTGAAGGAATTATAGGCGTTCCTGCCGTGAACCGAGCGGGTGTGGATATCGGTGGTTCGACCGCGGACACTGAGTGTCGTCGATGTTCGGCCGTCGGTGACAATGCCGTTTCCGCCAGCAAAAGCCGCAGGGGCGATGGTCCAGGTCAGAACTTGGAATATACATAGCCAACTGGCCAGTGCCTTGAGCTTTCTATGACGGAAAAAGAAAGTCGAAACGCCGGACTTGGCCGCGCGTTCGGTACGCGTAGAAAACATCGTCATAGTAGGAATTTCACCCCAGGAAGGATAACGGCAGAGATATACTCTTTCCTTCAAATAGGGGGGCAGGCAGTGAATAAAGCGCTAAAAGTCGAGCTTCAATGTTACATCAAACAGAAATTTTGGGTCAGAGGTCGTCAAAGGCTCGTGAATCTTATCAAGTGGTTTCGCAATCATTGCGCGGCTATTAAACTTCCCTGACAAAAAGCTAAAATCCAAACCCAAACCGGCATCGGTTGCGAAATCCTCGCGACGAACTTTTGGCTTGGTATCGCGGAATGGAAATACGCCACCTGTTTCCACAAATGCGAATGCGTTTATGCTGGCTCCCAAAGCATCGCGTTGCAAAAGATCGGAAAATGCGAGGCCGGGCCCGTGGGCTTCAAGCCTGCCGAAGTAGCCCTGATCGCCATTGAACTGGTTGATTTCATAGGCTCTCAGCGTCGAGACGCCACCGAATGCGAATTGCTCTGATGACGGCAGCAATTCATATGGGCTCATCTGCCAGGATACATCGCCGATCACTGTGAACGCACCCAGTTTGCGAACCGCTCGCACATCTCCGGCGAATTTGACGTAACTGTCCCACTCGGCGCCAATGTTGTCGTAGGCGCGGGCTCGCACAAAGACGACCTTGTTGGTCATTTCCATCGAACCATCGGTATCGAAACGGTATAACCGCGATCCGACCGCGACTCGGCCCACCGATGTTCCGACTTCGAGGGGACCCGTGACGGTGCGGCCGTTGGAAAATGCGGTTTCAAGCAGACCGTAATGCATCCATTTGCGCCCGACATAGAACGGATGGCGGAATTCGAGAGCTGCGAACTGGCCGTTGGATCTCAGGTCGAGATCTTCAAAGCTGCCTTCGACAATACGGCTCTTGGACAGCGAATATTGGAATTCCACCCGCGTGCCACGAATGCCAATCGGGATATCGTAAATTCCAAAGGTGGATTTGGAGCCGCGTGAAAAGGACGTGCCCAGCGATAACGGGTCGTCGCGGCCCAGCAACGAAGCGTTGCGATAAACGGTCTGATTGCGGTACTTGCCGTTTTCCTTGGTGCCGTGATTGTCGGCGACATTGACCAGCGAATGGCGTGGGGGCTCGATGACATCCAGGACAATGCGGCTGGTTGCGAAGTCATTGCCGGGGACCAGCCGTGCTGCAACCTGCACTCCTGAAACCGACGTGCGGCGCAGGATCAACAGGGCCTGTTCAAGCGCATAGACATCGACCAGGTCACCCGACTTCAGCGGGATGCGGTCGCGCAGGTAACTGGGGTCGGTGTAGGAACTGCGGACATCAACCTGATCGACCCGCGGCTCTATCAATACGATCTGGACGATGCCGTTCTCGACCTTTTGGGGAGGGAGGATCGCAAAGCCGACTGGGAAACGGGCTGCTTGATAGAGATTGGTAATGTCTCTGACCAGGCGATTAAGGTCTTCGAGAACGACTTCGCGGCCCTCGACGCGCGCAATCATGCTTCTCAGTTTTCCTGCCGGAAGCACGGCAGATTTGGAAATCGCAACCCGCTTGATCTTGAATTTCAGCGTTGAGGCGGATTCATCACCAGCCGGGCGTTTGGGGATTTCAACAGGTGCAACCGTTCCGCCAAGGGCCTCCAGCCGACGCTGCTGGCTTTGCAGCGCCTTGATGCGGTCTTCCGGGCGCTCGCCCAGAGGTACTCCGACGCCGGCAGGAACCTGGGCGGCCGCTGAAGTTGTAAGTTGGAAAAGGGCAACACCTATCGCTAGCGCTGCCCGAAGTCGTCCCGCCACCCGTCGTCCCCGCAACTTGAAAGTCTACATAGCTCACTTGGCGCAATTAGCCGGCCGATAAAGTTCTATCCGCCGCCTGCAATAATCACTTCACAGCACCGACAGCGACACCTAAAGACCGCTTTATGCAGCCTAAATCGTGGGGTCCGGTCACAAGGGACCAGTCCCGATGACGCACTTCTGCCGACAGTTCAGAGCCAATTTAAACGACGCACCGGGTCGATGGTGAGCGTGAACGACGTGGTGTGGTGCATAACTGCGGACAACGTTGCTTTATCGTCACGGCGGCGGCGGCAGGGCCCCATATCCTCAATTGCCCCACAAGTTATCCACATATTTGATTCGCAAAGAGGCAGCATCGTCCGGGCCAGTCGTATCGGCCATAGTCGGCAGTCTGAAGTGTTGCGTTTTTTGGTCTGGCGGTAGAAGTCCGGCACTCCGGCTTGCTGCAGTCGCCACTTATTCCTCAGCGCGGACGGGCTGGTGCCCAGCGTTTCGTCAGTCGATTTGAGAGACGAAATCTGCTGCCGATAAAATACGGCAGGAAGCTTGGGGAATCCCCCAGAAAAGCTTAGCGCATCGCGGTTGAAGTGCTGCACAGGAAACGCGAAATTCCCACTAGAATTCAAGTGAATAGCCACATGGCCATAGGATCGCCGTATGGCCGGTGTTTGAGGAATTCCCGGCTGCTTGGGCGGCCATTGACAAAGCGACCTCGGCTGGCGCAAAAACAGCCGCGAAGCGCCGT
This sequence comes from Alphaproteobacteria bacterium, assembly GCA_022600345.1. Lineage (GTDB taxonomy): Bacteria > Pseudomonadota > Alphaproteobacteria > Rhizobiales > Hyphomicrobiaceae > Filomicrobium. The sequence goes on along the minus strand of JAHZKP010000019.1, from coordinate 24,265 downwards.
TTGTCGGGCAGGCTTCTGGCCGCAGTGGAGAGCGCACATTCCTAACGATGTCAGACATGTTCGATGATCGCGCTGAAGTGAGCGGTGCCAAAGGCCGATTGGTCGTGTTTGCCGGTCAGTCAAATATGCTGGGGCATGCCAAGGCAACTGACGGCGGCAAACCCGTCAATGATCGGCTCCTGGCTTGGCCGGGCGGTGCTGGTTGTGGTGCGTGGCGCAGAGCGGAGTTGGGGCGGGCTCCCTTCCACGAAGCAACCGGTTCGCCAAATAACCCGGCGCTACATTTCGGCAACCTGTTGCAACGCGAAACGGGAGACACAGTTTTTCTGGTCGGCCGACCTATCAATGCGTCGACGATTCTGTCCTGGTCGTCAGCCGGGGCGTCGAATATGCGCAAATTGATCCAGGAAATCGATGCCGCTATCGCCAGGGATGAGGCCAGGGATGCGGGCATTAAATTCGTTGACAGCTTTGTTTGGCTGCAGGGCGAATGTGACGATGAGCGTGCCACGATGGTACTCGAACCAAAGGTTGCGTCGCTAAACGCCTATCGGGCGGAATTCGGCAAGATGGTTCGGGATCTGCAAGGGAAACCGTGGTGGTCTGCTGGGCGAACAAAACTCATCTGCGGAGAATTGGTCCAGAATGGCAGTTTGTCTGCGCGCAACGATTTCTATGCGAACCGTAAATTGTGGCCTACAGAGTGCTTAATGGGGGCTGCACCCTCAAAGGGACTTGAGGATATCGGCGATGGAACCCACTACACAGGCTCCGCGCTGGAGGAAATGGGCGGGCGCATGCTGAAAGTTTGGCGGGAGCTGAGTGCCGGCCCAACGGCCTCACAGGAGATGCGTTCAGTAACGACGGGACGGATGGAGGTTTAAGGGCGTGTCGAATACGTTTATCGCGATCAATTCGTTCCCGAAATCGGGCAATACGTGGGTACGAACTTTTCTGACCCATCTGTGCTTTGATGGATCATTGGATTCCATTCCAGATAAGTACCGGGACGATTTGTTCGAGGCACCGACATTCACGTTGCCCGATGACAGGGCGGTGCGGTTCTACAAGAGCCATGATCAAAATCTTGTCCGGAAAGTCGAAGATCGCGACCTGGAACATGCCGCCGTCATTCATATCCGGCGCCACCCGTTGGATGTGTTCCTGTCGCACCTCAACTTTCTCCATTTGCCATTCGAGAAGCACAGTCAGACCAGACCGGCGGGCAACCCATTTATCACAAGCTTTTCCAACTTCGATGAAATCCAGGAGAAGGGAATGATCTGGGCTTTTCTTGGTGTGTTCTTCGTCTATGGGACGCTGAACCCCAGGTTTACAGCAGCCGGCTCCTGGTGGAAGAACACGAATTACTGGATGGACCGGCCTGACCGGGGGATGCCAATTTTTCGCTATCGCTATGAGGACCTGGTGAGCAACAGGGCGGCAGAACTTATACGAACTGGGCGCCTACCTGGGCAAGAGCGAGGCGGAAGTCGATGCGGCATTTGAAAAGGCAGGTCGATCGACTGCGAAGGACGGCGCCTTTTTCTGGAAGCAAGAACCGAACTTGTACAAGAAAATGATCGACCCGAAGCTCTTGCGCGACTTTGACGAGGTGTTTGGCGACGATCTGAAAAAAGTTGGCTACGAAGTATAAGTTGGGGACCAAGAGATTGAACGCAGGGGGTAAGACAAGCAACGGCAACGGTCGGTCCGCGGAAGAAGTCGCGGCGACGAGAGAGTTTCAGAAACGAACACCTGCCCAAGCGTTACGACAGCTTCTCCGGCTGTATTGGAGCGGCAAACTCGATGCTGATTTATTCAAGGCCGCGATAACATTCATCTGCGAACCGAAAAGCGAGTTGAACACCTTGCTTTTCCTGCACCGCGCCTTGGACGACGGCCTGCTGAAATCCGTTTTGACTTTGCGTCGCAAAGGCAAGTTTCCAGACGAAGAATTGGAAATTCTCTTAAGGCTCATCAGGGCCAGTGGGGATCGTCACCCAGGACTGTTCGGCAAGATTTCCGCTGATGCCGTGGTGCAGAAGTTTCTCCGGCTGTATGCAAGTGACGGCCTGGATGACGACGTATCGAAGGCTGCGTTAAATTTCATCTGCGATCCGATCAACGAAACAAATACTCTGCGTTTCATGCACTATGCTTTGGACGAGGGAACGCTGAAAGATTTGGTAACGTTGCGCCGCGGTGGCAGGTTACCTGATGGAGATATGGAAGTTGTCTTGCAACTGCTCAGGGCGCCCAAGGATGGTCAGCCCAGGTTATTGGACAAGGTTGCAACTGACGCGGCGCTGCAAAGACTTCTTGGTTTGAATAATGAGGGCAAGCTCGACGCCGAAACGGTCCTAACTCACAAGGCACTGGAGCACCTGCTCGAACAACACGAGAATGGCCGTCTCAGTGGAGAATTCGATGCCCAGCGCCTGGACGCTGCCTTAAAACTATTCACCAGCGCGACCATTATGGACGACGGCTTCGCATCCCTGGCCAACGCGACCTGGCTCACGGATGACCGGTTCAAGAATGCGTACAAGTCAGCCTGTGAGATTGCCGGTTGGACCGACGATCGCCGCTGGCGCGTTTATACGCTGTTGGATTGCGCCCAGCGGGCCAAGGAACTGGAAGGCGACTTCGTCGAATGCGGGGTTGGTCGCGGCGGCACGGCGATGGGCGTGATCGAGTATATCGGCCGGGACGCATTCGCCGACCGGCTGTTCTACCTGTTCGATACCTTTGAAGGAGTGGCGCCCGAACCGATGACCAACGTCGAAACCGGGCCGAGCAAGGATTCCGACACTCACGATCAGGACATCTACGAAGATGTCGCCAATGCTTACAAAGATTTGCCCTTCGCCAAGATCGTGCGCGGCCGGGTGGCTGAAACGCTCGGTGAATTCAAGCCAGGGCCGGTTGCCTATCTGCATATCGAGATGAATGACACGATGCCCGAATGCGCGGCTCTGGAGTTTTACTGGCCGCATCTGGTCAAGGGAGCCCCTGTCATATTCGACGGCTACGGCTTGCCGGCTCATTCCGAGAAAAAGACCGACCTGGACGCGGTGGCAGCAAAGCTGGGCTCACACATCATGATGCTCCCGACGGGCCAGGGACTGATGTGGAAGACCTGAGGTAATAGGCTCGATTGCCCTGCTGACCGACGATAAGACCATCGAGTTCATTTCCGCCTTAGGCGGAATCGCACCGCCGGCCCACGCCCCCGCCCGACCGCCCAAAACAATCGTACCCTGTGACGGTCGGGCGGGCGCGTGGGTGATTTCACCAGAGCCTGAAAGGCTATAAAAAAGCTGGAGTCCTTTGTTCATGCGCGATAACAAGGCGGGTGACTGAGCCCGGTCTGGGATGCGGGGGTGATCGCCCCCCTTCGCCCATGATCCTCATCCGCTGATTTTCGGCGATTTGCCAACACGCAGAGCGCGAGTTCCAACGCATGGCCCGACTACTGATACCCACTCGAAACCGGCCCGCCTCACTCGGGCAGGTGCTGGACTTTCTCAACCACTTCTATCCCGACACGCAGGTTATCGTCGCTGACGGCAGCAGCGAAGACTACAAGAATGCTGTCAAAGCCGTGACGGATAGTCCTCGCAAGATCAGTGTCGATTTGCGCTCTTATGATTATGACTTCCCGTTTTTCGACCGTATCCTGGATGTCATCGAAAACGAGCCTGACGAATTCTTCGTTATGGGCTCGGACGATGATTTCCCGTTGATGGAGGTCATGGGTGAAGCAGAAGAGTTCCTGCGGAAGAATTCAGCCTATTCGACCGCACTTGGTGCGCTTGTGCACCTCAAGCTGGATTCGCCGCACGAGATGACAGCGCGCCTGGGGGTTGCCCGCCCGCTGGTTGCGGCCGCGCCGCAGCGCCGCGCCAGTGATTTTGCTGCCTGGCCGTTCTCGACCACCTATGCGATCACCCGGCGCGATTTGCTTCTGGAACGCTACCGGCGGGCGCAAAAAGGCTTCCTGGCAGGGTTTTTCGATTTCGCCGTCGGGTTGCAGGATTGCCTGGCTGGCAAGATGCACGCCATTCCAGACTTCGGGTACATCTGCACGCGGAACTTCAATCATAGCTACCTGCGGGCCGGGTCGGAGTTGATCTTTCTCCGACGCAGTGAGCTTGCGTTGCAAGTCGTCGATCAGATCCGCGATGACCTGATCGCGATGGGTGGCGTTGGCGAAGATGAAGCGATGCGACTGGCTGAAAACCTGATGAAACGCCGGATTGCCGAGTTGTGCGGGAGCCCGGCTCATCGCATGCGCGATTTTCACAAATCCCGGTTCTATCGCGACAAGACAGTTCAAAAGCAGTTCGAGCAGTTCAACGACGTGTTCAAAAAGGGTACGGAGACCCGCAATCGCTACGAAGAACGCCTGATGTTTATTTCCAATGCCATCCGGGGCAATTCGGTGTCTGAGGACAACAAGGGCGAGAACCGATTCTATGAAACGCTTGCCCAGCAGGCCAGCGGGTAGGCTTCCCTTCACAATGGGGATGCAGGCGAAGTTCATGAGCCAGAGGGTTACGAAGTGAGCAACTTGAAGAGAGTGGCCGGTCGCACGATCGATGTCGTATTCGGCTCCAGGCCAGATATCGCCTTGAAAATCAAGTCGCGGTTGAAGGGCATGGCCCAGCGCACGCGGCATGCGGTGGTGCCTGAGGAAAAAGAGACCGTCGATGCAGTCGAGATGACGGTCCCGGTGGATCCCAAAACGATGTTGCGGATCGACTAAGACGCGGTGACTGAGAAGGCGTTTTTTTAGTTCATGGTCGGTTTGGAGACAATGGCGAAACCTGTTCACGTACTGGTTCTGGGGCAATCAAACGTTGCCAATCACGGCAAACCCAAAGGTTCAAGCGACTTCGGACGCGCATACCATGATGGCAGCTTCCATCCGCTCGTTGACCCGCTTCCAGGTGGCACCGGCAAAGAAGGTACGGTTTGGACGCGGGTTGCACCATTGTTGAGGGACCGCCTGCAGCTTTCAGATTTCGTCGTGTCACTGTTGGCGCAGGGTGGAACTTCAGTTGGCGACTGGTCGACGGGTGGCAAGTGCTTTGAGGCGATGCGTGCGGCCATCCCCAAGATTGCTGAATGCCCGGTCCCGGTCACCCACGTTTTGTACCACCAGGGGGAGCGCGACACGCTTCTTGAGACCGACACGGCTTCATACGTGGCGCAATTCTCCAAGCTGCACGAGGAAGTTCAAAAAACCTTCCAAGTTCCGTGGATCGTGTGCCGGGTTTCCTATCGGATGGGTGTCACCAGTGCGGACGTGATCGCGGCCCAGGACGAGATCATTCGTTCGACGCCAGGGTGCATCGCCGGGCCCAATACCGATCAGTTTGGATCTGACTATCGCTATGACGATACGCATTTCAACGAGAAGGGTGTAAACGCGTTCGCCGCAGAGCTGGCAGAAACCATCGCGGCGGTCGTTGGCGCTCAACCTGGCAACGCCTAATCACTGGAAATGAAACAAGCTGACCGTTCGATAACGCGGCCACTTGAACAAGGCGACAACGATCAACCGCGCGGGTTCGCATCAGATGGGACCATTCTGACATGACAGGAAAACGGGTCTTTGTTGCCGGGCATCGCGGCATGGTCGGCTCGGCCATCGTGCGCAGGTTGACGGGGACCGGGGCCGAAGTTCTGACGGCTGGTCGCAGCGAACTCGATCTATTGGACCAGGCTGCCGTTCGCACCTGGGTTTCAGCCCACAAACCTGATGAAATGTATGTTGCAGCCGCCACTGTTGGCGGAATTCTCGACAACGCCACGAGGCCGGTCGATTTTCTCTACGACAACCTGGTGATCGAAACCAACCTGATTGATGCCGCCCACCGGAACGGGGTCGAGCGGCTGATATTCCTGGGGTCGAGCTGTATCTATCCAAAGATGGCGCCGCAGCCGATGAACGAAGACGCCCTCCTGACAGGGCCGCTGGAGCCGACCAATCAATGGTATGCGATTGCCAAGATTGCCGGGGTCAAACTGGTTCAGGCCTACCGCGAGCAGTATGGTCACCGCTACATCTCAGCGATGCCGACGAACCTTTATGGCATCGGCGACAATTTCAATTTGCAGCGCGCTCATGTTTTGCCCGCTCTGATGCGCAAGGCTCATGAAGCGAAAGTCGCAGGTGCGGAAAGTCTGGAAGTCTGGGGCACGGGGACGGTGCGCCGGGAGTTTTTGTTTGTCGACGACCTGGCCGATGCGCTTGTGTTCCTCAGAGACAACTACGACGAAGGCGGCCCCATCAATGTCGGCGTTGGTGAGGATCTTTCGATCCGCGAGTTAGCCGAACTGATCTGCGAGGTTGTCGGGTTCCGGGGCGTTTTACAGTTCGATGCCTCGAAGCCCGATGGGACGCCGCGGAAGCTGTTGGACGTTGGCAAGCTCAGCGGGCTGGGTTGGAAAGCCAGAACGCCACTGCGTGATGGCCTGCAGGCGACCTACAAATGGTACCTTGAAAACGAAGGACGGCTGCGGAAATAGCGCCCGCGACGGTATCGCCAGTGCCTGAAGGTCGTGAACGCACCTTGGCGAACGTGCCTCACCTGCCTTTCTCACAGGGGGCGATGCGGGGTTAGTTTAGGGGCGGACCGATGACGCTTGCGCCTATGGTCGCAGCTTGAAGCGGCAGGGGCTTGGTATCTGATAGCACCAGCCATATACATATCCGACTGAAATCGAACGAGGACCAGATTTGATGGCAGAAAGACGCGTTGCTCTTATTACCGGCGCGACCGGCCAGGATGGCGCGTACCTTTCGGAGTTCCTGCTCGAAAAGGGTTACGAAGTCCATGGCGTCAAGCGCCGCTCCTCGCTGATCAACACTGAACGGGTCGACCATCTCTATCAGGACCCGCATGTCTCAGATGGCCGCTTTACGTTGCACTACGGCGACCTGACCGATTCCTCCAATCTCATTCGGCTGATCCAGGAAACCCAGCCAACCGAAATCTACAATCTGGCCGCCCAAAGCCACGTCGCGGTCAGTTTCGAGACGCCCGAGTACACTGCGAATTCAGACGCGCTTGGAACGTTGCGGTTGCTGGAGGCGATCCGGATCTTGCGGCTGGAAGACAGTTGCCGGTTTTATCAGGCCTCCACTTCTGAACTTTACGGTAAGGCGCAGGAAGTTCCGCAAAGCGAGAGCACGCCGTTTTACCCGCGCTCGCCTTATGCGGCCGCCAAACTTTATGCCTACTGGGTCACCGTCAACTACCGCGAAGCTTACGGGTTGTTTGCCAGCAATGGGATTTTGTTCAACCACGAAGGGCCGACGCGGGGCGAGACCTTTGTCACCCGCAAGATCACGAGGGCGGTTGCGGCAATCGTGCATGGCAAACAGGATAAGCTTTATCTGGGCAATATGGATGCCAAGCGCGACTGGGGCTTCGCCAAGGACTATGTCGAGGGCATGTGGCTGATCATGCAGCACGACAAGCCCGATGACTTCGTGCTGGCGACGGGTGAAACCCATACCGTGCGCGAATTTGTCGAGGCCGCCTTCAAGGTTGTCGACATCGATATCGAGTGGCGTGGTGAGGCGGAGGCTGAGAGGGGTATCAACAGTGCCACAGGCGATGTGCTGATTGAGATCGACCCGCGCTACTACCGGCCGACCGAAGTCGATCTGCTGTTGGGAGACGCCAGCAAGGCCAAGCGCGAGTTGGGATGGACGCCGCGCGTCAATTTTCAAGAGCTTGTCGAGATGATGGTGGATTCGGATTTGAGGCGTAGCAATCAAGCGCCCGACCGGGGGCCGAATTGAAGATTTCGGTTGTTACAACGAGCTACAATTCCGGCGACTTCATCGGCGAGGCGATTGTGAGCGCCCGCGATCAGGAAGGAGGGGTCGATTTCGAGCACATCGTGGCCGATGCCAACTCGACAGATAACACCACAGAAGTGCTCGCCTCCTTCCCCCACCTGATTGTCGACCGGCGGCGTGATCGCGGTATTTACGATGGCATGAACCGGGCGATCTCGATGGCAACCGGCGATGTTATCTGCATTCTAAACGCCGACGACAAGTTGATGCCGGGTGCGCTCTTGGAAGGGGCTCGGCTGATGGCAGATGAGGCTGTCGATGTAGCGACCGGGGCCTATTTGACCATGGAGGCAGACGGATCGCTGGGCGATGAAATCTACGCGCCGGGCCACGCGCCGGGGTATCGGGGTCTGATGTTTGGCGTGCCGGCCATCAATGCCCGGTTCTTTCGCCGCAATGCTTTCGAACGCGTTGGACCATTCGACCTGGACTTTCCGCTTGCCGCCGACCGGGTCTGGTTGTTGCGCGCAGTGGCCAGGGGGTTGCGATTTGCGCAAACTCGCGCTCCGGTTTACGCCTACCGGCAGCATGCCGGATCGGCGACGCTGGCGGGCAATTCGGGGACGGCGGAAAAACTATGGCGGGCGCATATCGACATGGTTGACCGTTTGACGGCGGAGGCCTCCGGCAATGATGATTGGAGCGAAGCGCTGCAATTGCTGCGGACGATTGAAGTGACAAAACTGCGACTCATGCGGGCCTTGGGACGGGCTGGGCTGGCAGAAGGTCAATCGCGATTGGGTGCTGTTGGGGATCTGGTCGGCGGTGTTGTTTCCCAGCCCGTTTGCACTGCCAAAGCCTTGTTGGTCTGGCGCCGGTTGCGGGGGCAGCATTCCGAGGCGCAGCCGGGGCGGGATTAGGCGACATTGTGTTGGGCTATGATCCGGGCAGGACCGCCAAGTGGAGAGCGAGATGACGTCGGAGCATGTATTTATCCTGAGTACCGGGCGATCGGGGACCATGACGTTGGCCCGGCTCTTCCAGGGACTGGAAAGCGTGCATGCGGTTCACGAAGCGCCGCCGGAACTGGTACTGGAAGCTTCCGGCTATGCTTATGGCGAGGTTTCGCACGAAACGGTACGAGAAATTGTTCGCGAAAGCCGGCAAGCGCCTGAGGGCAAGACCTATGTTGAATCCAATCAAAACCTGTCGCTGATCGTTGCCGTTCTCGAAGAGCTGTTTGCTGATGCGCGCTACATCTGGCTGGTCCGCAACGGCATGGATATGGTCGGCTCTGCGATGCAAAAGCAATGGTACACCGGGCATTCGGAAAACCATTCTCGCTATGAGGACTGCCCGCCGATAGAGCGGATGTGGATCGACGGCCGGCTTCGCGGTGACCGGCTGGGCTTGGTACCCGCTGAAGAATGGGAGGCGATGGAACGGTTCGAAAAGATCTGCTGGTATTGGGGCGAGATCAACCGAACCATTTCCAAGGCCACGTCACAGATGGGGACGGATAAAATCAAAACCGTCCGCCTGGAAGATCTGTCCGAGCAGTCCGGCGAGGTGTTTCAATGGCTGGGCCTTGATGCACCGGCGCGAGGAGAGACTGTTGCCAATACGGCTAAATCGGCTCCCTACCATTGGACCGAGTGGACGCCTTCTCAGCTAGAAGCTTTCGAGCGCCATTGCGGTGACATCATGGACCGCTTCTATCCAACCTGGAGGGAGGTTGTGAAACCGGAAAACCGGATCTTCTATCGCCCGCTACTGGCAGCCAATCGGGCATCGCTGGCACGGGCTGAGGAAAACACCATATCCAGCCGGGTGGCCGGCCGTATCAAACGTGTGTCGTCGTGGGCCACCAAATTCGGTTCCGGAGAGAGCTGACTATTCGAATTGCGGTCAGGGCCGTTGCGTCCTGGTTGCCCGGCCGCAGGACTGCGGCATCAAGTTGCCGATCAATTCCGAACACCGGGAATAGGACCATTACTTCGCTCAGCAAGACCTACGATCCAACGAAACCGCTGGTGTCTATCCACGTCCCCAAGTGCGCGGGCACGTCAGTTCGCACGCTGTTGGAATTCTGGTTCGGGCGTGGTTATTTCGAGCATTACGCCGATGAGAAGCGCGACACGCCGCCGGTCCAGCACGACCTGTCGAGCGCCGGGCAGATCCCCATCTGTATCCACGGGCACTTCAATCACCGCTTGAAGCGCGGGCCGGATACCTACTATCCGGAGGTGGATCAATTCATCACCATCATTCGCGAGCCCTTCGACCTACATTTGTCGAATTACTTTTATGCCAAAAGATTGTTGGGCGGCGGGCCGCTTTATCGAAAGGGCGCGCCACGCGATGAAGCCGAGTTCGAGAGCCTGGAAGCCTTCCTGACCAAGCGCAAGCGCAGCTACTTGCCGGGGTATTTTCCACCTGAACTGACCGTTGATAACTGCGCGGAAATGCTGCGTGAGCGCTATCTTTACGTGGGTATCATGGAAGATATCTCCCACAGCATCGGGGCGTTGGCAACCATACTGGGACAGGCAAACCCACGGGCGGCCCATTCGAATATCGCACCGCGCGATGAGGACGTGCCGCCGGGCTATCGGGAACAATTTGTAGAACTCAATCCGCTGGCTTACGCGATTTACGACTTTGCCAAATCGACCTATCGCTCGGTGCCCGCAGCTCCGCTCGATCCGCTTGCGAAACCCGCCCGGCTCCCACCATCAAAGCGATTATTGCCGCGCATTTCACGCTACCTCAACAAGCAATAGCGGAACCGGATTGCTGCGGGGGCGACGTTACAGTTTCCGAAGTTAAACTGATCCTTTGCGGCATCTTGGCAGAGCCAGGCCTCAGCCCAGTTGCCGGCCTTTTCGGTCCGCCTTGGCAAGCGGGCTGAGGCCGGGTGCCAAATGAAGTTGGTGGACGCTTTTCGACAGCCGATACCAGTTGATGCCGACCAGATCCCGCAGCAGGCCGCTGGTCGATGATGGGGCTTGCGAAATATGCGCAAGGAGATCTTTCCGGTTCAATTGGAAGGCCTCGATGACCGAGCCTGGCAGCGCTTTCACGTATGATTTAAAGAACGCTTTTCGATAGGGGTTCAATGCTGACCGCTTAAATTTTTCCACCGAATGGCCGGCCACGCCGTCGTATTTCGTGCCGCCCGTCGGGTCGCCCAAGCGGCCTTCGAACTCGATCTTTTGAAAAGCGTCGAGAGCATCGTTGGGAATTTCGCTCAGGTTGAGGAAGTTTGTAACGCGGTCGAGGACGGCTTGCGGATTTTGCACGAGGGTTTCGTAGTCGATGCGAAGGGAGCGCTTCTTTTGTGCTGCATACCCTGTCGCCATCAGTTCGGGGCCGCGCCAGATATCAATATCATTGGAACGCAGGTGGGGTGAAAACGTATCCTTGTGCCAGGTGGAAAGGATCGACGAGACCACATCTAGCGGATTTCGGAATAAGAAGATGAAACGGGCATCGGGGAAGGCTTCGCTGAGGAAATCGGTGATCAGGTAGTAGCGCGGGGTTTTGTCGAGGAAGTAGCGGGCATTCGTGTTGCCCGCTGAAAGCCGGGCATAGACCTGGCGGATCATGTCGGATTGGATCGACTGGAATTCAGCCTCGCCGCCGGGGAGCTGGCTGGCAATATCGTCAAGCGCATCGGCTGATGAGTCTTGCCAATATTCCGTGGCGACGCCAGAGCGACGACGCATATAGGCTATCGGCAAGGCAATCCAGGGTTCGCTGGTGGTTGCGAACTCCGGGCTGGTCGCCAGCAGTTTTTGCAACAATGTTGAGCCCGAGCGCGGCAAGGAAATGAGAAACACCGGGGTCAGTTGTTGAGTGTTCAAAGCAGCCTCCCCAGCAACATGCGCCCGGTGCCCAGCCCGCATTTTACCGCCGTCATCGGTCGGCCCTGTTGAAGCGCATCGAGAGTGGCACGCGCGCCAACCCGGCTGATCCAACCGGCCAGCGCGCGGCGCGCTGCCTTGCGTTTTGGCGGGTCGAGGTCGTCAGTCAAGTGAAGGTTCTTGTCATAGACATAGCGCAGGCAGGCGATATGGCGCTCGCCTGCCGACTTTGACAGGCCCATCTGGTGGCTGCGGATTTCGGCGGTCATGGCATCCACGTAGACCGCCTTCAATTGTTTGGTCAGCCGGATGCGCATATCGAAGTCTTCGTAGATATTGAGGTTGGGGTCATGAAAACCGATCCGTCGCCATTCGGCTGTGCGTACCATTTCCATGCGAAACAAGCTGCGTTTGGGAAAGCTTCGCGTGAAGGTTTCGAAAAACACGTCGCCCTGGGGAACCGGTTCGTTTTCAATCCAGGTCGATACCGTCTGCGCCAAATCGTAGGTCTGGTATCGGTTGTTTGAAAAGGCGATGCCCGCGCGTGGGTTGGCAACGAGTGCGCGTTCCTCCAACTCCAGTTTTTCAGGCAAGAAGCGGTCGTCTCCGTCGACGTAGGTGACAGAATCGCCGGTCACTTTGTTGAGCGCATCTATGCGCGCCTGTGCGACGCCGGTGTTGCGCTCGTGGAGGACCGGCCGAACGATGCCGGGATGGGCTGCTTCATAGGAGCGGATCAAGTCCTGGGACCCGTCGCTTGAGGCATCATCAACAATAACGATCTCATCGGCCGGACGCGTCTGGGCCAAAATGCTGTCGATGGCGACAGGCAAGAGGTGCTTCTGGTTGTAGGATGTTACGAACACCGAAAGCCGCATCGGTTCTTACCTTAATCGCGCTTACCCATGCCATGTAGCCTGGCTGTGAAGCGTGTCTTGCTTTGAGCCTGTCCCAACACGTTGTCAGCCAAGCAAGTGCACCCCAACCAACAGCCCGCGAACATCTTCCTATACCTCCGACAATTCCACCAGTTCACGATAGGTCTGCAAAACATCGCCAGGCACATCGTTGCTACGAGTCCAGAAGTCTCGCGTCGACCCCGTCAGCCGGGGCTGCCGATAAAGTGACCTGGCCAAATGAAACGCTGCGGGAATGCGTTTGCCTTCGCCAAGACAGGCGGCTGTCAATTCCAGTTCAAGGTAGCTTTCCATCTGGTGGCGTTGGGCGGCGGTCAGGTCGAGGTAGTTTTCCTCGCGAACCAATTTGCGGATCAGGCCGACGGCCTCAAGGATGGGTTTTTCCTTGGGGTGGCCGGAGGGCGCAATGACGGCACCAGCGTAACTGGTAACGGCAAGCCGACCGCCATCGGCAGCAAAGCGCAGCATCCACTCATAGTCTTCCAGACGGCGAAACCGCGTATCGAATACGCCCACACGATCGAATACGGAGCGGTGCGCGAAGAAGGTCGTACCTGGGCACATCCAGCAACCACCGGCGAATTCAATGCGGGTCGAGGCTTCCAATGGGATGCGCAGTTCAAGCGAGCCATCGCGGCGATTGGGCATATAGAAACCACAGGCGGTGACGACTTTTGACAGGTCGTTATCCGCGGCCAACCCCTCAATCAAGGCTAGTTGGCTGGCAAGTTTGCCGGGCATCCAGGCATCATCAGAATCCAGAAAAGCGACGTATTCGCCCCGGCTCGCCTTGATGCCGGCGTTTCTGGCGCCTCCGGCTCCTGCGTTTTTCTCCAGCCTGATGAGTCTGGCATTCTCGAATCCGGCAGGGATTTCTATTGGCGTTGGTGAGGCATCGTCGACGACGATGATCTCGAGGTCTGCGGGAGAAATGCCGCTTTGGCGGGCAGCCGAAGTCACCGCGTATTGCAGTGTATCGGGCCGTCCGAAGGCTGGTATCACGACGCTGACCAGCATCTCAAAGTTTCCTCTTGTGACGCTCGGGCGGGCGCACGACCTGTTACGCCAGTTGCTCTGCGTGCATTCCCGTTTTCAGCCGTGCAACACGCGCCCGGCTACAGCATCCAGCTTGGCCAGAAGTGCGGGGTCTCGGGCGTCAGGGGCGGTGATGAGGGCAACGTCGAGGGCGCGGTCGGAGCCGATCGGGCAGGCGGGGTGCTGTTTGGGAAAGTTACGCGCTAGGTTTGCGACGAGGCGCTGGGCCTTTTCCGTGTTCGATTTCATGATGGCGATGACGGAGGCGACATCGACGTTGTCGTGCTCGGTGTGCCAGCAATCGTAATCGGTGACCATGGCCAGCGTTGCATAGCAAATCTCAGCTTCGCGGGCGAGTTTGGCTTCGGGCATGTTGGTCATGCCAATCACCGAGCAACCCCATGAGCGATAGAGTTCGCTTTCGGCACGGGTGGAAAATTGCGGGCCCTCCATGACAAGATATGAGCCGCCGCGCGTGACGTCGACATTCTCGGCGCGGGCGGCTGTTTCAAGGGCATCGGCGAGAACGGGGCTGATGGGTTCGGCGACAGAAACATGAGCCACGCAACCGGCGCCAAAGAAGCTCTTTTCGCGCGCGAAGGTGCGGTCGATGAACTGGTCGACGACGACGAAGTGGCCAGGCGGGAGTTCTTCTTTCAGGGAGCCACAGGCGGAGATCGACAATAGGTCGGTGACGCCGGCGCGCTTCAGGCAATCGATGTTGGCGCGGAAGTTGATGCCTGAGGGGGGAACCTTATGGCCACGACCGTGACGCGGCATGAAGCGGATCGGCAAGCCATCAACTTCGGCGAACAGGACCTCATCGGAGGCCCGGCCCCATGGGCTTTCGATATGCCGCCACTGTGCATTCGTCATGCCGGGCATGTCGTAGAAGCCGCTACCGCCGATGATGCCGAGAACCGTCTGAGTCATGCCTTTTTGCCTTCACTCGTGATTTTGCTCGTTCGCATTAGGTCTGGATAAACACAAAAGGCCCCGCAAGCGAGGCCTTTTGATGGATCTGCCGTAATCTGGCCCCGACCTTTCTGGATGGGGCCGGTTTGGGCTTAGTGCTTGACGTTGCGCCAGATGCTCTTCTTGGCGAAGTACAACAGGAGGGTGGTGATCAACAGATAGATCATCACGCTCCAGCCCAACTGCTTGCGCGCGTTGAGCGATGGATCGGCCGCCCAGGCCAGGAAGGCCGTTACGTCCTCGGCGTTCTGCTTGAGCGACATCTTGGCGCCGGCGTTTTCCTGGTACTCAACCGAGCCTTCGTCGTCCAGCGGCTGGGCCATGGCGATCTGCTGGCCGGGGAAGTACTTGTTGTAGTTCATCCCTTCGGCCAGATGGAAGCCTTCAGGCTTCTCGGCGTAGCCGGTGAGGAGGGCATAAAGGTAGTCCGCACCGCCTTCCTGATAACCTGTGAAGATGTCACGGGCCATCATCGGGATATGTTGATACCACGGTGCGTCGGTGTGAACGCCGCGCGCGCGGGTGGTCAACGACAGGTCGGGAGGCAGGGCGCCACCTTGAGCGGCACGGGCTTCCTTGTCGTTCTTGTAGGGGCCCTTGATGATGTCGGAGAGCTTTGCCGGGCGCTCAAACATTTCGCCTTCATCGTTGGGGCCATCGGCAATCTGGTTTGGCCACTCGGCCGCCAGCGCCTTGACGGCTTCCTCGTCGAATTCCGGGCCGCCGGGCTCGACGAGGTTGCGGAAGCGGACCCGCTCCAGCCCGTGACAGGCCGCACAGACTTCCTGGTAGACCTGGAAGCCGCGACGCAACTGGTTGCGGTCGAACTGGCCGGTGATACCGCCAAACGACCAGTGGTGGCGATGGATGTGAGCTTCCCCACCACCGGCGGCGAGAGCCGTGCCCGTGAGCCCACCCATGACAGCAACCGCTGCCAGGGAGGCGCGAATAGGGGCGAATGCGCGTTTCAAGATCATTTTTTCTTGTCCCCTTACGGTCAGCGGTCTTCAGGTGAAGCGGTCGCGCCAGCCGGCACACCGCCGCCGCCTGAGTCGGATTTTGCAGCCCCCTTCTTGCCCAGGACGGCATCGGTAATCGAGCCGGGCATCTTGGATGGCGTCTCCATGCTGCCGACGATCGGCATAACAATCAGGAAGTGCGCGAAGTAGTAGGCAGTGAAGATACGCGCCCAGAAGACATAGACGCCCTCAGCAGGTTTGGCGCCCAGATATCCAAGTGCAAGGCACGAGATCAGGAACAGCCAGAAGAACCACTTGTAGATGGGGCGGTACTTGGTGGAGCGAACCGGTGAACGGTCGAGCCATGGGATGAATGCGAGGATGGCAATGGAGGCAAACATCGCAATAACGCCGCCAAGCTTGTCGGGGATCGCACGCAGGATCGCGTAGAACGGCAGGAAGTACCATTCGGGGACGATATGCGGCGGAGTGACGAGAGGGTCGGCAACGTTGAAGTTATCGGCATGACCCAGGTAGTCGGGCATGAACAGGACGAACCAGGCGAACAGGATGACGAACACGAACAGCGCGAATGCATCCTTCATGACCGCGTAGGG
Source organism: Alphaproteobacteria bacterium (assembly GCA_022600345.1). Taxonomy (GTDB): domain Bacteria; phylum Pseudomonadota; class Alphaproteobacteria; order Rhizobiales; family Hyphomicrobiaceae; genus Filomicrobium. The sequence continues at coordinate 8,074 of JAHZKP010000019.1, read as the reverse complement.
GAACATGGGGACCGAGTCCGACTTGGTCTTGATCTCGATACCGGTCGGGTTGTTCTGTCCGGCCACGTGGAGTGCCCAGATGTGCAGGATCACTAGGCCGAAGATCACGAACGGCAGGAGATAATGCAGCGAGAAGAAGCGATTGAGCGTCGTTCCCGAGACCGAGTATCCGCCCCACAGCCATTGCACGATCGCCGTGCCCAGGCCCGGGATGACCTGATCCAGCGAAGAGAACAGGTTGGTAATGACGGTGACGCCCCAGAAACTCATCTGGCCCCAAGGCAGCGCGTAACCCATGAATGCGGTCGCCATCATCGCAAGCAGGATGAAGACACCCAGGATCCAGAGGATTTCGCGGGGGGCTCGGTATGAACCGTAATAGAGGCCGCGGAAGATATGGATGTAGACCGCAATGAAGAACATCGAGGCGCCCGAAGCGTGCATCGCCTGAATCAGCCAACCATAGTTGACGTCGCGGCGAATGCGGTCGACGGAGTCGAAGGCTTCGGCGGCGCTGGGCTGATAGTGCATCGCCAGCACGATGCCGGTGACGATCTGGGCAACGAGGCAGAACGTCAGAATGCCGCCGAACGTCCACAGGTAGTTGAGATTGCGGGGCGTTGGGAAATCGACAAACTGGTCGTGCATCATACGGGGCACAGGCAGGCGTTGATCCCACCACTTTGCCGCGGCTGATTTCGGCTCGTATGTTGATTCGTGAGACATGGTTCGCTTTCTGGTCCTTAACCGATGAGGATCTTGGTATCGGATACGAATTTGTAAGGCGGAACATCGAAGTTACGAGGGGCCGGGCCCTTGCGGATGCGTCCGGAGGTATCGTAGTGGGATCCGTGGCAGGGGCAGAACCAACCGCCAAAGTCGCCTTTGGAATCAGCTAATGCCTGGCCTTTGGGGATGCAGCCCAAGTGGGTGCAGATGCCAACCATCACGAGCCACTTCTCTTGTCCCTCTACGGTCCGGTTGGCATCGGTGGCCGGTGTCCCCGGATTGTTCTCGTTGCGCGAAACCGGATCAGGCAATTCGTCGACCTTCACCTTTTTCGCGGCTTCGACCTCTTCGGGTGTACGATTGCGGATGAAGACCGGCTTGCCGCGCCACATGACGGTTATGGCCTGCCCTTCGGCTATGGGAGAAAGGTCGACTTCCGTCGAGGCCAGTGCCTGGGCGCCGGCGTCCGGGTTCATTTGGTGAACGAATGGCCATATCAGCGAGGCCGCGCCGACGGCGGAGAACGCCGTTGCGGCGACGACCAGAATATCACGGCGTTGTGGATCTTCGACGTCAGCCGACATCTCGACACCTCCCTCTTGGGTGGAACAGCATGTTCGCTAATACCACCGGCTTCATCTATCAGCGGCACACACAACCGACCCCATGCGTTGGAAATGCACGCTGTAAAACGGTGCAAATTGCAGGGAGGCCCAGCCGCGAGAAACGCCTGACGCAGTCGGTCTGTAGCCGATGGCGCCAATTGCCACAGGTTTGACACCGTTTGGCTAAGCCCTCAAGTCAGAGATTAGTATGTTTACTTGGGCAATTTGGCGCACATGACTGTTCGTGCGCCGCTATCAAGGAGGCCGTCCGGCGTCGATGCGAGTTGCACTTTTTCAGCCTGATATCGCCCAAAACACAGGTACTTTGCTGAGATTGGGCGCCTGCCTGGGAGTTGGTGTCGACATAATCGAACCGGCCGGATTCGACTTAAGTCGACGGGCCTTGAAACGCTCGGGCCTCGACTACCTGGAGAAGGCCGAATTACAGCGCCATGAAAGTTTCGCTGCGTTCGAGCAGATGCGGCGCGATAAGGGCGGGAGACTGATCCTTCTTACGACCCGTGCAAGCCTGCCCTATATGGACTTTCGCTTTCGACAAGACGATTACCTGCTGCTTGGACGTGAAAGCGCCGGCGTTCCTGATGACGTGCACGATTGTGCAGATGAGGCCGTGTCAATTCCGATGAGGAAGGGGATGCGCTCGCTCAACGTCGCTATTGCCGGGGCGATGGTGCTTGGAGAGGCGTTGCGGCAGACCGGCGGTTTCAGGGCCGATTAATCGCGGCTGGGGCGGCCTGCTGGTCTCTCGCATCGTTGCCAGCGTCGCCAGCGTCGCCAACGGGCAGAGCTTCCAGTGTTGCTCTCAAGGCTGCCTGCAATTGGTCAACATGGGGGGCATCGCGGTTGAGTTCGTCATCCCGGGCGGTCGACTCGATGACTTCGCAAATCTCTCCGACGCGGATGGCGCCAATATTTCGCGACAGGGATTTAAGGGCGTGGGCCGCCTTGGCGATTTCTTCATCTGAAGCCGTGGTCCAGGAGTCGGCAAGGACCTCTAGTGCCTTGGGGGCGTGTTGACGATAAAGGGATACGATGCGGGCTGCCAGATCGAAGTCGTCGGTCTGCATCTCGCGGACCTGATCCATGACTTCGGGATCAAGGAGGGGCGGTTCGCCTGCAGCGCTTTCGGACTGATTGGACGACGCCTGTGCTGATTGGATGCTGTCGATGGGCTCGTCCGGCGACGCCCTGGGGGAAGCGTCGGCGGCTTCCACTGCGCGACCGGGAAGCCAGGTTTCGAGACAACTTTCCAAAGTCGACAGCTTGAACGGCTTGGTGACGCAATCGTTCATTCCCGCCTGTCGCCACAACTGTGCCTGGCTTCCCACCACGTGCGCAGTCAGAGCGATGATAGGCATGGCGGCACGACCAGTGTCGCTCTCCCATTCGCGGATCTTAGCGGTGGCCTCATACCCATCCATGACGGGCATCGATCCGTCCATGAACACGAGATCGAATTCGGTCGCCTGCACTGCTTCAAGCGCCGCCTTGCCGTCCCCGACGTGTGTCACGTCGACTTTGAGACGCGAAAGGGCCTCGCCCAACACCTCCTGGTTAATGGCGCTGTCGTCGGCGGCCAGGATGCGTACGCCGGTGAAGGTGGCGAAAGTCTCTTGCTTTATTGCCTTGGCTGCATCGCTTTCCAGCGTGGAGAGGTCTCCGCTGGATAAGGCGTTGAAAAGCTGCGCCACATCGTCGGACGCCAGCGGCCAGACAATCGACGCATCGGCAGTGTACGTGCGTGGGGCCGCCCCTTGCGAATTGCAAAGACCTGTCAGATTGACGAATTTGATATTTGGATCGTCCGCGCGAATTGCTTCCACGGCCTGGCCGCAGCCAATGACAGCGACCGCCTGGTCTGGACGGTTTTGAATTTCGCGTGACGATGAATCGACTTCGAGGACGCTGTAGCCGCGGGCAGCTGCATGACTGCTCAGGGTGGAGCGGGTCGGTCCTGGCGGAAGTGCGAGCACCACAGCGCGTTCGGGGCCATCTTGCGCTTTCGGAGTGTTGACCGGGGCATGCTTTTCGTGGCCCGGCTCCAGCACCTCGAATGGAGCGCAAAGCGAAAATGTCGACCCTTCGCCCAGCTTGCTTTGCAAGGCCATATTGCCGCCCATCGCAACAGACAGGCGCTGGCAGATGGCCAGACCGATTCCGGTGCCGCCGAATTTTCGGGTGGTTGTCTGGTCGGCCTGCGAAAAGGCTTCAAAGACATCGTCGATCTTATCTTCGGCAATACCGATACCGGTATCGATCACTTCGAACTGCAAGGTTGAAGCGCCGGCCTTTGTGCCTGCATCCTGGCGACGCACGATGACGCTGACGCCGCCGGTCTTGGTGAATTTGAGCGCGTTGTTGACCAGGTTGCTTAGCACCTGATTGAGCCTCACAGGATCGGCGGCGATGGCTTCTGGCACGTCGGGGCAAACGTAGCCAGCCAGATCCAGCCCCTTGGAGGCGGCGCGCTGAGCGAACAACCGGGTGACCTCATCGACCAGCTTGCGTGGTTCGACACGGATCGCCTCCAATTCCATTTTGCCGGCTTCGATCTTGGAGAAGTCCAGGATGTCGTTGATGATCGACAAAAGCGACTTACCTGATGTGACGATGACATCTGCATAGCGTTGCAGGCGCGGGGGCATGCCGCTTGCGGTCAACAGTTCGGCCATCACCAGCATACCGTTCATGGGCGTGCGGATTTCGTGGCTCATGGTGGCCAGGAAGTCGGACTTGGCCGCGTTCGCCTCCTGGGCTTCGATGGTGGCGGCGCGCAGGTCGCTGGTTCGCTCGGCGACCGTCAGTTCCAGGGTCTCGCGGTGGCGGGCCAACTGAGCATCGCGCGTTCTGATTTCTTCAAGCATCTCGTTGAACGCATCGACCAGATCGCCGGTTTCATCGTGGCTGGTGCGCGGCACCTTGGCGGCATAATCGTGGCGTGCACGAACATCGCGCATGGCCTCCGTCAGGTTCAGTATCGGACCGGTGACAGATGTGCCCATACGGATCGCGGCCACCACGCCGATCGTTGCCGCCAGCAATCCCCACAGAAGCGCCGCAGCAGCACTTTCAGCCAGCGCGGTTCGCAATTCGGAAACATCAGCGATCAGGTGCAGCGTGCCGATCTTCTCTCCGCCCCTGATGACCGGGACTTCGAGAGGATAGGTTTGCAGGCGCAGGGCGCTCAAAAGAGACGGCTTCTCACCTGCGTTGACGAGGGCGGCATCGCGCGCCAGTACGACGCCATCGCCGAACGCCGCAATCAGTGTGCCTTTGGTATCGACGACGCTGGCATAATCGACGCGCGGCATCCGGCCGATTGCACGCAGGATGTTTTGGGCTTCCCGATAGGCTTTTTTCGACAACGAGGGGGCGACCGCAATCGCCATGGTGGCTGCAACGCCATCCAGCTCATCCTTCAGGCCGGTGTAGCGTCGCTCGGCAGCCGACCATACCGCGATCGAGCCAGCCAGAAGCATTGCGCTCATCACACCGATAAGCGCGACCAAGGCCAGCTTCGTCCTGATCGAACGGCGATTTTTTTTCGACGCAGCCAACTCAAACGCCCTTCGTTTCTTATCACGGCTGCGCATGATTGGCTTTTTACTCTTAAAATAGCGATAAATGCCAATGGCCTGACACTTTTTTACAAATCGCTAATCCTTTTTCTCAACATGGCGTTCATTGGCAGCACTATATGTTAATTTTGAAATTATGCGTTGCATCTTGCTTGCTGCCCACTGTGAACGGTGTTGGATTATTCGTCGATGACAAAGAAGGACAATACAAACCAATCCAGGACCCGGGTTGTCGTTGCTGATGACGACCCGATTATCCGGGAATTGTTTGAGAGCAAGCTTCAACAGATGGACTGCGAGCCGCTGCTGGCTGAGGACGGTGCTGAAGCGTGGAAGGTTTTAAGAAGCGCCAAACGCGTCGACCTGGCAATTGTCGATCTGGATATGCCCAATGTCGATGGCTTTTCGCTTATCCAATGCGTTCGCGGCCACCCGCGCACCAAGCATCTGCCAATTGTCGTCGTCACCTCCAGAACCGATACGAAAGCGATCCAGGAAGCCTTCGCGGCGGGTGCAACATCGTTCCTGACCAAGCCATTGCACTGGTCGACTTTTAACGCCCACATCGAATACCTGATGCGGTTGACACAGTCCGCCCAACAGGCGCGGATGCAGGCGCAGCGCTCGCAGGCCGCCATCCGGATCAAGGACCTGGTGTTGCGCCGAACGCTGGAAGCTGGCACGCAGGGAACCGCTCAAATCCAGTCCTCGCTTGAACGCCTTGTTGCTGCACTTGAATCGGGCACAGACATCGATGACATCGCGGCCCATATAAGCTCGATCGGCGATCAGGCGACGCGGATCGAAGGCGTATTGGCACAGGCTCAAAACCTGACCAGGGCACTGTGTTCGCAGGTCAGCGTCAGGGACACGCGGGTTCCACTCATCAATATCCTTGCGAACGCCCAGACGCGGCTGTCTGAAGCAGCGCGGGGGCGCAATGTCCCTGTGTCGGTCGTACGCACGCCATCGGATGCCTACATCGCCTGCGACCCCGAGGGGCTCTCGCTGGCGGTGTCGCATCTGATCGACAATGCCGTTCGTTATTCGCCCGAGGGTTCCAACGTAACTCTGGAGGCTGATGTTCACCCCGACGGCATGCTGACCCTGGTTGTCAATGACGAGGGTCCTGGCATGGAACCCGACTTTTATGCCGCCCGCCTGCATCCCAACAATGAGGAAGAACGCGCCGACCAGGAGAAATCAGAAGGCGTTGGTCTGGCACTGGTCAAGGCCATTGCCGAAGCGCACGGGGGTGCCCTGGAAATCCGCTCGATGCCCAATGAGGGGACTTCGGCGATGCTGGTCCTGCCGGCAGACCGGGTTTATGTCGAGGATGTGGATGCAGCGTAAAGGAGCTTGGGCGGGTTTATGCAAAGCGTTTCGTTTTGGGAAACATCGAAACGGACAATTTTTATAGACTTTTGCAAAATTCCAATTTGATTGAATTCCGATCTATTCTTTGGGAGGATTAATTTAAATAACTGCTCCTGCCTTTTTCAGATGAAGGCTGATGCAGCCCGCGCCAGCACTCCCCCAAGAATGAGGGCCATGAAACTGTATCGTAAAAACTTGAGGCAATTCAGCGCAAGCGAAAGCGGCACCATCCTGGTAAAGTTTGCTTTAGCGCTGCCGATCCTGCTCGGCATCAGCTTGAGCGCCATGGACTATGCCTGGACGCTTTCCCACAAAACTGTCCTCCAAGACGCAGCCGATACTGCGGCTTTGGCAGGCGCGAAAGAGCTCAGCCTTTCCGATTCCAAGCGTGAGAATGTCTCCGCCGTCGTAAAGGCGATGGCCAAGCGATATATCGAGGCCAATCGCGACTCGCTTGCCAAGAAGAATGCCGCGCCACCGACCATAAATGCCAACGTTACAGGCGACCCGCCAGAGGTGCGGGTTTCGATCACTCAGAAGGTCGATGCATTGGTCGGAGGCGGCTTCGGTTTGAAGTTTGGAGATTTGAAAATTCGCAGCGTGGCGCGTGTCATTGGTCAACCCAATATCTGCGTCCTGGGGCTTCACCCGTCTGCGAATGGCACGCTTTCTCTTGAGCACGAAGCGCGCGTTACAGGTCGCAACTGTGCTGTGTATTCGAATTCATCGCACACGAATGCAATCAAAGCCAAGAATAGCGCCAACCTCACGGCCACGTTCATCTGCTCACGCGGCGGCAAAACCGGTGGTCCGGGTAACTTCAACCCAACTCCGATGACAGATTGCCCCGGCTTTGATGACCCGTTGTCGGGGCGCGTTGAGCCCCAACCGGGCAATTGTACTAAACTCGTCCCCATCATACAGGGCGTCGGCGGCACTCTTTTGCCGGGAACGTATTGTGGTGGCCTGACTTTGGAGGCTGGAACGCAGGTTGTGCTGACCCCTGGCACGTATATTTTCAAGGACGGGCCGCTGATAGTCAAAGATGGCGCCAGTCTCACGGGGGTGAATGTTGGGCTCTATTTTGTCGGCAATGGAGCAAACTTCAAGTTCGAACCAAAGACCCTTATCTCTTTGACTGCCCCCATCTCAGGGGAAATGGCGGGCCTGCTAATCTTCGAGTCGCGCTCGCGTCCAGAGGGCGAAAAGTTCGAGCTGTTGTCCAACAATGCATTGGTTCTGCTGGGAACGATCTACATTCCCAGGGGTGAGCTTCATATCGATGCAGACAGCCCGATTGCATCCGATTCCGCTTATACGGCCATCGTCGCTCGAACCATGCGTCTCTACGGCGGGCCTCACCTCGTTTTGAATACGGACTATGATAAGACCGACATCCCTGTTCCCAAGGGCATCAGAGGTGCCGGGCAGCCGGTGGCGCTGGCGGAATAGACCGCTGTGTTTGCGTTGCCCGGGTGCTAGATGTGTATTTCCAGAAGGTTGTTCGCTTTCTCCATTGGAGATTGTCCATTCGGTCAGGACCGGGAACGCTGATGTTGCGAATCGTCAGTGATTCTCCGGAGGACCGAATGAACGTTCACAAGAATGCACCGCTTACACCCGACGGTCGAGAGCGCATGGTGCGCGCCGTTGTGGATGACGGCAAACCAAAGGCCGTTGTTGCCCGGGCGTTCCATACAACCGCCAAGACTGTCGGCAAGTGGGTCGGAAGGTTCCGCGAGCACGGCGTCAAGGGCTTGTGCG